>CAYTFW010000053.1:0-34515 GCA_964437145.1 uncultured Rhizobiaceae bacterium
TTAAACCGGACAACTCGTGTGCTACCTAACCCGGACAACTCGCCTGCTTACGACAGCATGCCGGAGCGGCCTTGCTAGGGCCACAAGCGGGCGCTATAACCCGCGCCGCTTCGCACCCGACAGGGCGCCGAAGCCACCGCCGGAGTGTAGCTCAGCCTGGTAGAGCACTAGCTTCGGGAGCTAGGGGCCGGAGGTTCGAATCCTCTCACTCCGACCAATGACGACAAAGGCTTAGCCGACCCTTCGCGGTCGGCTTCGCTTTTTTTGGGCATCAGGCGCGCCGCGCGAGATAGGCATCGCACAGCTCCCTCAGACGCTCGCGCCCGAAGCTGGGGTCGTGGCCGGCGTGCACGACGCGTACCGGTAGCTGCCGCAGCCGCTTCATGGTCGAGACATAGGCCGCGATGTCGGAGCCCGGCAGCTCGTCGAGCAGCGGCCCGTCATAGAGCGCGTCGCCAGAGAACAAGGTTCCGCTCCTGGCCTCCCACAGGCCGATGCTGCCCGGTGAATGGCCGGGCAGATGCAGGACCTCGAAATGGCGGTCGCGGATGTCGACTACGTCGCCCTCGTCCACCATGCGATTCACCGGCGCCGGCAGCACGGCATACGCTCCCGGATCGTAGCCGTCGTGCGGCAAAGCGGTGAAGAGCTCGGGCGGAATGTCGTAACCGGCCGCGCGGATGCTCTCCAGCAACGCGTCATCCCGTGTGCCGCCGTAGAGCGAGGCGGCGCTGCCATTGGCCACTCGCTGCGCCTCGGCGCGATGAATCACGCGATCATCGAACTCGTGCAGCCCGCCGACGTGATCGTAGTGGGCGTGGGTCGCGACCGCCGTGAGCCTCTTCTCGAACAGATGCCGCGCCGCCGCCTTGAGGCTCGCCATGCCCAACCCGGTGTCGATCAGCAGATCGCGATCCCGCCCGCGGACATGCCAGATGTTGCACCGGATCAGCGGCACCACGTACGGCTCCCAGATCAGGGTGATGTCGTCGTCGATGCGACGGAACTCGAACCATCGATCCGCGATCCGGAACGCCATGTCGCCGCCCTCCCCTGTCCGCCCTCGATCCTAGCGTTTTCGTGCGATAGTCGGGCATCCAGAAGAGAGGAAACGCCATGTCGATCGATTTCGAGATTCCCGCCGAGGCCCAGGCCATCCGCAAGAAGGTACGGCAGTGGGTGCAGGAAGAGTGCATCCCGGCGGAGAAGGAACTCGACCACAAGCCGTTGAAGGAAGTGCTCGAGCCGCTGCGCAAGAAGGCGCGCGCCCAGGGCCTGTGGTGCCCGTTCATCCCCAAGGAATATGGCGGCATGGGCTTGGGCCCGCTGGCCAACGCGCTGGTGCAGATGGAACTCGGCGAAAGCGCCCTGGGCGCTCTGTCGATGAACACCCAGGGCCCGGACGACGCCTCGATGATGACCCTGCTGGCCTACGGCAGCGAGTATCAGAAGGAGAAGTTCCTCAAGCCGATCCTCAACGGCGAGAAGCGCGTGTGCTTCTCGATGACCGAGAAGGCCGCCGGCGCCGACGCCACCGGCATGCGCACCACGGCGGTCAAGGACGGCAACGCCAACTATGTCCTCAACGGTGAAAAGTGGTTCTCCTCCTCGGCCAGCGTCGCCGACATCGCCTTCGTGATCGCCCGCACCGATCCCGACGCGCCGCGCCACAAGCAGCACTCGGCCTTCCTCGTCGAGCTGCCCAACCCCGGCTACAAGATCAAGCGCAACGTGCCCAACATGGCGATCACCGGGCCGCATTACGACCAGCTCTCCGGTGGGCATTCCGAGATCGAGATCAAGGATCTCAGGGTGCCGGCCGAGAACCTGCTGGGCGGTGAAGGCAACGGCTTCAACATGGGCCAGCATCGCCTCGCCTATGGCCGCCTGCGCCACGGCATGCACAACATCGCCAAGGCGCAGCGCGCGCTCGACATGGCGACCAAGCGCGTCACCGAGCGCTCGACCTTCGGCGTGCTGCTGGCCGACCGCCAGGCCGTGCAGTTCATGCTCGCGGAGTGCGCCAGCGAGCTCTACATGGCCCGCCTGATGCTGCTGCACATCGCCTACAAGGCCGAGAAGGGCATGGACCTGGCGCAGGAGAACTCGATCGCCAAGGTCTTCCTGGCGCACATGGTGCACAAGGTGGTCGACACCGCGATCCAGCTGCACGGCGCGCTGGGCTACAGCCAGGATACGATCCTGGCCAAGTGGTACACGCAGATCCGCTCGCAGCGCCTGGTCGACGGGCCGGACGAGGTCCACAAGTGGAAGGTCGGCCGCAACGTCATCAAGGCCTTCCGCCGCGACGGCACAACGGCCGCGGCCGCGGGTGGCGATCTCGGCGTCTAGTAACCGGAAGCGCTACCCCTCGCTGTCATCCCGAGCGCAGCGAGGGATCTAGGCCGGCCCGAGACCCCTCGCTGCGCTCGGGGTGACAGCGCGTTGTCGTTCGGCGACGGTCGAAACTACTCGCCGGCCAGCGTGCCGACGGCGGTGAACTTCGCGGCGGCGGCGTCGGGCAGCACGGCGAACACCGCCGTCGCCTGCCCGACCGGCTGGGCGTCGCCGTCGGCGTAGAACACCACCTCGCCGAACACCGTGGAGCGGCCGAGCTTCAGCGGCCGCGCCTCGGCGATGACGTCGCAATCGACGGCGGCGCGCATGAAGTTGGTGGTCAACGACACTGTGGCCATGCTGGGCTTGCGGCCCATGGCCTCGCTGAAGGCCAGCACCAGCAAGGTGTCGGCGGCGGCCATCAGCGCCTGGCCCATCACCACGCCGCCGGGACGCTGGACGCGTGGCGAGCGCGGCAGGCGAGCACGCACGCCCGTCTTGTCGATGCGCTCGATGCGCAGGCCGAGATCGGCGATCCAGGGCGAGAAGTGCCCGCCGGGAGACACCATCGCCTGGGCTTCGTCGACCGAAATGAAGGCCATGGTGTGCGCTCCCCTCTCCCCGCTACGATGGCGTCACTGTAGCATCCGCGGGTCCGCATTCATGAGTTCCGTCGCCAGCCATTTCTCCCAGAGCTACGCCGAGGCGCGCGAGAAGTTCTGCGCTTCGGTCGCGGCGACCGGCGGCGGCCTGCGTTCGCTGCGCAACCCCACGCTCGGCCCCGATGGCGGGCGGCTGTTCATGGATGTCGCGCGCTTCGGCGCTGACGACGCGCCCAAGATGCTGGTGCTGATGGCCGCGACGCATGGCGTCGAGGGCTATTGCGGCAGTGGCGCGATGATCAACTGGCTGCGTGCCGGTCGCGCGGCGACGCTGCCCGCCGACACCGGCGCGTTCCTGATCCACGGCGTGAACCCGCACGGCTTCGCCTGGATCCGCCGCGTCAACGAGGACAATGTCGACCTCAATCGCAACTTCGTCGACCACGGCAAGACCTATCCGGCCAACCCCGGCTACATCGCGCTCGCCGAGGCACTCAAGCCGGCATCCTACGACGCAGCCAGCCTAGCCGAGAGCAGACGGGTGTTCGCCGCCTTCACCCAGCAGCATGGCGCCTTCGGCTTCCAGTCGGCGGTCAGCGCCGGGCAGTACACGCATCCCCAAGGCCTGTTCTTCGGTGGCAACAAGCCGACCTGGACCAACCGCACCATCCGCCGCGTGATCCGCGAGGAACTGGGGCACGCGCGCCTGATCGGCTGCATCGACTTCCACACCGGGCTGGGGCCGTTCGGCCATGGCGAGATGATCAACGTCTCGCCGCCCGGCAGCGCCGCCTTCGAGCGCGCCGAGCGCTGGTACGGCGCGGAAATGACCTCGCCTGAGCAGGGCAGCTCGACCTCGGCCATCGTCACCGGCGCGGTACTCGACGCCTTCCCGCAGGAAGCGCCCGATGCCGCCTTCTGCGGCATCGCGCTGGAGTATGGCACCTACCCGGTCGACGAGGTGCTGGAGGCGGTGCGGCGCGACAACTGGCTGCACATCCACGGCGACCTGAACTCAGCGCAGGGCCGCGACTTCAAGGCCTACATGCGGGAACGCTTCTATCCCGCCGGCGCGACATGGGCCGAGATGGTCTGGACGCGCGCCGACGAAGTGATCGGCATGGCGTTGCGCGGGCTGGCGACGAGTTAGGACAAGTCTGTCATCCCGAGCGCAGCGAGGGATCTAGGCCGCACCTGGATCCCTCGCTACGCTCGGGATGACAGGATTCGGGCGGTGCCCAGGGGAGAGAAATACCAATGACCTATCCGCTGCAGCCGGCCGACCCGGCGACGCTCGGTTTCCGCATGGAGCAGATCGAGGCGCTGATCGCCTTCATCGACAAGCAGATCGGCGATGGCCATTACCCGGGTTGCCAGATCGCGCTGGCGCGGCACGGCAAGCTGGCGTTGGTGCGCAGCTTCGGCAACGCGATCACCGATCCGGCGCCGCGCGAGGCCACCGACTCGACGCTATGGCTGCTCTACTCCAACACCAAGGTGATCTGCGCCGCGGCGTTGTGGGTGCTGGCCGAGCGTGGCGCGCTGCGCTTCGCCGACAAGGTCAGCGACCACGTCCCTGACTTCCGCCGCAACGGCAAACGCGACGTCACCCTGCTGCAGCTGATGACGCATCAGGGCGGCTTCCCCAACGCCGTGGTGCCGAAGGAGGCCTGGGAGGATCACGAGAGACTGAGGCAGGTCGTCTGCGACTTCACCCTGGAATGGACGCCGGGCTCGAAGGTCCACTACCACGGCCTGTCGGCGCACTGGACCGCCGGTGTGGTGATCGAGGCCGTCACCGGCCAGGACTTCCGCGACTTCATCCGCGAGAACGTCATCGAGCCGATCGGCCTGGGCAACGACCTGTTCATGGGCGTCAGCCGGCCATCGGAGCTGGCGCGGATCTCCGACATGCACGTACCGCCGCCGGCGGGCGGCGCCGCGCAGAAAGACGCCGAGGCGAACACGCCGGAATGGCGGCGCGCCGGCGTGCCGGGCGGCGGCGCCTATGGCACGGCGCGCGGCATGGTCGCGCTCTATCAGATGATGCTGGCCGGCGGCACACTTGGCGGCGCGCGCATCGTCTCACCGCGCACCTTGCAATACGCCATCCGCAACTGGACCGGCGATCGCGTCGACGAATACATGGGCATGCCCATGCATCGCGGCATCGGCCCGCATGTGCGCGGCGACACCGAGACCATCCGCGGCTTGGGCTCCTTCGCGTCGCCGCGCACCTTCGGCCATGGCGGCGTCGGCACGTCGTATTGCTGGGGCGATCCGGACTCCGGCGTGTCCTTCGCCTACATCACCAACAACCGCATCCCCGATCCCTGGCACACCAGGCGCCTCGACCTCGTGGCCAACTTCGTGCACGCGGCGATTCTGTAGCGGTCTCCTGTCATCCTGAACGAAGCGAGGGATCTAATCTGGCCCTAGATTCCTCGCTGCGCTCGGAATGACAGTGTGCGCTAGCGCATCCGCTCGCGGTTGTTGGCTTCGAAGATCAGCCCCGCAGCGGCGAGCGCGAGCGCGGCGATTGACATCACCATGACCGCGCCATAGCCGCCGGTGTGATCGAGCAGCAGGCCGCCGATCCAGGCGCCCAGCCCGGCGCCAATGCCCATGCCGATGGTGATGCAGCCGAGGATGCGGCCGAGATGCGCGCCGCTGTAGCGCAGGGTCGCCAAGGTGGTGATCATCGGCCCGCGCGACCCTGACGTGCTGCCGAAGAACAGGACGAAGGCCGCGAGCAGCGGCCAGTCGTCCGGTCCCCGCACCAGCCACAGCGCCACCACGCCCAGCGCCGAGCACGCGTAAGCCGCCGCCGCGCCAAGCACGCGCCCGCCGCGATCGGCCAGCCAATTGAAGCCGATCATGCCCAGCGGCATCATCAGGCCGGTGATCGCCCAGACATTGGCCGCGTGCGACAGCGTGAGCCCGCGGCTGCCGAGATAGGCGACGATTTGCGGCGCCAGGCTGAAGATCGCCACCGACGTCATGGTGAACGACAGCGCCAGCGCCCAGAACGACAGCTCGCCCATCGCCTGCCGCAATGTCGGCCCTCTGGTGCCCGCCGGCCGGCGCAGCGCCACCACGGTGGGATCGCCCGCGGTGACGCGTTTCCACGGCAGCAGGAGGACCGGCACCATCACCGCCAGCACGCCGCAGCCCAGCACGAGGTAGGCGAAGCGCCAGTCGCGCGCCTCGATCAGCGCCTGGGCCAGCGGCGCCAGGATCATCAGCCCGATGCCGGAGGCCGACCACGCCACCGCCAGCGCCGTGCCCAGCCGAGTCGAGAACCAACGCCCGAGTACCGCGGCGTGAAAGACGCCGCCGATCGCCGCGCCCGACAGGCCGATGGCGACGCCCAGGCCGAGATAGAGCTGCCACAGCGCGCTGGCCTGCGACGCCAGCACAGCGCCGCCACCCGCCGCGGCGAGGCCGAACAGCGCCAGCCGCAGCGGGCCCAACCGATCGACGAAAAGCCCGGTGAACGGCCCGCAGAAGCCGATGGCGATCATGGCCACGCTGTAGATCCCGGTGATCGACGCGCGCGACGCGTCGAACGCCTGCTCGAGCCGCGGCACGAACACCGCGAAGGAGTCGTTGAAGGCGCGGGTCGCCACGCCGAGCGTGAAGCACAGCGCGACAAGGCCCAGCGGCAGCCATCGATTGGTTGGACTCATCGACTCCATGTCTTTCTCCCTCTCCCCGCCTGCGAGGAGAGGGTTGGGGTGAGAGGCTGCCGCGAGCGGCGCGCTGTCGTCGTGCGCAACCTGAGACTCCCCCTCACCCCGACCCTCTCCCCGCGCGCGGGGAGAGGGAGATGAAGACAATGACGCAGAGCGAAGGGTTGCGTCCGGCCGAACAGCGCGGCAGGTTCGCCGCGCGAAAGGGAGTTGGGGATGGGTGAAACGTTAACAATCGACAGGCGCTATTCGGGGCCGCGCCTGACCGGCAATGGCGGTTATGTCGGCGGCGTGCTCGCGGCGCGGCTCGCGAGGAATGAGCGCGATCCGGTCGAGATCACGTACCGCGCGCCGGCGCCGTTGGAGGTACCGCTCGACATCGAGCGTCAGGGCGACGACCGCTTGGTCCTGAAACATGGCGCGACGCTGATCTGCGAGGCGCGTCGCGCGCCGCTCGACATCGATCCGCCGCCCTTCACCGTGGACTGGACGCAGGCCGAAGCGATCTGGCGCGACGGTGGCAGCCCCGAGGGCAGCAGCTTCTACGAGTGCATCGTCTGTGGCCGCGGTCGCGCCGAAGGCGATGGATTGCGCGTCTGGGGCGGGCCGGTGAATGGCGGCGGTCTGTCGTGGTCGCTCTATCACGCGCATGCCGGCCATGCCGACGCCGAGGGCCGCATCGCGCCTGAGTTCGTCTGGGGCACGCTCGATTGCCCGGGCGCCTGGGCGGCGCAGGATCCCGACGATTGGCGCCCGGCGCTCACCGGCCGGCTGACCGTGAGCATCCTCGAGCGGCCGCGCGCCGGTGAACGCTGCGTCGTCGTCGGCTGGCGCATCGGCGAGGACGGCCGCAAGCTCTACTCGGGCACGGCGCTCTACACCGAATCAGGCACGCTGTGCGCCAAGGCAGCGCAGACCTGGATCCTGCTCAAGGATTCCGTCGTGCCCGGCGCTGCCGACCTGCCGCGCACGCTGAAGTGAGCGCGCCCGGCTGGTGATGCCGCGTCGCGTCTGGTACTGCGGCGCATGAACGACGCCGATCCCTCAGGCAATCCCAGCGACATCGCCTTCACGCCCTCGGTCAAGGCGGCGCAGAGCAGGCTCGGCTCGCGGCCAATGATGGCGAGGGCCGAGCGCGAGCGGCCATGGCGCACGGTGGTGACCGAGGATCTCGCGCAATTCCTCGAGCATATCGACAGCTTCTTCCTCGCCACCGCGACCACCGACGGCCAGCCCTACATCCAGCATCGCGGCGGGCCGCCCGGCTTCCTCAAGCCGCTCGACGAGAAGACGCTGGGCTTCGCCGATTTCGGCGGCAACCGGCAATACATCACCGTCGGCAATCTCGCCGAGAACGATCGCGCCCATATCTTCCTGCTGCACCACGCGACCAAGCAGCGCGTCAAGCTGTGGGGCCGCGCGCGCATCGTCGAGGGCAACGAAGCGCTCCTGAAGCTGCTGGCGATGCCCGACTACACGGCCCGCGTAGAACGCGCGATCCTGTTCGAGCTTTCCGCCTGGGACGCCAACTGCCAGCAACACATCACCGCGCGCTACAGCGAGGAAGAGATCGCGCCGGGGATCAACAAGCTTGTCGCGCGCATCAAGGAGCTCGAGGCCGAAGTCGCGCGGCTGAGCGCGGCGACATCGTCTTGAGTCCTTCTCCCCGCGAAGGCGGGGAGAAGGTGCCCGAAGGGCGGATGAGGGGCTTCGCGGAATCTCAACACCGACAGCATTCGTTGTGGCGCGAGGAAGCCCCTCATCCGCCTCGCTGACACTCGGCACCTTCTCCCCGCCTTCGCGGGGAGAAGAAGGCGCGCTGCCGCGACAATCGCGACGCTTTCGTCGGCGAGGGGCGTCACAGCGCGTGTACGGTCCCGTCCGAAGACGGGATACCGAGGCGAGCCATGGGCATGATGTCCGACACGGTCCGACGCGAGATCGACAGCGAGCGCATGGCCTATGTCGCCAGCGTCAACGCCGACGGCACGCCCAATCTTTCGCCCAAGGCGACCCTGGCGACGGTCGATGACGATCACATCGCTTTCTGCGATCTCGCCTCGCCGCGCACGCTGGCCAACATCGCGGCGCGGCCGGCGGTCGAGGCCAACGTCGTCGATCCGATCCGACGCAAGGGCTGGCGGATCGCCGGCACGGCGCGCGTCGTCGATGGCGGCGCCGAGTTCGAGGCGCTGGCCGCTCTGTTCCGCGGCCGCGGCACCAACCTCGACGGTGTCGGGCGACAGCCGCCGGTACGCCGGTTCGTCGTCATCCGTGTCGCGAAGGTCTCGCCCCTGCTCTCGCCCGCTTACGCGATGGGCCAATCGGAGCCGCAGGTCGTCGACTACTGGAGCAATGTCTCGCGTGCCCGCGCGCATGTCGCGCAGGCGAAGGCGGAGCCTCGTGCGGTGCAAACCCCCGAGGGCGTCACCGCTCGCGACTTCTCAACGGAGGCGACGCCGCCTGACGGCATCACCATCGCGCGCGAGGAAGGCCGGCTCGGCGTGGACGAGTTCGCCGACGTGCTGCGCAAGTCGACGATCCGCCGGCCGCTCGACGATGTCGGCCGCCTCACCGAGATGCTGCGCCACGCCAATCTCGTGCTCACCGCGCGCGATGGCGGCGGTGCGCTGATCGGCGTCGCGCGCTCACTGACCGACTTCGCCTATTGCTGCTATCTGTCGGACCTCGCCGTCGACAAGGCCTGGCAAGGACGCGGCGTGGGCAAGGCGCTGCTCTACGAGACCAAGCGCATCATCGGCCCTCAGGCGATGCTGTTGCTGCTGTCGGCCCCCGACCCGATGACGTACTACCCGCGCATCGGCATGGACGCCGTCACCAACGGCTTCATCATCCGCCGCGAGTTCTGAGCCGCCCCTCGCCGGCCATCGAGCCGACGCAATGTCGTCGCAATCAACCTCATACTCATCAGTAAGCTCGCTCCGAGCTGACGTGATGGGAGGGCGGCATGTTTCGCAGGCTTGCAAGCGGTCTCGCCGGTATGGCCGGGGCTCTGTTCGCCGTATCGGGCGAGGCGTCGGCCTCGCGTGACTCGAGCGGATCGTCGCCCGCGACCGCGCGCGTCCTCGCCCTGCCGCCGGCGCCGGCGAATGTCGAGCGCGGCGTGATGGTCGCCGGCAACTCCAGCTCCAACAGCTCGAGCAATTCGAGCGACGGTTTCCACAGCCATCGGCGCGACCACTACTGGTCCGAGGGTGGCCGGCGCGGCGGGTACTCGGTGGAGCGCCACTGGCACGACGATGGTCGCCGTGGCCACTACCACGCGCCGCCACCGGCGCTGCACTTCCAGCTGCAAGTGCCGCTGCAGGGCGTACCGCCGCGGCGCAACTGACGTCGGGCGCCGTCGATGTGGGGACGCGACGGTCCGATCGAGTTTCTCTGCGCGCCGGAGGATCGCGGCGTGATCGCCGAGCCGTTCCCGGCGCAGGACCACAAGCCGGACTGGCTCAAGCGCCTGCCGCCGGTTGATCGCGACCACGTCTCGGCGACCGACCACGCGATCACCGTGAAGCGCTGCATGCCGTTCCTCGACGCCATGGCGTTGGGCTGGATCATCCCGCTGGCCGCTTCCGTGCGACTGGAGGTGCGCGACGGCGGTCGTGCGGTCGACGCCGGCTGGGACTTCGATCGGGCCATGGTGACGTTCCACCATCCCTACCAGGTGGCCGGCCATCCGCTCGAACCGCGGCCGCCGTGCAAGCTTCACAACCACTGGAAGATCCGCACGCCCAAGGGCTGGAGCTGCCTGTTCACGCCGTTGCTAAACCGGCCCAACCCGGTGATCGAGATCGTGGCGGGCGTCGTCGACACCGACAGCTACGGCGCCGAGATCAACTTCCCGTTCTTCGTCACCGCCGCCGACGGCCGCTACACGCTGGAGAAAGGCCTGCCACTGGTGCAGGTGATCCCCTTTCGCCGCTCGGCCACGGCGCTGCGCGGCGTGGTGCGTGCGGAGACACCGGCCGAAGCCGACGCGGCGCGGCGCCAGCGGCGCGCCATCAGCGCCGGCGACGGCTGGTATCGCCAGCATGCGCGCGCGGCTCAGCCGCAGCGCGAGTAGCGACGACGACGACATCCGTCATCCCGAGCGCAGCGAGGGATCCTTCCGTCGGCGAAAAGATCCCTCGCTGTGCTCGGGATGACAGACAGGCTCAGCCGCAGCGCGAGTAGCCGCAGTTGAAGCAGAGATCGCAGCCATCGCGATGCGTCAGCGCGGCGGCGCCGCAGCGCGGGCATTGGCCCAGCGCGGCGACCGATTCGGCCTCGATCGACGCCGCGGTCGCCGTGCCGCCCGCCGTCGCCTGGGCGCGCGTGGCATGCGGATCGCGCGCCAGTGGCCCGTCCTCGGGCTTGAGGAAGCCGATATCGATCAGATGGCGCTCGATCACCTGGCCGATCGCGGCCAGCAGCGAGGGCACGTAGCGGCCCTCCATCCACTGCCCACCGCGCGGGTCGAACACCGCTTTGAGCTCCTCGACCACGAACGACACGTCGCCGCCGCGGCGGAACACCGCCGAGATCATGCGCGTAAGCGCCACGGTCCAGGCGTAGTGCTCCATGTTCTTGGAGTTGATGAAGATCTCGAAGGGCCGGCGGCGGCCGTCCTGCACGATGTCGTTGATGGTGATGTAGATCGCGTGGTCGCTGCCCGGCCATTTGATCTTGTAGGTCAGGCCCGGCAGTTCCTGCGGCCGGTCGAGCGGCTGGGCGATGTAGACCACGCCACCCTCGGCCTTCGGCGGCGCGGGCGCGGCGGCCGCGGCGGTCGTGTGCGTCGACAGCACCGAGCCGGTGACCTTGTTGGGCCGGTAGGTCGTGCAGCCCTTGCAGCCAAGGCGATAGGCCTCGGCGTAGACGTCCTTGAACGCCTCGAAGGAGATCGACTCCGGCAGGTTGATCGTCTTGGAGATCGAGCTGTCGATGAATTCCTGCGCCGCCGCCTGCATCGCCAGATGCGCCTCGGGCGGCAAGGTCTGGGCGTCGACGAAGGCCTCGGTCGGCCGCGCGTCCGGCCCCTTCAGATGACGGAACAGCCGCCAGGCGTGGTTCGACGCTTCCTCGATGCGCTTCGACCCATCGGGCATCAGCACGGCGCGCTCGTGCGCGAAGGCGAAGACCGGCTCGATGCCCGAGGAGACATTGTCGGCGAACAGCGAGATCGTGCCGGTCGGCGCGATCGAGTTCAGCAGCGCGTTGCGGATGCCATAGCGCGCGATCGAGGCGCGCACGTCGTCGTCGAGCGCGCGCACCGTCTCGCCCTGGAGATAGCGCGCCTGGTTGAACAGCGGGAACGAGCCCTTCTCCGCCGCGAGATCGCTCGAGGCCATGTAGGAGAAACGCCGCAGCGCGCCCAGCCACCGCTTGGTCAGCGCCACCGCCTCGGGCGAGCCATAGCGCGCGCCGCACATGATCAGCGCGTCGGCCAGGCCAGTGACGCCCAGCCCCATGCGGCGCTTGTTCTTGGCCTCCTCGGCCTGCGCCGGCAGCGGGAAGCGTGAGACGTCGATGGCGTTGTCGAGCATGCGCACCGCCAGCGGCACGATCTCTTCCAGCGCCGCCATGTCGAGCGCCGCGTCGGCTTCGAACGGGCGCGTCACCAGCCGCGCCAGGTTGATCGAGCCCAGCAGGCAGGCGCCATAGGGCGGCAACGGTTGCTCGCCGCAATTATGGACGTAGAGGCCGTTGGCGTCGAAGGCGTTGACGCCGGGGACCTGCACGTCGAACACATCGGCCATGCCCGCGTCGTCGATCGCCTCGACGCGCGCGACGAAGCGCTCGCGATTGGGCCGCCGGCGATAGGCGCCGATCGCTGCCTTGAGTCGTGCGGCTTTCTCGCCATGGGCGAAGCCGACGATCTCGGCGAAGCGCGCCACGTTGTCGTTGGCGATCACCAGCTCATGCTGCGCCAAGGTCGGATAGTCGCGGCGGCCGCCGTTTCCGTCGGGCAGTAACGATGTGCCCACCGGACGCCGGTCGCGATAAATCGTCGAGACGATTCCCAGCCGCAGCAGCATGCGCTGCACGGCCGACAGCCGCGCCAGGTCGCTCTGCGCCAGCCTGACACTGACGCCCTTGGCCTGCGAACCGAGCACGGCGCCGTCGGCGTCGAAGAAGCCGCGCAGGAACCCGCGATGGAACTCGCTCGACGCGCGCTCCATCGCTGGCGTGATCGATTTCGCGCCGGGTGCCATGCCGAGATCGAGCGCCAGGCGCTTTAGCGCGGCCAGGGACAGACGCCATTCGTCGCGACCCGCGATCCGCTGCCACCCGACGAAGTCGGCGCGGTGCGGCAAGGTCCGGGCCGCTGCCAACGCCGCATCCATCACGCCGGCGCTGCCATCATCGTCGTCGCCAGCGTTCGCGGCACGGCGCGCCGGCCAAACGCTGAGCACCGCCTTGTCTTCCTTCAGCGTGCCGTCGCCGATCAGCAGGCCCAGCAAGTAGCCTTCGTCGGCCCCGTAAGCGCCAGCCCAGCTTGCGCAAGCGCGATGATCGTGCAGCACGATGCGATCGCCGGGCCGCAGCTCGCCCGCCGCGCGCCACGCCGTGTCCAGGCGCCAGCGCGTCTCGCCGCTGACGATGCGCACGGGATGATCGGCGGTCAGGTGCAGTGTGTAGCCCTCGACGGTGCGCAGGGTCAGAGTCGGTTTGTGACCTGTGGTGAAGAAGCCCTGGGGGCCGGTGGCATGCGGCTGCCCATCGACGAGAAGGGTCGTGGGTTTGCCGATAAGGTCCACGACCTGGCGCGGCCCGTCGACGGTCTGCACCCAGGTATCGCCAGTGACGCAGGGATTGGTCGAGCTGATCGTCTCGCAGTACGCGAGGTTGTTGGCGCGGTTGATGCGGTCGATGAAGATCACGCCGGGCTCGGCGACGTCGTAGGTCGCGCGCATGATGCGGTCCCACAGCGCGCGCGCCTTGACGGTACGGAAGACGCGGCCGCCGAAGAGCAGTTGCCAGTCCGTATCGTCGGCGACGGCCTTCATGAAGGCGTCGGTCACCAGCACCGAGAGGTTGAAGTTGCGCAGCCGCGCCGGGTCGCGCTTAGCCTCGACGAAATCCTCGATGTCGGGATGATCGCAGCGCAGGGTCGCCATCATCGCGCCGCGGCGCGAACCCGCGCTCATGATCGTGCGGCACATCGAGTCCCACACGTCCATGAAGCTGAGCGGCCCCGAGGCGTCGGCGCCGACACCGTGCACCGGCGCGCCCCTGGGCCGCAGAGTCGAGAAGTCATAGCCGATGCCGCCGCCCTGCTGCATGGTCAGCGCCGCCTCGCGCAGATGCTCGAAGATGCCGGCCATGCTGTCGGGCACCGCGCCCATGACGAAGCAGTTGAACAGCGTCACGTCGCGGTTGGTGCCCGAGCCGGCGAGGATGCGGCCGGCGGGCAGGAAGCGGAAATCGGCCAGGGCGCCGTAGAAGCGCTCGGTCCAGCGCGCCGGCTCGCGCTCGTTGGCCGCCAGCGCGGTGGCGACGCGCCGCCACGTGTCCTCGATCGAGACATCGAGCGGTGTCCCGTCCTGGGCCTTGAGGCGATACTTCATGTCCCAGATCCGGGTCGCCAGATCCTGGGGTGGCAGCGGCCGATCGGCCATGGCTCTCTCCGACCCTCTACCTAGGCTCAACGACCCCGCTGGTCAATTTATTTGTTCGTGCTCCGTTCCGGTATCGACGCACTGGCTTGCCCACAGATCGAATCCGGCTAACCAGTTGTTCATTCAGGGTGTATTCGGACTGTCCCCAGTATTATCCACGGCCTGCGGGCGGGGGCGATTATCCCTTTCGCAAACGAGTTTTCACTTGAAGGCCGGCGGCTCCGCCATCCAACCCGCTGATCCCCCTCAGCTTCCGGGCGATCCGGACGCCGGAACGGATGTTCTCCGCGAGGCTCTGGGACGCTGGGAAAACCGCCACGCTCCTGAGGGCTCCGGCTTCACCCGAGGCGAGGTCATCGCCGCATACGAAGCGGTTCGATCGCTGGAATGGGTGGAGAGCCAAAGCGCTCTGTCCCTTGCCCCTTTCGGTCGGTATGACTGGCTTGGCATCATTGAGGTGATCCTCACGGCGGCAGCCCGCGCGCGAGGCGGCGGTTGAAGCGGCGTATATCCGTCCGGAGGCGCCCCACGGCCAACGCCAACTCAAGCAAAAGCGGACGTGTGTAGGCATAGGCGCCAAGTTGGCCGATCGGGCTTCGTCTTGCGCCATAGATCGGCGGCACGAGAAAGAACGTAAACGGATTGCCAAACGGTGTTGGACCCGGCTGCGTGAACGGCTGTACCACCCCATGCGCCACGTCGTTACGACGCGCCGCGAAGCCCCGGACGCGCGCCACCAGGTCACAGAATGCGCCTTCTCGGGCTTGATCGGGATGGCGCGCGAAATATTCCTCGGCAATCTTCACGAGGCCGTTCAATCGAGCGTCGAAAATCCTCGGCACGCCGTACCGCTGCATGGTCGCCAGGTCTTCAAACTGCCCCATGAAGGCGCTGTAAGAGGCGCCGAGCTGCAATTCCAGTTCTTCCCACTGGCTCAGAACGCGACCGACTCCGCTGTACGTGATATCGTCGGAGTCGTCGCCGCGCCACGGGCGCGGCGGGACGTCCCAAGAGTCAGCCATGCCTAGATCCCCCAGGCCCGAAACGAGCGACGACGCACTCTACCCCGACGCGGACGAGCGCCGCGACGATACGATTCGCAGGATGCTTGCGACGCCGCCGAACGCGCCGCGCGGGAAGTCGGCAGCCAAAGAGCCGCGAACAGTCCCGAAAGCCGCGAAGGCAAAGGCCAAGAAGCCCGCTAAGTAGGCGGGATCAACGATTCAGCGCGGACCGATAAGTTCCCCTCGTCTGAGGTGGCGTCGTTCCAAGGTTCAGCCTAGCCTTGCATCGTTGGCAGTGAAGAATGTGCTGGCCTTGCAGGATGGACTTCTTGCCTTCGTCGAAGCAGGCCGCGCACAGCATATGGCTAGGCTCGCCATCGTGCTTTTGTTGTTCTGATAGGCGGTAGGCGTAGAGGTGAGGCACAACGGCGACCAATTCATAGCGATTTCGCTCAGTGGCCCAGCCTTCGATCTCTGAGAGTTTGGCTTTGACTGTTGCTAGCTCGTCGAGCAGCGCCGACTGAGCCGTTTGCGCCTCAAACGCGCACTGATGCGCCGATAGAATGGCCGACTGGAGCTCGATGACTTTCGCTTGGATCATCGCTTCGTCGCGCAAGCCTACAAACGCCTTAGTAAGGTCTGTCGCAGTACGCAGCGCAGCGCTCAGGGCGCCAATTGCGGCCATGTCGACCATGGGCGGTTCCTTTCGATTGCTCTCGGGGAGGATCAGATGACCGATCGAGATGTGGCAATGGCCGCCTTTGGTGCGGTTGGCGCGCTGTACGAGCGCCTTACTGGTGAGCGTCTATCGGTGACGGTGCAGACTGACCAAGGCGCTGTCACTGTGTGCAGTTCAGGGGACCACCTCTGTCGGCGGCCGCTGCAGCCCGGAGCGCAAGCGCTCATCAATCCCGTGCCAAGCTGCACCATAGGCACGGTGTGCTGAATGAAGACGATCAAGAGCCTTCATGATCTTGGGCGGGTCGGGCCAAGCATTCGCGTCGGCGCTAACGGAGTCGCTAGACATCGACGCCTCCATTGGCAGTCCTCCGCTCGTATTCGAGAATATGAACCTGAGCGGCTTTTGCCGTAGGACTCTTGCTATGTCGACTAACGCAGACGCTATCTTCTCGATCTCAGATTTCGCGTCGTCGTACTCAACCTTTGCTTTCAAGTAAGCGTCAATCTGTTCAGCAGACATCGGCACTTCTCCCCTTTGTGAGTAGTCTTTTGATGATCGCCTTGTGACGCAGGTACGCGCGGAACGCCTTGCGGGTGAACTTCTTCGGCGGCTTAGGCTGACTCACCAATCCGCCGATAGGTGAGGCGCTTGCCCGCCGCGCCCTTGATCGCCAGCATGGCGCGCGTCTCATCGTCCACGCCGAGCTTCGCACGGTTGCTGTAGCGGAAGTCGAATTCGGCGAGGTAGCGCTCAAGGTGCTGTTCGCCGCAGTGCTGGTAGATGCCGCGCATACCGCGCTTGAAGATGGAGAAGAAGCCTTCGACCGTGTTGGTGGTCGCCTCGCCGCGCACATACTCGCTGATGGAATGGTTCACCGTGAGATGGTCGGCGAACTCAAGGCCCGGCTCGCGGTAGAACGAAGCCTCATCGGTCGCCAGCTTGGAGCGACGGTCGGCGTTCCTGACGAGGATGGCGCGGATTTCGTGACCCTTGAGGGAACCGGCCTTGATGGAGCGGGCGCCGCCGCCACGCTCTACCAGCGCGACGACCTTGGCGCGGTCGCCAATCCCGGGCTTGGCCTTCCAGCCCTTCTCGTTCTCGTAGACGTGGCCGGGCTGGCCGATGAAGGTTTCGTCAACCTCGACCACCTTGCCCGTCCCGCCCATGGGAGTCGGGTTGACCGGCTTCATGGCCTCGCGGATGCGGTGCGCCATGAACCACGCCGACTTGTAGGTGATGCCGAGCATGCGGTGCAGCTGGTGCGCGCTGATCCCCTTTTTCGAGGAAGTCAGCAGATGCGTGGCATAGTGCCACTTGTGCAGCGGGATATGGCTGGACTCGTAGATCGTGCCGACGGTGACGGTGAATTGCTTGGTGCACTTGTTGCAGCGGATCAGCCCGGGACGCGCCGACTGGCCGACGATCCTGGTGACGTTGTCGCGCTCGCCGCAGTGCGGACAGACCGGGCCGGTGGGCCAGCGGATCGCCTCAAGGTGCTCGCGGGCGGCGGTTTCGTTGGTATAGATCGGGTTGTCGAGATCGAGCATGGGGGAACGTTCCGGTTGATAGAGAGAATCTACTCTCTCCCGTTCCGTTTCTCAAGTATATAATCGCCCGGGCGGGAAAACCCGACGTCGGCGACGAGCGCGACGGTGGCGCCCTCGATGCGTTCGCGAAGGAGATCCATGAAGGCGGCGCGCGACAGGCCGGGCTGGATCGGCGGCAGGATCCGCAGGGTGATGGTGCCGGGCTTCTTGAGGAAGGTGCGGCGACCCCAGAAGACGCCGGAGTTCAGCGCCACCGGCACGACCTGGACCTTGAGCTGGCTGTAGAGCGCCGCCACGCCGGGCTGGTAGGGCCGCGTCGAGCCGGGCGGCGTGCGCGTGCCCTCGGGGAAGATCACGACCGGGCGGCCATCGTCGAGGGCGCGGCGCGTATCGCGCAGGATGGCGCGCAGCGCCTTGGCGCCGGCGGCGCGGTCGATGCCGACATTGCCGGCGCGCGCCATCATCCAGCCGATCACCGGGATCCACATCAACTCGCGCTTGAGCACGAAGGCGCAGTTGGGGAACTCGAGATTGGCGGCCAGGGTCTCCCAGGTCGATTGGTGCTTGATGGCGAGGATGTAGGGGCCGGCGGGCAGGTGCTCGCGGCCGACCACGCGGTGGCGCAGGCCACAGGTGATCGCCAGCCAGCCCAGCACCGCGCGGCACCACAGCCGCGACCAGACGATCACCGCGGCGCGCGGCAGCGCCAGCGCCGGCAGGCCGATGACCGCCAGCACCGTGCTGATCGTGTAGAAGCCGGCGTTGAAGAGCAGCGAGCCCAGCCACATGGCGCAGCTCCTAGCCGGCGGCCAGCAGGGCGTCCACCGCCGCCGCCAGGTCGGCGTGGACCGCGACCGGCAGCAGCGCGGCGGGGATGCCGGCGGCCTGGGTGGCGGCGCCCTTGCCGGTGCGCACCAGCACGCGCGGGCAGCCGGCGGCGTGCGCGGCCTCGAGGTCGCGCAGATCGTCGCCGATCATCGGCGTCTGGTGAGGCTCGGCCGCGAAACGCCGCAGCGCCTCGATCAGCATGCCCGGCCTGGGCTTGCGCCGCTCAGAGGGCGCGCCGGGCGGATCGGTACAGACGAACAGCGCGTCGAGCCGCGCGCCCTCTCGCGCCAGCATCGCGGCCAGCCGCTCGTGGATGCTTTCGAGCTGGCCGGCCGAGATCACGCCGCGGCCGACCACCGACTGGTTGGTGACCACGGCGACCCGGATTTTTGCGACATTCAAGCGCGCGATGGCGGCCGCCGATCCCGGGATCAGCGCGAGCTCGTCCGGGCTCTTGACTGAGTCGGGTCGGTCTATGTTGATCACGCCGTCGCGGTCGAGCAGCACCAATCGTCCCACAGGTCCGGCCTCGTATCGCTTGTGCGACAACAGATGGTGAACTAGGATTTCGCCACCACTAAATCCGGTATCCCCTCGCGATGCAAATCGTCTGTCCGAACTGCTCGGCGCGTTACGTGGTCGACCCGGCGGCGATCGGCCCGAATGGCCGCACCGTTCAGTGCTTTCGCTGCGGTCACCGATGGATGGCGCATGTCGAGGTGGAGCCGGCCGAGTCGGTGATGACCGACACGCGGCCGGTGCCGGACTTCATCATCCGGCCGCAGAACCACGACGAGCAGGTCTCGCTGCCGGCGATCCCGCCGGAACGCGGCATGCCGACCTGGCTCAAGCTGTCGCTCGGCCTGCTGATCCTGGTCGGCCTGATCGGCGGCGCGGGCTACGCGCTGCGCGACCAGCTGCCCGGCTGGATTCCCGGCGGCGCGCCAGCCGCGCTCGCGCCGCCGCCGCCATCCGCGCCACCAACCAGCCCGACGACCAAGCCGGCGCCGCCGGCCAAGCCGCCCGCCCCACCGCCGTCATCGGCGATCCCGGCGCTGATGCTCGACAAGGTGAGCATCGAGCCGGTGCCCGGCACGCGCGCCATCGTCGCCAGCGGCGACATCGTCAACACCGGCACCGCCGACGCGACGCCCAGGCGCATCCGCTTCACCTTCAAGGACAAGGATCGCCAGCCGCTCGGCGAGCGGGTCTACGAGCTGAAGGCCGATCGCATCGCCCCCTTCGGCCGCCAGCCCTTCCGCCAGCAGGTCGACGATCCACCTTCCGGCGCCGTCGATGTCGACGTCGCCGTCGAGCCGCTGGTCTGAGCATGAGCGCGCGCGCGGAGATTCCGGTGCGCATCTCGTCGGCCGAGATCGCCGCGCGCATCGAGGAGATGGCGCGCGACATCCGCGAGACGATGGGCGACGACACCATGGTCGTGCCGGTGCTCACCGGCAGCTTCGTCTTCGCCGCCGACCTGATCCGCGCGCTGGCCCGCGCCGGCGCCGACTGGCCGCTCGATTTCATCACCTTGTCGAGCTACGGCGCGGGCACCGAATCGTCGGGCCAGGTGCGCATCGTGCGCGACCTGGTGATGTCGGTCGAAGGCCGCGACGTGCTGCTGGTCGACGACATCCTCGACACCGGCCGCACGCTCGGCGCGGCGCGCCAGCTGTTGCTCGAGCGCGGCGCGCGCGCGGTCAAGCTCTGCGCCCTGCTCGACAAGCCCTCGCGCCGGCTCGTCGCGCTGGAGGCCGAGTTCGTCGGCTTCGCGGTGCCCGACGAATTCCTGGTGGGCTACGGGCTCGACCACGCCGGGCGCCATCGCGGCCTGTCGTATATCGGTGTCGTCGAGACGTAGGACGCGGGCGCGTCGGATCACCGAGGCCGAGCATGCGCAGTGCACGCCGGTCGCGGCCTCGTATCGTGTGTCAGGCTTGCGGTATTGCGTTTTTGGCAAGGGCGAGATGGATCGTGTCCGGGGCGCCAGCCCGCGTTCGCGCGACAGAGGTCGCCGGGAACAACGCAATAACGCAATCCTGACACCGCCACAAACAGGCGGCGCGGTGTTGCCATGGCCAAGGCGCGGTTCAGGGACGTGGTCGTCGATCGGCGGGAGCGCTTCGCCGTCGGCGTCGAGGAGACATCCGGGCGCTTCTACGTCTCGATCCCCGTCGATAACGGCCTCGTCGAATACGATGAGTACTACGAGATCGAGGCTGACGTCTTCGCGCGCTATCGCACGGATCTCAAGGCCGCGCTGGCGTTTGTCGAGCGCTGCCGTCGGCGCGAAGAAGATCGGCGCCTGATCTTCCAGCCCGGCACGAGACGCGGCTCGGCGGACTGACGCGACCGATCGCGCACCGTGTCGCGTGTCCGGCTTGCGACAAGCCGGGTGCCCCGTGTCAGGCTTGCGTTCTTGCGTTATTCCGCCGGCAGCGGATCGTGCCCGATTGGTCAGCGGCGAAGGCGCGCACCGACCAAGAAACGCACGAACACAAGCCTCGCACTGTTGCTCGAGCCCGACACCGTCGCGCGCGCCGTCACCCGTCGGGCGTGTCGAGACCGCCGGTGAAGGACGGGTGGACCGGCGCCGGCGGGTCGCGAACGGCGGGCGCTTCGCCCGTGTCGGCGAGCGGCCGAGCCGGGTCACGCCCAGCGCTGAAGCGATGGACGCCTCGACTGACCGCGCCGTCGACCTTCCCGGCGTGAGGCCGGTGGTTTTTTGTGCGAGAGTTCGCGTCCATCGCCGCGCCCTTGACGGAAGGAACGACAATGCCCGCCATTGCCTGGGAGCTGCCCGACGACGTCCGCGCGATGCGCGACGGGCTGTTGCGCTTCGCCCGCGCCGAAATCCTGCCGCGGCACGAGAAGCACCGCGACCTGTTCGAGGATCCGCGCCGGCTGTACCGCGAGGACGGCCGCTTTTCCGACGCGCTCAAGGGCCTGATCGGCGAGGTGCGGCGCGCCGCGGCCAAGGCCGGCTACTACAACATGTGCGTGCCCGAGGCGCTGGGCGGCGGCGGGCTCGGGCACCTCGCCTACTACGCCGGCTGGGAAGCGTTGTTCCATCTGTGCGGGCCGCGGAACTGGCTCATGCTCTACGCCATCAGCCACTGGGCGTTCGGTCCCAGCCGCCTGCTGGAGAAGGTCACGGCGGAGGCGCGCGAGCGCATCCTGGCGCCGTTGATGGCCGGCGAAGCCTCGATGTGCTTCGGGCTGTCGGAACCCGGCGCCGGCTCCGACGCCGCCGCCATCACGACCCGCGCCGTCGTCGACAACCAGGGCTGGCGCATCACCGGCCGCAAGATCTGGACGTCCAACGCGCCGGTCGCCGACTACTGCGTCGTCTTCGCCGTGACCGACGCCGAGCGCGCCGCGCGGCGCGCCGGTGGCATCTCGGCGTTCCTGGTGCCCACCGCGTCGCCGGGATTCGAGGTGCAACGGGTGATCAAGCTGTTCGGCCATATCGGCGGCGACGAAGCCGAGCTGCGGCTGGAGGACGTGCGGGTCGAACCCTGGCAGCTGGTCGGCGAGCTCGGCAACGGTTTCACGGCGGCGCTGTACGGCGTGTCGCTGGGGCGCATCTACAACTCGGCGCGCGCCGTCGGCTACGGCCGCTGGGCACTGGAGCAGGCGCTGGACTACGCCAAGACGCGCCAGGCGTTCGGTCAGAAGATCGCCGAGTACCAGGGCGTCACCTTCCCGCTCGCCGAGAGCGCCATGGAGCTGCACGCCGCGCATCTGATGGGCCTGAACGCCGCCGCGTTGCTCGACAAGGGCGAGCCGGCGGTCAAGGAGCTGTCGATGGCCAAGGCCTATTCGGTGCAGGTCGGCTACCGCGCCGTCGACCGCGCCATGCAGACGCACGGCGCCATGGGCTTCACCAACGAGCTTGGCCTGCACCATGCCTGGCACGCGCTGCGCATCGTCAACGTCGCCGACGGCACCAACGAGATCCTGAACCGCACCGTCGCGCAGCGGCTGCTGAAGGGCGATACCGAGCTGTGATGATCGTCACATGCCGCCGCCGGGTGGCGTCGCGCTCGAGGTGAAGGTGGCGTCTCCCGAGCGGCCAGCAGACGGGCCAGATCACGCACGGCATGTACTCGGTGTCAGACCTGCACTATTTCGGTATGTGCCAGATGTACGAGTGAAGTGAGGCGATGTTGAGCTGACAGCCACGGTCCAGAAGGGTCGGGCGGCAGACCATCTTCAGCTACGGGCTGCCGAGCTGGCCGTTGCTGATCACGCGCATCACCGATCCCTTCGGCCGCTTCGCCAGCCTGACCTATGACGACGACACCGGCGATCATGGACTCTACACGGTCGACAATCCGTCGAGCAGCGCCTTCGCCTCCCGGATATCGGGGGCGTCGAAGCCCTCGGTGAGCGATGCGTAGATCGGCGCCAGCACGCCTCGCGCATCGGCCGCGTCACCATCTTCGGCGAGCAGCCGGGCCAGATCGCGCGCGGCGCGTAATCGGAAGCGGTTGGCCGCCTGCGCCGCCGCCACGTCGATCGCCGCCTGGAACTTGGCCTTGGCCGACGCGCGATCGCCGGCCAGCACGTTGAGAACGCCATCCAGGCGGAAATACTCGGCGTAGCTGCCACGTTCCGGGCCGGTGGCGTAGCACTGCGCGGCTTCGTCCCAATAGCGTCGTCCCGCCTCGAGGTGGCCATTCTGGATCAGGATGTCGGCGGCATCGAGCAGCATGTTCTCGAGATTGTTGGTGCCGCTGCTGCGTCGCCACATGTCGAAGCCCAGTTCCAAGGCACGCTCTCCCTCGACGATGTCGCCCAGCGCCACCAACGCGCATCCCCGCATGAGGTGCGCCTGGCCCAATCGCGCCGTGAACCCAAAGCGGCCGCAAACATCGATGCTCTCGGTGAACAGCGCCAGCGCCTCGGGCAGCGCGCCGCCCAGGAGATTGGCGCGGCCTGACGTGATCAGCGACCAGCCGATCGAGAACGGCTCGTCGATCTCACGCGCCAGCGCCAGCCCCTCCTCGGCGACCCGATGGGCCTGTTCCTGGAGGCCGAGCGACAGACTTGCCCGGCTGAGATAGACGCGCGCCGCTACCCGCATATCGCCGCCGTGAAAGGTGCGGTCGGTCGCCGGCGGCGCGTCCTTCAGAACGTCGATCGCCCGTTGAAGGTCCCGCTGGGCCAGCAGCGGCCGCCCAAGATGACAGTTGGTGGCGCCATGGCGGTACCAATAGGCGCCATGCGCCGTCACGCTGAGTTTCGGCAGGTCGGCGACCGGCACTTGCGCCAGCAGGCTCTCGATGCGGGCGAAATCCTGCCGCGCCCCGAGCAAGGGCGAGAGCCCGTTGAATGTCGCGATGTACAGCTCGGTGTCCTTCAGGCCGAGCGCCACCTTCAGCGCTTCGTCGTAAGCGTCGAACGCGGCCTGCGAGTTGTAGCCTTCGATGCGCGCAAGAGCGGCGCCGAGCTTCTGCTTCAGATTGATGTCCCAGCGCCGCAGGTCGCGGCTGGGCAGCTCGCCGGAAAGCCGCAGCGCCGCACGCCAGAACCGGGTGGCCTCGCGGCTGGCCGACGCCTTCGCGGCTGCGTCACCTGCGCGGTCGAACCATGTCGCGGCGTATTCCGCTTCACCCGCCGCCTCGAAGTGAAAAGCGAGCACCTCGGGGCGCGTCTCCTGCGCCCTCTCAGCCAGGCTGCGCGCGATACGACCATGCACCGCCTGGCGGCGTTCCTTCAGCATGGAGCTGTGAGCGGCGTCCTGGATGAGCGCGTGCTTGAACGTGTAGATCACGTCGGGCGGCGCGCCGCGCGCGAAGACCATGCCCGACGCCACGAGCTGCTCGAGACCTTCGGTCAACGCGCCCGGCGACATTCCCGCCACGGCGGACAGCAAGTCGTGCCCGAACTCCCGCCCGATGGCGGCGCCAAACTGCGCCACCGCTTTCGCCGGCGCCAAGCGATCGAGCCGCGCCATCAACGAATCCTGCAGGGTCGCCGGCACGACCGCCCCCTCCAGGGGCCGGCCCAGGACGAAGGCCGTGGCGGCCTCGACAAGGGTTCCACCATCGCACAAGGCACGGAACAGCTCCTCGACGTAGAGCGGCACGCCGTCGGTGCGCGCGATGATGTACTCGACCGCCTCCTGAGGCAGCGTCTTGCCGCCGCCCAGACTCGCGAGCATGGCGGCGGCATGCGATCGCGACAGCCGGTTCAGCGGCACCTGCGTCGCGATCGGCGCCGACGCCCAGGGCGGGCGATACTCGGGCCTGTGCGTGGCGACGATGAGCAGCTGCTGCGTCGCGGCCTTCTCCACCAGGCGCGTAACGAGCTCCTCCGTCGTCGGATCGATCCAGTGCGCATCCTCCAGGAGCAGCAGGAGGGGCTGCTGCCGGCAGAGCGCGTCGATCTGGGTCGCGAAGGCATCGAGCGTCATCTGGCGCCGGCGCACCGGCGCGAGGGACTGCAGCGACGCGGGCTCAACGATCGGCAGGCCGAGCAAGCCAGCGACCAGCAGGGCCTGATCCTCGCTCGCCCGCGGCATCGCCACCCTGATGCGCGCGACGCCGCTGTCCATGCCATCCTCCGGCTGAAGGCCGGCCGCCACGGCGAGCTGGACGATCGCCGGATAGAGTGGCGAGTTGGTGTGCTGGGGCGTGCACTGATAGCGGATGCGATGCGCGCGCTCGTCGCCGAGGCGCTGGATCATCGCCTCGCTGATGCGGGACTTGCCGATCCCCGCCTCACCGGAGAGCAACACCAGTTGCCCGTCGCCAGCCTTCGCCTGCTCCCAGCGATCGAGCAGCAGCGCGACTTCCTGTCCACGCCCGAAAAACTGGGCGCGGTCCGTGCTGCGGGTCGCTTCGAAGCGGCTGAGGCCAAGACGTTCGCCCGCTACCTCGAAGGCCTGAATGGGCTCGGCGAAGCCCTTCACCGTCTGCGCCTCGAGGGCGGTGAGGCTGAAGAGGTTGCCCACCATCCGGCGCGTCGCCTCGGCGATCACCACGTGATCGGGTCGGCACAGCCCGAGCAAGCGGGCGGCGAGATTGGGTGTCTCGCCAATGACATTGACCTCGCGCGCGATGTCCTCGCCCGTGACATCGCCGACCACGACAGGCCCGGTCGCGACGCCGACCCGCGCCGCCGACGGCCGACCGCCGGCCGAGGGCAATGCCCGGACCGCCGCCACGGCGCGAAGGCCGGCCCGCACCGCGCGTTCGGCGGCGTCCTCGGTGGCCTGGGGATAGCCGAAGTAGGCGAGCACACCGTCGCCCATGAACTTGGCGACGAAGCCCCCGCCATCGCGGATCGCGCCGGCGACCGCGGCGTGATAGCGCTGAATCAGATCGCGCAGATCCTCGGGATCCAGCGCCCGGGACAATGCCGTGGAGTCGACCAGATCGACGAACACGACGGTGAGCTGACGCCGCTCCGGCGCCGGCGCGGCGGCTGTCGCTTGTGTGGAATCGGCGGGCGGGGCCTCGTCGGCCACCTTGTCGAGATCGGCGATCGCGCGCGACAGCCGCTTTCGATCGCCCAGCGACAGGCCGAGCTCCTTAAGCTCGCCGTCGTCGAGCGAACCGATGACATCGAAGTCGATGTCGTTGTCACGAAAGGTCCCGGCGTGCTTGCCGAGTCCGATCCGCTCCAGCCAGGCCGCGAATTCCGCCATTCGCCTTAGCGGATCACCGCCGGAACGAAGGCCGCGACCGCGTTACGTGTCGTGGCGTGGTCGAGGATCTCGTGCGTGCCGCCCGGAATCATGATCGATTGCGACGGCCCGCCGCGGCCGGCGACGGCGCTACCGCAATCGCCCGACAGACCGATGCCCTTGTAGAACTCGTCGGCGGTGCCGAGCAGCGCGAGCACCGGGCCGGCGCCGCGCACGCCGTTCTGATCGGGCGCGCGATGGTTGTTGCAGGTCCAGGCGACGATGACGCGGGCGCGGAACTCGCCGCCGGTATAGGTCGCGGTGGTCTGCGCGCCATTGCTGTAGCCAGCCAGCACCAACTTGGCCGGGTCGGCCCAGGGCGCGGCGCGCAGCTGGCCCGCGGCGTAGGCGATCTCGCCATGGCGCGCGGCGACGAGCTGAACCATGTGTCGCGCGTCGCGCTGGCACGACGCGCCACCAGCGAAGCTGTTGGGCGCCGCGACGATGGCGCCGAGATTGAGGAAGGCGCTGGGCGTGCGCGGCCCGCCGCAGCCGTGCAAGAAGACGATCACCGGATGCTTGCCAGGCTTGATCTGGCCCGCACAGTTGCCGGTCATCGCGCTCTCGCACGCGGCGTTCGCTGTCGACAGCGAAGCCGGTACGAAAATCTTGCCGCCGGTCCAAGCCGCCGCGCCCTGCGCCTGCGCCGTGCCGATACCCAGCAGCATCGCGACGCCAGCCGCGATCATCGTGCGGATCATGCTTGCCTCCCCCACCGTTCCCCTCGGTAAGGCTGCCCCGTCAGGGCAAGACGCGCAATGATGATGAATGACGAGGGCGATGAGACCCAAATCGGCTTCACCCTGTCATCCCTCGCTGCGCTCGGGATGACTGTTGCGTTCGATTTAACGCTCGCCGTCCTAGAACTGCCTGAGCAGCCGGTCGATATACTCGAGCTCTTCCTTCGGCCGCTGCGTCTCGCCGGCGCGGCGGCGCAGCTCCTCGAGGATGTCGCGGGCGCGCTGGCGGTCGAGGCGGTCGGGCACCTTGTCGGCGTCGGTGTCGACGGCGCCGCCGTAATTGCCCTCGGAGCGGCCCAGCGGGTCGCGGTCGTTGGCTTCCTTGCGGTCCTCGACGCGGCCCCGGTCCTGCTGGTTGCCCGGCCCGGCCTGGAGCTGCTCGGCGAGGTCGCTCATGCCCTGCTGCAGCTGCTCGAGCGCGCGGCGCTGGGCGCGCGACGCGTCGCCGAGATCGCCGCGGCGCAGCGCCTCCTCGGCGTCGCGCATCGAGCGCTCGGCCTGGCCGAGCGATCCCGGCAGGTCGCCGCCGCGATCGGCGTGGCGCTGCATGAACTCGCCGAGCTGACGGCGCAGATCGCCCTGCTGGCGGCCCATCTCGCCCGGGCTGGGCTGACCCTGCTGGCCGGGCTGTCCCTGTCCCGGCTGTCCTTGGCCCGGCTGCTGCTGGCCGGGCTGGCGCTGGCCCTGCTGGCCGCGCTGACCCTGCTGGCCCTGCTGCTGGCCACGCTGCTGGCGCTCGGTCTCGCCGAGCTGGCGGTTCTGCTCGCGCGTCATGCGGTCGAGCTGATTCATGTCGCTGCGGCCCTGCTGGCCCTGGCCCTGCTGGCGCTGGCCCTGCTGCTGGCGCTGGCGACCCTGCTGGCCCTTGTCGGACAGCATCGGCCGCATGTTCTCCATCTGGCGCAGCATCTCCTCGAGCATGCGCTTGGCCTCGTCGCGCTGGCCGTTGCGCGCCATCTCGCGCGCCCGGTCCATGAGGTCCTGCATGTCCTGCGAGTCGACCGACTGGTCGGGGTCCATGTCCTGCTGCTCGCGCTCGGCCTTCTCGCGCTCGGCCGGATCCTTCATGCGCTCCTCGAACTCGCGCATCATCCGGTCCATGGCTTCCTGCAGCTGGCGGATCAGCCGCTCGATCTCCGGATCGGGCGCCTGGCGCTCCAGCGCGTCCTTCAGCTCGCGCTGGGCGTCGCGGAACTCGCGCTCGGCGTCGGTCGAGCGGTTCTCCTCGATGCGCAGCGCGAGGTCCCACATCAGGCGCTGGATTTCGGCGACGTCGCCGCCGGTCTTGTCGTTGCGCAGACGGCCGGCCGCGACGCGCAGGCCGAGGATGACCACGGTGTCGCCCTTGAAGGCTTGCGGCGCGTTGCTCAGCATCAGCAGGCCGCGCGACGCCAGCGCGCGGGTGTTGGCGGAGTTGTCGCGCGAGAGGTTCTTGCGCAGCTCGATGATGGCGCGCGCCACCGGATGCGAGAAGCGCCGCTCCGGCAAATGCACGATCGCGGGCTTGGACACCCCAGTCTGCTCGGCGCCGTCCTGCGCCTCGAGCTGGACGACGACCTTCAGGCCGGCCCAGGGATGCGGTGTCAGGTCCTGGCGGATCGAGTCATCGACGCGCGCCGGGTTGGCGGCCACCATCGGCAGGTCGAGCGTGACCCACTCCGGGTCCTCGTCGGCCAGCAGGCCCTTGCGCTCGCTGCCGTGCAGGCGCAGGCGCGCCTTCAGCGCGGTCACGCCGTAGTCGTCGCCGGCTACGTAATCGACGCGGAACTCGCGCCGCTCCGTGCTCTGCGGATCGCGCGTGAACTCGACGGTCGGCGGCGAATCCGGCACCAGCCGCATCTTCCAGGTCGCGCGCTCGCGGCCGTTGACCAGCACGGTCAAGGTGTCGCCGCTCTCGATGGCGGCGTCGACCTGATGGCGGCCCGGCCCGACGGCGGCGAACGGCGTGTCCTTGCCGCCGACGCGCAGCACGGCCTCGCGGCCCTCCGCGACGTTGTCGATGAAGCCCGCCACCTTGCTGCCGGCGGGCACGCGCAGCACGCGCTGGGCGTCCTGGGTGTCGAGATAGATCGGCGCCTTGCGCGTATAGGCCGGCGGCGAGATCCACAGCTCGACGATCAGCGGCGGCGGCGGCGGGAAGGCCGGCGTGAAGGCCGACGCCATGCGATCACCGCGCCAGCCGCCGGCGGCGACCAAGGCGACGACCAGGCCGAGCAGCGGCACGAGGCGCAGCGCGCGCGGGTCGCGGCGCGGCACGTCGGAACGCGGCGGCGTGTTGCGCAGCGCCGCGAGGCGCGCGGCCTCGCGGCGGCGATGGGCCTCCCACATCGCCTTGGCGAACGGGTCGCCCTCGCCGATCGCGATCGTGTCCTCGATCGCCTGGATCGGCCGGTGCGGCACGCCGCTGTCGATCTCAAGCCGGCGCTCGGCGGCGGCCCGGTCGGGCCAGCGGAAACCGCGGAAGGCGAACCAGGTCAACCCGATCAGCGCGGCGGCGCAGCCCGCCAGCAGCGCGGTGTGGGTCCAGGCCTCCAGGCCGCGGAAAAGGTCGAGATGCGCCGCGGCGAGGAACAGGGCCACGAAGCACAACGGGGTGATCAGGCGTGGCCACAGCGCCTCCCACGCCAGAGCGGCGCGGGCGATGGCGATGCGGCGGTCGAGGCTGGCTGGAGCGATCGACTGCGGCGGGAGAACGGGCATTAACTCCTCGTCCGGTTACGCACTACTCCAACCACGCGGGCACGCGGTCGGCCCCTATCAACTGCTCATACGTTTGGCGCGGCCGGACGACAGCATATCGATCACCGTCCACCAATGTCTCCGGAACGAGAGGTCGCGTGTTGTAGGTCGACGACATCACCGCCCCGTAGGCGCCCGCGGATTTTACCACCACCAGGTCCCCGGCGGCCAGTGGCGTCATTGTGCGCTTCTGTGCCAAGAAATCGCCTGATTCGCAGATGGGGCCGACGATGTCGGTCACGATTTGTTGAGCGTTCGCAGCGGCTTGG
This sequence comes from uncultured Rhizobiaceae bacterium, assembly GCA_964437145.1. Classification (GTDB taxonomy): domain Bacteria; phylum Pseudomonadota; class Alphaproteobacteria; order Reyranellales; family Reyranellaceae; genus JAFAZJ01. The sequence goes on from CAYTFW010000053.1 coordinate 29,759, forward strand.
CGGGCCGGCACGATGTCGTGCCAGGCCTCGTAGAGCGTCGGGCGGATGAGGTCGTTCATGGCCGCGTCGACGATCACGAAGGTGCGCGCCACGCCGGGCTTGACCAGGATCACCTCGCCCAGCAGCACGCCGGCGTCGCCGACCAGCCGCCGGCCGGGCTCGAAGCTCAGCGAACAGCCCATGTTGCCGGTCTCCTGCCGCACCATGCCGACGAAGGCGTCGATCGGCACCGGCGTCTCGTCGCGATAGGCGATGCCCAGGCCACCGCCGACGTCGAAACGCTGGATGTCGAGGCCGTCGGCGCGCAACTGGCCGACAAATTCCCGCACGCGGCGGATCGCGTGCCGGTAGGGCTCCATGTCGGTAATCTGCGAGCCGATGTGGATGGCGACGCCCAGCACGCGGAGGTTCGGCTTGCCGGCGGCGTAGGCGAAGGCCTCGCGCGCGAGATCGATATCGATGCCGAACTTGTTGCCCTTCTTGCCCGTGGTGATCTTGGCGTGGGTGTTGGGATCGACATCGGGGTTGATGCGGATGGCGATGTCGGTGCGCTTGCCCATCGAGCCAGCGACACCGTCGAGCATGTCGAGCTCGTGGCGGCTCTCGACGTTGATCTGGCGGATGCCCGCCTCGAGCGCGGCGCGCAGCTCGGAGACCTTCTTGCCGACGCCGGAGAAGACGATGCGGTCGGCCGGCACGCCGGCGGCCAGCGCGCGGCGCATCTCGCCTTCCGAGACGATGTCGGCGCCGGCGCCCAGCTTGGCGAAGGTGCGGATCACCGCGAGGTTGCTGTTGGCCTTGACGGCGTAATGCACCTCCGCATCGAGACCCTTCATCGCGTCGGCGAAGGCGCGGTAATTGGCGCGCAGCATCGCGGCCGAATAGACATAGACCGGCGTGCCGACCTCGCGCGCGATGCGCGACAGCGCCACGCCCTCGGCATGCATCTCGCCATCGCGATAGGCGAAGCCCGTCATTGTCATGTCCTCGTTTGGTTTTCCTTCTCCCCGCGAAGGCGGGGAGAAGGTGCCCGAAGGGCGGATGAGGGGCTTCGCGGTGCCTCCACGGCGATGACCGTGGTCGTTGAGCGAGAAGCCCCTCATCCGCCTCGCTGGCGCTCGGCACCTTCTCCCCGCCTTCGCGGGGAGAAGGCATGCGGCCGCTTTGGGGCGGATAGGTTCGTCTGGGCGTATCGGGACCGCTGGGCGGCAGCGGATCGCTCTTGCGACCACAGCCGGCGAGCAGGGCCGCAAACCCCACCACGAGCACCCGCCGCGTCAGCGCGCCTTTGTTCCCTCTCCCCGCGAGCGGGGAGAGGGTTAGGGTGAGGGGCTGAGGCAGGTGACGCACGACGGCCGTACGCAACTTGCGACTCCCCCTCACCCCGACCCTCTCCCCGCTTGCGGGGAAAGGGAGGAAGACAGCGCCGCGCGTCATCGCGGAAAGCGCTTGCGCGCGTCGGCGACGGCGCGCGCGACGTTGGCGGGCGCGGTGCCGCCCAGGCTTTTGCGCGCGGCGACCGAGGCTTCGACGGTCAGCACCTTGAAGACGTCGCGCGTGATCTTGGGCTCGACCGTTTGCATCTGCTGCAGAGTCAGACCGTCGAGCGGCACGTCCTTCTCGGCCGCCAGCGCCACCAGCGCGCCGGTGGCATGATGCGCTTGACGGAACGGCAGGCCGAGCTTGCGCACCAGCCAGTCGGCGAGGTCGGTCGCCACCGAATAATCGGCCGCAGCCACGGCGCGCATGCGCTCGGGGTTGGCCTTCAGATCGCGCACCATGCCGGCCATCGCCGCGACGCACAGCTCCAGCGAATCGGCGGCGTCGAACAGCGGCTCCTTGTCCTCCTGCATGTCCTTGCCGTAGGTCAGCGGCAGGCCCTTCATCATCGTGCACAGCGCCACGAAGGCGCCGACGATGCGGCCGACCTTGCTGCGCGTCAGCTCGGCGGCGTCGGGGTTGCGCTTCTGCGGCATGATCGAGCTGCCGGTGGTGAAGGCGTCCGACAGGCTGATGAAGCGGAACGGCGCGCTGCACCAGATCACGATCTCCTCGGCCAGGCGCGACAGATGCACGGCGGTCAGCGAGGCCGCGGCGATGAACTCGACCGCGTAGTCACGATCCGACACCGCGTCGAGCGAGTTGGCCATCGGGCCGTCGAAGCCCAGCGCCTTGGCCGTCTTGCGCGGATCGATGGGGTGCGGCGATCCCGCCAGCGCGGCGGCACCCAACGGCGAGACGTTGAGCCGCGCGCGGCAATCGTCGAGACGGCCGCGGTCGCGGCCGAACATCTCGACATAGGCCAGCAGATGATGGCCGAAGGTGATCGGCTGCGCGGTCTGCAGATGGGTGAAGCCCGGCATGATGGTCGCGGCGTATTGCTCGGCGCGGTCGATCAGCGCGGCCTGAAGGTCGGCCAGCATCGGCTCGATGCGGTCGATCGTGTCACGCACCCACAGCCGCACGTCGAGCGCCACCTGGTCGTTGCGCGAGCGCGCGGTGTGCAGCCGACCGCCGGCCGGCCCGATGATCTCGGTCAGCCGCGATTCGACGTTGAGATGGATGTCCTCGAGCCTGGTCGAGAACTTGAACCTGCCGCTTTCGATCTCGGCCTTGACCTGCTTCAGCCCGCGCTTGATGGCGCGGCCGTCGGCGGCGGTGATGATGCCCTGCGCCACCAGCATGTCGCAGTGGGCCATCGAGCCGGCGATGTCCTGGGCGTAGAGGCGCTTGTCGAAGCCGATCGAGGCGTTGATCTTTTCCATGATCTCGGCGGGGCCCATCTTGTAGCGGCCGCCCCACATCTGGTTGCCGGCCGCCTTGCCCTTCGCCCCGCCCGTCCGCTTGCGCGCAGCCATGATTTTCCCACCGAAACACCGTAAGATGGCGCTTATGGCACAGTTCTTTTCCCTTCGCCTCCCCGTCCTGCGCCGCCTGGCGCTGGCGATTGTCGCGCTTGTCGCGATAGGCGGCGTCACGTCCGCCGAGATCGCCAAACCGCCGGTGTCCGGCTCGATCGCCAAGCTCGAGCTGAAGGCGCCGCGCGCGGCGATACCGGCCTTGTCGTTCAAGACCCTCGACGGCGGCGACGCCGGCTACGACGCCTTCAAGGGCAAGGTCGTGCTGATCAACTTCTGGGCGACGTGGTGCATCCCCTGCGTCAAGGAGATGCCCAGCCTGAACAAGCTCGCCACGACCATCGGCAGGGACAAGTTCTCCGTGCTGGCGCTGTCGCTCGACGGGCCGACGCGCGCCAAGGTAGCGCCCTTCATCCGCGACAAGGAGCTCAGCGCGCTCGACGTCTATCTCGACGACAAGCGCGCGGCCTACGGCGCGCTCGACGTACTGGTGCTGCCGACCTCGATCCTGGTCGACAAGAAAGGCCGCGAGGTCGGGCGCCTGGCTGGCGAGGCGGAGTGGGACACGCCCGAGGCGGTGGCGTTGATCCGCCATCTCCTCGACGAGAACTGAATAGAAGCCGGCGATGGCGCGAATTCTCTTCGCTTGGGAGCTGGGTGGCGGCGTCGGCTACGTCGATCGCCTGGCGCAGGTCGCCACCGCGCTGGAGGCGGAGGGCCACGAGCCGGTCTTCGTGGTGCGCGACCTGGTCGGCACGGCGGCGTTCTTCGCGCGCCGAACGTGGATCGTGATGCAGGCGCCGATGGCCGTGGGCCTGCTGCACCCGACGCAGCCCAGCTTCGTGCCCGGCAGCTACGCCGATTTGCTGGCGGTCAACAACTTCGCCAACGCCGAGCATCTGTTCCGGCTGGCGCACGCCTGGCACATGCTGTTCCTCGCGCTGCAGCCGGCGCTGATCGTCGCCGAATACGCGCCGGTGGCGACGCTCGCCGCCTATGGCCGCGTTCCGGTGATCGCCATGGGCCACGGCTACATCATGCCGCCGCCCGACGCGCAGGAGTTCCCGATCTTCGATCCCGCCGCGCAACGTTTCGCGCCGCCCGAGAAGATCACCGAGGCCGTGCGATTGGCGCAGCAGCGGCTGGGTGGACCCGTCGCCGAGTCCGTGCCCGCGATCATCGGCGGCACGCGCCATTTCGTGACGGCCTTCGCCGAGACCGATCCCTATGCCAGCTTCCGCGGCCAGCCGGATGCCGGGCCGCTCGAGTCGATGCCGCCGCCGAGCGGGCCGAACGGCCCGCCCTCGTTCTACGCCTATCTCTCGGCGACGCATCCGCAGCTGCGCATGATCCTGCAGTCGCTGGTCGAGTGCGGGCTGCAGGGCGCCGCCTACGTCAAGCGCGCCACCCCGGAAATCCGCCAGTACCTCGGCGAGCGCAAGGTGCATGTCTTCGACCGGCCGCCGCCGCTGGCCGACGTAACGCGCGGCGCGCATGTCGTCGTCCACCACGGCGGCGCCGCGACGCTCGCCGCGGCGATGGGCGCGGGCCGCCCGCAGCTGCTGTGGCCGGAGGTCGCCGACCAGGAGGTCAGCGCCAGCACGATCGACCGGCTGGGCGTCTCGGTGCACGCGCGACGCCGGCTGGCCTCGGCGGCCCAGGCGGCGCGCGCGATGCGCGAGCTGGCCCAGGGCGAGCCGCCGCAGCGCGCGCTGCAGCTAGCGCAGGCGATCAACCAGCGCGGCGAGTCCGGCAGCCTGGTGCGGATCGTCGGCGCGGCGCAGGAGTTGATTGGATAGCGTCTTTGGGAGCGCCGGCGTCCCGCCGGCAGGCGGCGCGTTGCGCCACCATCAAGAGCCGGCGGGACGCCGGCGCTCCCAAAGATCAGCGGGTCGGAAC
>CAYTFW010000054.1:0-33875 GCA_964437145.1 uncultured Rhizobiaceae bacterium
CCGAGGGATAGGGCAAATGCAGGATCGGCGGACCCTGCAGGCTGGTGACGATGAAGATGTCCATCGGGATGTCGCGGAAGCGGCTGGCGTCGCGCACCCGATCGACCAGGCCCATGCGGCGGAAGATCTCCATGGTGCGCGCGTTGCAGCGCTCCATCTTGGGCAGCTTGCGCGTGGTCTCGTTGCGCTCGATCAGCATCACCCGCACGCCGCGGCGCGCCAGATCGATGGCCAGGATCAGCCCGACCGGACCCGCGCCGACGACCAGGACTTCGGGATCCTTCATGCCACCCTCATACCGTTCGCGGCGCCCGCGCCTCGACCCGCGCGCGGATTTATCCCACAGATCTGCGATTCGCCGAATCGCGGGATAAACCCAGAAGAATCAGGGGTGTACGACAGCCGATCCGCCGCTCGCGGCTTGGCCATCGACGCCAATTCACATGGTTTTCTATCGTCCCGGGAACCTGCCGCCCCGACGCGGAATGTCGTGCCAGGTGGGGCCGGACGACGGCTGGCGCGTGGCGTTTCAGATTGCTCTGGTTTTCTATGGTTGGCGATCTTCGAGCCCACGACGTCGTCGATATCGGCGAAGGCGATCCGGGCGTGTTGCCGCCCGTCGACGGACTGCAGGACAAGGCGCTCATGGCATGCCGGGAGATGGGCATTTCGGTCGGTCATACTGGACAGGATACGCCCACTCGCCACGACCTTCGATTTCCGCCGCTACAAGCGTCGAACTGGGGCACAAAGTCGTTGGGAGACGGGGGTTTCGGTTTCGGGCCACGCCACTTTAGTCCCTTGGGCGATCGCCCTGCCCTCCGCAGGAAGGAAAATTACGCCGGCAGCGCCCAGGCGTTATCGGCGTCGACTACCAGGGTGACGGTGTCGCCCACCGCCATCGCGCGGCTCGCCGGGCATTCGACGCGGAAGCGTTCGTGGGCGGTCTCGACGGTGAGCGTGCGGCGGGGGCCGCGGAAGACGCCATCGGTCACGCGGCCGGGCCAAGCGAACTGGCCGTCGCGCGCCTTGGTGTCGGCCGCGCCGAGCGTCACGTCCTCGGGGCGCACCATGACCAGCACCTTGTCGCCGGCGCGGAACGCGGACGAGGCGCGGCACTCGCCCGAACCCAGCGCCGCCTCGATCGACAGCACGTGCCCGTCGCCGTTGGGCCGACTGGCACGCACCGTGGCCTCGATCAGGTTGGGCGTGCCGAAGAAGGCGGCGACCTCGGCGCTGGCCGGCCGGCGATAGACCGCCTCCGGCGCGCCGCTCTGCAGCACAAGGCCGCGCTGCATCACCACGACGCGGTCGGAAAGCGCCATCGCCTCCTCCTGGTCGTGGGTGACGTAGATCGTGGTGATCTTCAGGCGGCGTTGCAGCGCGCGAAACTCCTCACCCATCTGCGCGCGCAGGCGGGCATCGAGGTTGCTGAGCGGCTCGTCGAGCAGCAGCACCTCGGGCTCGAAGATCAGCGCGCGCGCGATCGCCACGCGTTGCTGCTGGCCGCCCGACAGCGCCGGCGCCGGCCGGTCGGCGAAGCGCTCCATCTCGACCAGGGTCAGCGCCTTCTGCACGCGCGCGGCGATCTCGGGCTTGGGCACACGCCGTACGCTGAGCGGATAAGCGACGTTGTCGAACACCGTCATGTGCGGCCAGATCGCGTAGGACTGGAATACCATGCCGAGATTGCGCTGATCGGGCGGCAGGAACAGCCCGGCGGCCGCGTCGCTGACCACGCGATCGCCGATGACGATGCCGCCGGTGTCGTTGCGTTCGAGACCGGCGACCATGCGCAAGGTCGTGGTCTTGCCGCAGCCCGAGGGGCCCAGCAGCGTCACGAACTCGCCGTGCTCCACGGCGAGGTCGATGTTGTCGACCGCCTTCACCTCGCCGAAGTGACGGCTGACGCGCTTGAGGGTGACGCTGGGCACTACTTGTAGATCTCTTTGGCCAGCGCCAGCATCTCGTCCTGCTTCTCCGGCACCGTGGTGCCCAGCGCCGGCGTCTTCAACAGCTCGCGAATCTCCGGCAGGGTCTTCTCGATCACGCCGCCGATCACCGGCGCGTAGCCGGCGTTGGCGTAGGCGAGCTGCGTCTCGGGCTCGAGATAGTGGTTCATGAACAGGCGCGCGGCGTTGGCGCGCGGCGCGTTCTTGAGCACGGTGAGATCGAAGCGCACATACGGTCGGCCCTCGGCGGGCACGATCGGCTTGATCGGCAGGCCCTTCAGGTTGTTGAGGTTCTGCAGCGAGAACGGCAGGTAGAGCGGATACTCGCCGCGCGCCACGCGGCGCTCGGAATTGGCGATGTCGCGCGAGAACACCGGCTTCTGCGCCGCCAGCTTCTCGTGGAAGTCGCGGCCGAAGGTGTTCTGCATCACCACGAAGAACACCGCGCCGCCGCCCAGGGCGCGATAGTCGTCACTCAGGATCTTGCCCGTCCATTTGGGATCGAGGATGTCCTTCCAGCTCTTGGGCTCGTCGGCCGGCTTCACCATGGTGCGGTTGACCATCAGGCAGTAGCTGATGACCTCGCAGGGGATCTTGATGTCGTCGGCCGTGTAGGGCGCGACGATGTTCTTGACATTGGGGATCTCGCCGCGCGGCTGGAAGTTGCCGTCGCGCTGCATCAGCCAGGTCGTCGTGCTGCCGTTGTGATGGATGTCGCCGAGGAAGCGACCGGCCGCCTGCTCCACCCGCACGCGCTCGCGCACCTCGCTGGCGCGCGCCTCGAAGCGCTCGATCGCGATGCCGTATTTCTTCTCGAAGGACTCGCAGGTCGCCTTCAGGAAGGGCGAGCCGATCGAGGCGGTGTAGATCACCAGCTTGCCTTCCTTGCGGCCGGCCTCCTCGACCTTCTTCCACTCGTCCGCCTGCGCCATCGCCCGCGACGCCGCCGCGCTCGCGGCGATGCCCGCCAGAACACTTCTCCTCAACATGGCCCCAACCTCCCGTGTCTACTGTCATTGGGACCGCCGGCGTCCCGCCGGCATCTTCATGAGCCGGCGGGACGCCGGCGGTCCCATTCACAACGTACTGATCCGTTTCTTGATCACCTTGAGCTGCACCCAGCGGAACACCACGACTAGCACCAGCATCACCAGCCCGATGACGCTGACCTCCTCCGGCTTGCCGCCGACCCACATCTTCAGCATCACCACGGACAGCACCTCGGTGCCCGGCGCGTAGAGCAGGATCGAGGCGGAAAGCTCGCGCATGATGCCGAAGAAGATCAGCACCCAGCCCACCGCGAAGGCCGGCCAAGCCAGCGCCACCAGGATGCGGCCCAAGGTCTGCCACCAGTTCGCGCCATGCACGCGCGAGCATTCCTCGATATCGGTGGCGATCTGCTGATAGGCCGCCGAGGTGACACGGACAGCGACGGGCGTGCCCAGCGCGACGTAGGCGAGTAGCAGCGCCAGCAACGTGCCGTAGATCGGGATGCCGTGCGGCAGGGTGGCGAAGCCCCACAGGAAGCCGATGCCCAGCACCATGCCCGGCATCATCCAGGGCAGCCAGGCCAGCGCGTCGATCAGCCTACGCCCGCGCCATTTCGTGCGCGTGGTGACGTAGGCGACGATGCCACCGAGCGTCATGGTCGCGGTGGCGCCCAGCACGCCCAGCAGCATGGTGTTGCCGAAGGCGCGCCAGAAGGCGCGGTTCTCCCAGACGCTCTTGTAGTGCTCGAAGGTAAACATCTCGGCTTCGTAGAAGCCGAAGAAGCGGAAGAACGAGCTCAGCAGCAACTGGCCCACTGGCAGCGCCACGGTCAGCAGGAAGAACAGGATGCAGATGCCGAAGGTCACCCAGCGCATCCAGCCCAGCCGCGTGACGTTGGGCGAGTAGCCTTTGCCGGTGACAGTGGCGAAGCTGCGGCCGCCGAGCAGCCGGCTCTGCGCTAGGAGCAGCAGGAACATCAGCGCCAGGGCGGCGAACGACAGCGCCGTGGCCGACTGGTAGTCGGGCTGCGCGCGCTGGGTGATCGAATCGTAGATCTGCGTGGTGATCACGGTGATGCCGGCGGGCGTGCCGAAGAACACCGGCGATTCGAAGGACTCGATGCCGCGGATGAAGCTCAGGATGAAGGCGCTGGTGGTGACCGGCAGCATCAGGCCGAAGGTGATGCGCCAGAAGGTCTGCCAGCGCGACGCGCCCGACATGCGGCTGGACTCCTCGAGCGCCGGGTCCATGGCGCGGAAGGCGTCGACGATGAACAGGAACATGAACGGCGTCGAATACTGCATCATGTGCCAGACGACGCCCCACCAGGAGTAGACGTTGACCAGCGTGCCGTCGCTGCCCGTGAGCCAGCGCCAGGCGAGGTTGATGGTGCCGACCTGCGCATTGCCCAGCATCGCCCAGGCGGTCGCTGTGAGGATCGGCGGGATGAAGAACGGCAGGGTGATCAGCACCTCGAGCACGCCGCGTCCGGGCGTGTCGGTGCGCGCCACGATCCAGGCCAGCAGGATGGCGAGCGCCACCGCGAGGATCGTCTTGACGAAGGACAGCACGACGGTGTCGAGCAGGATCTTCGCGTTCTCGGTGGTGAGCAGCCCGATATAGCCGTTGAGGTTGAACTCACCGGCGACGCCCGGCGGCGTCGAATGCAGGCTGCCGTAGAGCAGCATCGCCATCGGGTAGAGCGACAGGAAGCCCAGGATCAGCACGAGCAGCGTCATGCCCACCGGCCGCCCCCAACGCCACAAGCCGCGCGGCAGCGCGGGCGTGGATGCCGGGAGTTGAACGGCGACGGTCATGGAGTCCTCTTCCCTTCTCCCCGCGCAGGCGGGGAGAAGGTGCCCGAAGGGCGGATGAGGGGCTTCGCGGAGTCTCGACAGCGACAGCGTTGGTCGTTGCGCGAGGAAGCCCCTCATCCGCCTCGCTAACGCTCGGCACCTTCTCCCCGCCTGCGCGGGGAGAAGGGATTCTACTCCGCCGCCATCGGTAGGCGGTTGAGCAAGCCGAGCGGGCTGTCGGCGGTCTGCAGGTGCTGCGCGTACGCCGCGAGCCAGTCGAGGCTGGTCGGCGCCACGAACGCGCCGCCGCGCGCGCGGCGGCAGATGTCGGGGTTGTCGACGCTGGCCGGCGCCTCACCCTTGTCGCGCAGCGCCTCGGCCGCAGCGATCAGCCGGCGCCGCGTGATCATGATCATGCGGTCCGACGGCGCCAGATGCTCCAACGAGCGATCGACGATCTCGCCCATGCACTCCACCGCCGCCTGATCCTGCCGGCCGATGCCCTGGATACCGGTGTAGCTCGAATGCTTCTGCGCCTCGCGATCGATGAAGTAGTCGTTGTCGCGCCGCGCCTCCAGGCGATGGCGGCCGTACCAGTCGGTGGTGTTGGGCAGGTACTTCGTGTCCGGCTGGATGCCCGGGATCCAGTCGCCGTTGGCCAAGGTCTCCAGCGGCCGGGTCTTCTGCTTCCAGGCCAGGTTGTAGGTCATCGTATGCGTGTCATCCATCGGCACGTTGAAGGTGCAGGCGATCTGGTCCTCGAACGAGCCGTTGGGCGTGAAGGTGATGAACGGGAAGAGGAAGTGGGCGAAGCGGTAGTAGTACTGGCCAGGCTCGGCCGGACGGTAGGCCGCGTACATCGTGCCCCACTCGGTGTCCGTCGCCTTGTAGTCCGGCGCGCGATCGCCGACGCCCCATTTGTGGATCGTCTTGGGATCGACATCCTCCATCTTCAGCCCGCCGATATGCAGGAAGCCGAAATGCGAGGTGTCGATGTCGCCCTCGAGCGACTGGAACCAGTTGCACTCGCGCTGGTGCACGCGGGTGAAGCGCGCCTCGTCGGGCAGCGCCAGAATCTCGATCGTGTACATCGGCGGCGGCGCCGACTGGCGCTTGCCCATATAGGTCCAGATTATGCCGTTGCGCTCGACGACCTTGTAGGCCTTGGCCTTGATGCGGTCCTTGAAGTCCTGCGCCGGCGGCACGTTGGGCATGTCCAGGCAGTTGCCTTCGACGTCGAACTTCCAGCCATGATAGACGCAGCGCAGCCCGCCCTCCTCGTTACGGCCGAAGAACAGCGACGCGCAGCGATGCGGGCAACGATGCTCCATGATGCCGACGCGGCCGTCGGTGTCGCGGAACGCGATGAGCTGCTCGCCCAGCAGCAGAAGCCGCATCGGCTCGCCATCGGATTTCAGCTCCGACGACAGGCAGGCGGGAATCCAGTACTCGCGCATCAGATTGCCCATGGGCGTGCCCGGGCCGACGCGTGTCAGAAGCTCGTTGTCGGACGCAGAAAGCATGGTTTCCTCCGGTGTCGTCCGTTCTTCGGACGTTCTTGCGACCTTAGCATGACGTTGAATTCCCCACAATTCGTGGGCTCTTCTTAAGCTGTGATTGACGCGGCCGCTGAAGCTGTTGGGCGCGACCTCAGGTGCAATAGACCTAAAGCGACGTGGCCACGCACACGCGATGAACGATCAGAACGTGCCGCAAGAAAACTCAAGATTGTCAATGCTTCCAGCGGTGGCCGGGTTTGTTCGGACAGGATTCAGCGTTGGATTAAGTGGAGCCTCAGAAAGGTACAGACGTGGCTCCATAGCTAACCACCGAGCTCATTCAGTTGGCTGGCGAGACAAACAACAGTAATGGTGGCGGTCCGCTAGTTTATGAAACAGAAACGGTACTGACGGTAGTGGCGGCAAAGCATGTACTGCAGCAGGTCAACAAATTCGCCCCAACAATCAGCGAAATTCGGCGATTTCCCTCCAAAGTCGCGTTGAGATAGATTGCTTTTCTTAAGTTGCAAAACATTTTGCACAATCTATACTGCCATTTATGGTCGCCTTACGTTTGGCCCAAGTTAAGCAGTTGGGCGGTTGCTTCTCAAGGCAGTAGGAGCATGCTGATGTACATCGTCTGTGAGACTCGCGCTCCAAGCTTCCAGGCGAGGCTGCGCGGATAGCTGTCGTGCCATAGGTCAAGTGAGAAAAGAAAGGTACGATACTATGCTCGGCGCAAATCCCGATTACATTGTCGCAGTACAGTCTGCGGCAATGGTCGTTTCCGCAATATGCATAATCTCAACAATAGTTTGGAATGTGCGCGTAACACGACGAAGAACCACCGTTGATATGCTTCTAGCGGAGCAAACTAATCCGATTCTTTTGGAGTACAGAAGTAAATATTTACATGCTGCAAAGGCCCAGAAACTCGAAGAGTTGGCCGAAATGGACACCTACTATTACTCTAATGAATCATTTTTCTTGGTGTCAACTCTCAATAGATGTGACCTAGTAGCCATCGGCATCCAGGAAGGCATAATCGACGAGAAAATCTACAAGGCATATTGGCGTGCCAGCTTTGTTCGTGATTGGATTCGATGCAAAGGAGCAGTGATGAAACGAAGACAAGTTAGAGGGGATCCGGAGCTGTTCATCGATTTCGAGAAACTGGCGCTGAGATGGTACAAGAAAGAAGACGAAGTCGCTCTACATTAGACGATACTATCAAGTCGCGGAGCATTTAAGGGACAATCATGAACTACCAAATGCTGGTGCAATCGACAATACCACTGCTACAGCCCAGGCTGAACGGTGCCTATGAGAGTAAGGAGTTCAGTCACAGCCAGTTCGGGGGAAATACTGAGCCCTTCACGCAGTTCAAGATCAACGTTGGTTCCTTCGGGGCGCTGGTAATCGCGCACATGATGATAACTATGCCCCCTGGACCTGCAATCGCAACACCCCCCAACGACCCTCCTCTTCCACCACACGTTCATATGAGAATTCATAGGATTGCGGCCAATGGAGACGTCATCCAAATGGTTGCGTCTGGTCATGTAGCGCCGCAACGTGGGGGTAAGAGTTCCCTGACAATATCTGCTGCGTACCCGCTGGAGGCAACAAAAACGGAATTCGTGCGCATGTCTCTCCCCGCTCTCACTACTCCATTTGAGAGAGGGCCCGAGAGTGTTTGTTTCGTGAACGTAATTGGCGATGCCAAAGTGACCCCTTGATGAGCTGGTTAGGGGCCACGCAACATTTCGGCGCATTGTCTGCAGGCGCACCTCACCGACTGACTGTTGCTACGCCGACATGTTGGATCGCTGAGGCTACACCCCTCCCGTCACATCGATCGTGATGCCGGTGACGAAATCGGCGTCGCTCGAGGCGAGGAAGCAGATCACGTTGGCTTGGTCGACCGCCTCCGCCACGCGGCGCAGCGGTGTGCGTTCGATCTCTTCGGCCTGCGAGGCCTGCGAGCGTTTCTCCCAGTGCGGGCGGATGCGTTCGGTGAGCGTGACCGAGGGCGCGATGGCGTTGACGTTGATGCCGTCGGGGCCGAGCTCGTGGCCGAGCCTGCGGGTGAAGGCGATGATGCCGCCCTTGGCGGCGGCATAGGCGCTGGAGCTGTTGAAGCTCAGGCCACGGCCGGCGATCGAGGCGAGGTTGACGATCTTGCCGCTCCTCTGGTGCTTCATCACCGGGATCACCGCGTGGGTGACCAGGAAGGTACGTCGAGGTTGAAGGCGATCAGCTTCTGCCATTCCTGCAGGGTGAGCTGCTCGGTGGTGGCGGTCGGCCGATCGATCACCGTGCTGCCGCCCACGGCGTTGACCAGGATGTCGATACGGCCATGCGCGCGCACCACATCGGCGACCAGCGCGTCGACCTGCTCCTGACTGAGCGCATCGACCAGGCGGCCAGCGCCCCTGCCGCCGCGGCCCGCCTCGGCTGGAAAGTCTTCTCGAGCTCCTCCGCAGGGCGTCGGCGGCGGATAGCGGGCTTGGTGACCTCTCGGAGCAATACGTGCGTACCGATGAGCGCTTGCGGCAACGCCTGCGTGCCCTGCGGTGGGCGCACGCGACCGAGCGCCCCGCAGCGGATTTCCAGTACCTACTCGTCGCTTCAGACGCGAACTTCTTTGCCCGGGCGGTCTAGAGCGTGATGGGATCGTGTTGGGTGTATCCGGCGTGAGCGAAGTAGTGTGAGCATTCATCGGGAGTCGTGAGAGCGATGATATCGGCGATGGCGTTGCAGACGGCATCGCCGGAGCGCCTGGCGGCCTTGCGCAGCCAGTGTTTGAGCTTGGCGAAGAACTGCTCGATGGGATTGAGGTCCGGGGAGTACTTGGGCAGGAAGAAGAGCCTGGCGCCGGCGGCGCGGATGGCGCGGCGAACGGGCTTGCCCCTGTGGGAGCCGAGATTGTCCATGATGACGATTTCGCCCGGCCGCAGCGTGGGCACGAGAACCTTCTCGACGTACTGAAGGAAGCTCTGGCCATCGATGGGCCCGTCGATGAGCCACGGTGCGGTGATCCGATCGTGACGCAGCGCGGCCAGGAAGGTCATGGTCTGCCAGCGGCCATGGGGCGCCTTGCCTGGCAGGCGCTGACCACACGGCGCCCATCCGCGCAGCGGCGCCATGTTGGTCTTGGTCCATGTTTCGTCGATGAAGACCAGGCGGGCGGGGTCGATGCGGCCCTGATAGGCCATCCACTGCTGGCGGCGGCGCGCTACATCCGGCCGGTCGCGCTCGCTGGCGACCAGCGTCTTTTTTTGTAACTGAGCTTCTCGCCGTGGACGAACTCCCACACCGTCCGGTAGTCGACCTGCAGGCCACGCTCGGCCAGCTCGCCAACCAGGCCGCGCAGCGTGAAGTCCCGCGCCCGGCAGCGCTCGAGCAGCCAGTCGCGATACGCGCCGACGATCTTCTTCGGCCGGCAGCCGCCCATCGGCTTGGCCGCTACGCTGCCCGTCTCCTGGTGTCGGCGAACCCAGTCGATCGCCGTCTTGATGCCGATGCCGAAACGCTTGGCCGCTTTGTTGCGTGACAGGCCATCCTCTTCCACCGCCCGCACCACGCGCTCGCGAAGATCCATCGAATAGGGTCGAGCCATCTTTGCTGGCCTCCTGCCCAGCCAGCATCTTGAATCACTTCTCAACCCTCTTGGGAATCCCCTTTCGATTCAGACTCAACTCATCCCGCTCTAGTTTGAACCTCGCCCCACTATCGCCAACGTGCTCGTGACGCGACGTGTCACACACCGCTAGTCGGCGCGGGCCTAGCGGGCCGGCGCGAAGAGGGGTCGAAGAAAATCTAAGCGCGGCGAGCCTCCGGGCCGGAAGGCGGACGTTGGTAGCGAGTAAACAGCCTCCAGCCTTGGCGACGACTCTTTGGATCGGAGAGACCTGTGTCATCACGCGACCAATGGCTCGATCGCAATGCGTGACCAGACGCTGGCCTCCCGCTTGCCCGACACGTTATGTTCGAGTCTCAGGCGCGAACTGCGGCGCTTACTCAGCGGCGAGCGAGAAATTGCGATGATGGGACGGAAACGATGACCGGCATTCTCGCGGGCAAGAGCGCTCTAGTGACCGGCGGCGCGTCGGGCATCGGGCGCGCCACGGCGCTAATCATGGCGCGCGAAGGCGCGCGCGTGGCGGTAGCCGACCAGACCGAAGCCGGCGCGGCCGGCACGGTGGCGGCGATCAACGCCGGCGGCGGACAGGCGATCGCGATCGCCGCCGACGTGGCCGACGAGGCGCAGGTCCAGGCCATGGTCGGCCGCGCTGTCGCGGCGTTCGGTCGGCTCGATTGCGCCTTCAACAACGCCGGCATCGCGCCGCGCCATGTCGGGCCGGCCGGACAGCGCACGCACGAGATGAGCCGGCAATCGTTCGACGCCATGCTGGCGGTCAATACGACCGGCGTGTTCCTGTGCATGAAGCACGAGATCGTCCAGATGCTGGCCCAGGGCGGCGGCGCCATCGTCAACACCGCCTCGATCGCCGGCTTGATCGGCCTGCCGATGGCCAGCAACTACGTCGCGGCCAAGCACGGCGTGGTCGGCCTGACCAAGACGGCGGCGCTGGAATACGCGCCCGACAACATCCGGGTGAATTGCGTCAACCCCGGCTACATCAAGACGCCGATGACCGATCCGACCATGGCCACGCGCTACGAGCAGCTGATGACCAAGGTACCAATGAACCGGCTCGGCGTGCCGGAGGAGATCGCCGAGGCCGTGGTGTGGATGTGCTCCGACAAGGCGGCGTTCATGACCGGCGCCTCGCACATCATCGACGGTGGGTACTTCGCCGCGTAGGCGAGCGACGTGGCCAAAGACGCGTATGGGGGGAGGACGACATGGACGACTACTACGATCTCGGCGTCTATTCGCGACCTGTCACGACCAAGTCACCCGCGGCGCAGATTTGGTTCGATCGTGGCCTGAACTGGCTGTTCGGCTTCAACCACGCCGAGGCGATCAAGTGCTTCGGCAAGGCGCTCGAGCAGGATCCCAATTGCGCCATGGCGCATTGGGGCGTCTCGTACGCGGCGGGCCCCAACTACAATCTGCCCTGGCACCTCTACGATCCCGCGGGCAAGGCGCAGGCGCTCGCGACCGCCTACGACGCCATGCAAGGCGCGCTGAAGGCGGCGCCGGGCGCGACGCCGGTCGAGCGGGCGCTGATCGACGCATTGCCCGTGCGCTATCCGCAGCGCGAGGCGATCGAGGACCAGTCGGCGTGGGACAAGGCGTTCACCCGCGAGATGCGCAAGGTCTACGCGACCCACCGCGGCGATCTCGACGTGGCCTCGGTGTTCGCCGAGGCGATCATGAACGAGACGCCGTGGAAGATGTGGGACCTCACGACCGGCGGCGTGGCCAAGGACGCCGGCACGGCCGAAGCGGTCGAACTGCTCGAGGGCCTGTTCCGCGACGCGCCCAAATCGTGGGACCATCCCGGCCTGCTGCATCTCTATGTGCACCTGATGGAGATGTCGCCCTTCCCGCAGCGCGCGCTGCGCGCCGGCGACCGGCTGCGCGAGCTGGTGCCCGAGTCGGGCCACCTCGTGCACATGCCGACCCATATCGACATCCTGTGCGGCCACTACCGCGACGCCATGCTCTACAACCAGAAGGCCGTGAAGGTCGACCGCAAGTACCTGGCGCGCGAAGGCGCGATGAACGTCTATTCGCTCTATCGCACGCACGACCATCACTTCGTGATCTACGGCGCGATGTTCCTCGGACAGTACACACCGGCGATACAGGCGGCGCAGGAGCTGATCGACACCACGCCAGAGGAGTTGCTGCGCATCCCCTCGCCGCCGATGGCCGATTTCATCGAAGGCTATCTGTCGATGAAGCAGCACGTGCTGATCCGCTTCGGCAAGTGGCGCGAGATCATCGCCCAGGAGATGCCGAAGGACCCGGCGTTGTACTGCGCGACCACGGCGATGATGCTCTACGCCAAGGGCATCGCCCACTCGGTGCTGGGCGAGATCGCCGAGGCGGAGAAGACGCGCGGTGAGTTCCGCGCCGCCTGCAAGCGGGTGCCGGAAACGCGACGCGTGCACAACAACCGGGTGATCGACCTGCTGGCGATCGCCGATGAGATGCTGACCGGCGAACTCGAATATCGCCGGGGCCATTTCGACCTCGCCTTCGCGCATCTTAGGCGCTCGGTCGAGCTCGACGACGCGCTGCCTTACGATGAGCCCTGGGGCTGGATGCAGCCGGCGCGCCACGCGCTGGGCGCGCTGCTCCTCGAGCAGGGCCACCTCACCGAAGCCGAGGCGGTCTACCGCGCCGATCTCGGCTTCGACGGCAAGCTCAGCCGCGCCTGCCAGCACCCTGACAATGTCTGGAGCCTGCACGGCCTGCACGAATGCCTGACGCGCCGCGGCGACACGGTCGAGGCGCCGCTGATCAAGGCCCGCCTCGACATGGCGATGGCACGCACCGAGATCCCGGTCCGCGCCTCCTGCCTCTGCCGCAGGCAGGCGGCGTAGCTAGACTCCGCCCGTCACGTCGATCGTGATGCCGGTGACGAAATCGGCGTCACTCGACGCCAGGAAGCAGATCACGTTGGCCTGATCGACCGCCTCGGCTACGCGGCGCAGGGGCGTGCGTTCGATCTCCTCGGCCTGCGAGGCCTGCGAGCGTTTCTCCCAGTGCGGGCGGATGCGTTCGGTGAGCGTGACCGAGGGCGCGATGGCGTTGACGTTGATGCCGTCGGGGCCGAGCTCGTGGCCCAGCTTGCGGGTGAAGGCGATGATGCCGCCCTTGGCCGCGGCGTAGGCGCTCGAGCTGTTGAAGCTCAAACCGCGGCCGGCGATCGAGGCGAGGTTGACGATCTTGCCACCGCGCTGGCGCTTCATCACCGGGATCACCGCGTGGGTGACCAGGAACGTGCCGTCGAGGTTGAAGGCGATCAGCTTCTGCCACTCCTGGAGCGTGAGCTGCTCGGTGGTCGCGGTCGGCCGCTCAATCACCGTGCTGCCGCCCACTGCGTTGACCAGGATGTCGATGCGGCCATGCGCGCGCACCACGTCGGCGACCAGCGCGTCGACCTGCTCCTGGTTGAGCGCGTCGACCAGCCGTCCGTCGACCTTGCCGTTGCGGCCGGCGTCCTTCGCCAGCGACGGCACAGCCTCGTCGAGGCGCGCCTTGTTGTTGTCCACCACGACGACGGTGGCGCCTTCGCGCACCATGATCTGCGCCGTGGCGCGGCCGATGCCGTTGGCCGCCGCCGTGATCAGCGCCACCTTGTTCTGGAACCGCATGCTTTTCCCCTCCCCTGTTCCTGTCATTCCGAGCGCAGCGAGGAATCCAGGCTCCTTCTACATTCCTCGCTGCGCTCGGAATGACAGGGGTCTAGTCTGCGCCCAACGACGAGGGGGAGGAAACACGGTGATCACGATCCTGCTGCGCGTCCTGCTCGCGGCTGCGCTGTTCGCGGTGGCGCCCGCCTTGGCGCAGGGCCCCTGGCCGCAGAAGCCGGTGCGCATCGTCGTGCCCTTCCCGCCCGGCGGCTCCAACGACACGCTCTGCCGCATCGTGGCGGAGAAGCTGTCGTCACAGTGGAACCAGCCGGTGGTGGTCGACAACAAGGCCGGCGCCGGCGGCAATGTCGGCGCCGAGATCGTCTTCCGCGCCGACTCCGACGGCCACACGCTGCTGTGCAGCGCGCCCGGTCCGCTCACGATCAACCACAATCTCTACGTCTCGCTGCCCTACGACTGGGCCCGGTTCGTGCCGATCACGGTCCTGGCGCAGGTGCCCAACGTGATCTCGGCGAAGAACGAGCTGCCGGCCAACACCGCCGCCGAGCTGATCGCCTACGGCAAGGCCAATCCCGGCAAGCTGCAATACGCCTCGCAGGGCAACGGCTCGACCTCGCACCTCGCGGCCGAGATGCTGGCGAGCATGGCCGGCATCACCCTGCAGCACGTGCCTTATCGCGGTGAGGGACCGGCTTTGGTGGACCTCGTCGCCGGCCGCGTCGATCTCTATCTCGGCAACATCGCCGGCGCGCTGCGCTTCCGCCAATCGAAGCAGGTAAAGTTCCTCGCCGTCACCAGCCGCGCGCGCAGCGCCGTCGCCCCGGATGTGCCGAGCGCCGTCGATATCGGCCTGCCCGATCTGGTCGCCACCGCCTGGTTCGCCATGGTCGCGCCGCCCGGCACACCCGAGGCGATCGTCGCCACCACCAACCAAGCGGTCGCCGCCGCGCTGAGCCTGCCCGACGTGCGCGAGAAATTCCTGGCGCAGGGCGCCGAACCCGTCGGCCGAAGCGGCGCCGACACCGCCGCCTTCTTCAAGGAAGAAGAAGCCCGCTGGCGCGCGGTGATCCGCGCGGCGAATGTGAAGCTGGAGTAGATCAGCCCCCTCGCCCCGCGCGCGGGGATAGGGTTGGGGTGAGGGGGAGTCGCAGGTTGCGTGCGGCGGTGGTGCGCCACCTGATTCAGCCCCTCACCCCGCCCCTCTCCCCGCAAGCGGGGAGAGGGAGTGAAGAGCCATTTGCGATTACACTGTCGGCATGACATCGCGTGTCCTGATCCTGGGCGTCACGGGCTTCGTCGGCTCGGCGTTGGCACAGCGGTTGCTGGCCGCGGGCATCGCGGTCGACGGCGTCTCGCGTCGAGCGCCGCCGCCGCCGATCCGGCACATCGCGCTCGACCTCGCCGCGATGACCGATGCTGCAGCCTGGCGCGCGCATCTCCAGGGCATCGATGCCGTGATCAATTGCGCCGGTCTGCTGCAGGATGCGCCGGGCGAGACGGTGGGCAGCGTGCATCGCGACGCGCCGCGCGCGCTGTTCCAGGCCTGCGAAGCGGCCGGCGTCCGCCGTGTGATCCAGATCTCGGCTATCGGCGCCGATCGCGCGGGCGGCACCGATTTCGCGCGCACCAAGCACGAGGCCGATCTCGATCTGCAACGGCGCGACCTCGACTGGGTGATCCTGCGTCCCTCGATGATCATCGGCGACGCCGCCTATGGCGGCAGCGCTCTCTTGCGCGGACTCGCCGTTCTGCCGGTCGTGCCGGTGATGGCCGACATGCCGCCGCTGCAGCCGGTGCTGCTCGACGACGTGCTGTCGACCATCGAGCACTTCATCGCGCCCGACGCGGCGTCGCGCGTCGCGTTCGATCTGACCGGCCCCGAGATCTGGCGTTTCGAGGCGCTGGTCGCGGGATTTCGCCGCTGGATGCGCTGGCCGCCGGCGCGGACGCTGCCGATCGGCTCAAGGCTTGCCGCGCTGATGTTCAAGCTCGGCGACGCCGCCGCGCTGCTGGGCTGGCGGCCGGCCATGCGCACGACCGCCGGCCAGGAGCTGCGCCGGGCCGCGCTGGTCGAAGCATCCGCACGACAAGCGCACGCGCCCTTCACGCCACGCGGCCCGTCGGCCTTCTTCGCCGCGCGGCCGGCCTCGGTGCAGGAGCGCTGGTTCGCGCGGCTGTTCTTCGTCAAGCCGCTGCTGATCGCCAGCCTCGCGGTCTTCTGGTTCGCAACCGGCGTGATCTGCCTCGGGCCGGGCTGGCGCGCCGGGCTGGCGCTGATGGCCGAAGCCGGTCTCACACCGACGCTGGCGGTGCTCGCGGTCATCGGCGGCTCGCTCGCCGACATGGTGGTGGGCATCGCCATCGCCTTTCGCCGCACCGCGCGGCTCGGCCTCTACGCCGCGCTCGCCATCGCCGTGGGCTATGCCGCGATCGGCACGCTGCTGCTGCCGCGCCTGTGGGCCGACCCGATGGGCGCGTTGCTGAAGATCGTCCCCATCGTCGCCCTGCATCTCGCCGCGCTGGCGATCGTCGAGGACCGATGACGCTCTATCTCGCGCTCAAGTACCTGCACATCGTCGGCGCGGCCGTGCTGCTGGGCACCGGCGCCGGCATCGCCTTCTTCATGCTGCTGGCGCACCGCACGGCCGACGCCAAGACCATCGCCGCGGTGGCGCGCATGGTGGTGATCGCCGACTTCGTCTTCACCGCCAGCGCCGTGGTCGTGCAGCCGATCACCGGCGCGCTGCTGATGGGCGAGCTCGGCATTCCGCTGAGCGAGGGATGGATCGCGTTGTCGCTGATCCTCTACCTCGTCACCGGCGCCTTCTGGCTGCCGGTGGTCTGGATGCAGATGCGCATGCGCGATCTCGCGCACGAGGCCGCGACACGTGGCACCGCCCTGCCCGACTCCTACCACCGCCTGTTCCGCGCCTGGTTCTGGAGCGGCTTCCCCGCCTTCGCGTCGGTGATGGCGATCATCTGGCTGATGATCGCGAAGCCTGCGTTCCGGCTGCTGTGAAGGCGCGGTACTGCTCTTTGTGGAGTCGTTGCGTTGCCGTTCACGCGTCGCTCCGAGGAGCTGACATCAGCTGAAACTGCGGTAGGTCTTCCTGCCGGTGGAAAACGAACCTCCCTGACCCTGGAAACACCGCCGGAAAGTCCAGGCGATGGACCGCGTGACTCACGGTGTGGCTCTCCGGAAAGGCTGCCAGCACCTCAGTATCGACGATTTCCATCGTCTCGCGGTCTTTGTCGGTGACCTCGCCATCGTAGTAGGCGTCGAAATGGACGCTGTGTTCATCCCATCTCACGACGACCGCTCTCAGGTGAGCTGGAACTGCCCCGAGTAGAGCGTCATGGAGCGCAAGCAAGACAGTTGTTGCCCGTTCATCAGACATCACTTCGGCTCCTTTCAATCAGACTAGGGCGCGGCTGGCACAATGTGCACGGTGCCATCCTGCGCATAGTGAACAATGCCTTTTTGGGTCGGGACGCCGTTGTGCTTGCCAATGGTCGTTTGGAAATCCACCCGCTCCCTGAAACCACCCTGACCTCTCGGGGTACCATTTACTGGCTGACCAGTACCGGCGAACTTGTTGATAAGGCCCTGCGGATCAGGATGCGTGAACTCGCTTCGTGTAGGTCCCTGCTTGAAGTAGTTGTGGTTCGGGTCATGCTTCGCCTGCTCGCCTTCTTTGACTGAGGGCTTTCCTTGCGCGACTGGACTCCAGTTTTTTCCGTGGGACGTTGACCCATCTATGGCGCAAATGCTTTGATCGACATACCAAGGTTCGCCGCCTGTCGCGATGATCCGCGGCGGTGGGCGTGAGAAGGGCGCGCGCGCCTCAATCATCGCCTGTGATCGCGAAGGGCGTGCTCGAACATGCGGCGGACGGCCTCCGTTCCACGACACATTCTGCCTGTGATCGTCGCCTCCCAGTTCGCGACGACGTCGCTCTGGTTCGCTGGCAATGCCGTCATGCCCGACCTGCAGCGACGCGAGGGTTTCCCCCCCGACGCGCTCGCGAACATGACAACCGCTGTCCAGCTCGGCTTCATCATTGGAACGCTGATCTTCGCCTATCTGACCATCGCGGACCGTTGGTCGCCGCGGCGCGTCTTCCTGACATGCGCGTTTCTCGGCGCCATCTTCAATGCGGCGGCTCTGATGGTCGGGCCTTGGTTGGGGCCGATGCTAGTTCTCCGCTTCATGACTGGCTTCTTCCTTGCGGGTATCTACCCGGTCGGCATGAAGATCGCGTCGAGCTGGTTCGATCGCGATCTTGGTCGCGCGTTGGGGTTTCTTGTTGGTGCGCAGGTACTTGGAACGGCCGTGTCGCACCTGTTCGGCCATGGCCTCGATTGGAAGGCGGTCTTGCTCTCAGTGTCGGTCCTTTCAGCCGCCGGCGGCATTCTGATGTACGCACTCGTCCCGGACGGCCCTCGCTTGCTGCCCGGCGCACGCTTTGATCCGAGAGCCCTGGCCGCAATATTCCGTCGGCCTGACTTCCGAGCTTCGAGCTTCGGCTACTTCGGCCACATGTGGGAACTATACGCTCTGTGGGCCTTCCTTCCCGTCTACATCGCGGCTTACCTTGGAACCGAGGCGTCACGTTCAGTCACGTCACTATGGTGCTTCGCGATCATCGGCATCGGCGCTCTCGGATGCGTCCTTGGTGGCGTCGTCTCGCTGCGCCGAGGCAGCGCGCCCGTCGCGGCCGTTTGTCTGGCCGTGTCCGGCCTTTGCTGCCTGCTATCCCCGCTCGCGTTCTCTCTTCCCCAGTGGGCCATGCTCGCTTTCCTGCTCGTCTGGGGCGCCGCTGTCGCCGGCGACTCGCCGCAGTTCTCGGCCCTCAACGCGCACTTCGCGCCGACACAACTGGTTGGCTCAGCGCTGACCATCGTCAACTGCGTCGGCTTCGCCATCACTATCGCGTCCATTCAACTGTTGCAGGGGTTGCTGCCAGCCGTTGGCGCCCAGCTCTTGTTCCTTGTCTTGGTGCCGGGGCCCGTTTTCGGCCTCTTGGCATTGTCGCGACTCATCCACTCCAGCACGACCAAGCGGGACACGACGTAAGGTTACGTCGGGCTGGGCGGTCCGCCCAGATAACTCGCCGTCGCAGTCCATCGCGTTGAAGAGTTGGAGGCTCAGCGCCCGCGCCTTCCGCACGTCAGGCGGTCACCTGCTCCGCCGCCGGCACGCGCGTGACCTCGTGCGCTTGCAGGATCGGCAGCACGTCGCGGGCGAAGCGGCGGATCTGCTCGATGAACATCTCGTGGGGCATGGCGCCGCGGTTCAGGCCGACCTGCACCATGTTGGCGCCGGCGGCGTCGGCGGCGGCGATGATGCGCTCCGCCACCTCCTTCGGCGTGCCGTAGGGCAGGTTCTCGGCCTGGCGCGCGAAGGCTTCCTGTGTCAGCCCGCGGAAATCCTCGCGCAGCAGCGCGGCGGCGCGCTGGTTCTCGGGCCGCACGTAGTCGGTCGAGCTCTGGCTGACATAGCCGGCCTCGCGCTGCGCCGCCGTCTCGGTGAAGCTGCCATGGCTGAAGAGCGTGCGGTTGAAATAGAGGTGGTACGGTCCGACCTCCTTCACCGCCTGCGCCTTGGAGTCCGCGACATAGGCGTTAAGCGCCAGCGACAGGTGGTTGGGCGTGATGCGATGGCCCGACGCCGCGAGGCTGCGGGCGTAGTGCTTGATGATGTCGTCGCGCAGGCCACCGCCGGCCAGCCCCGGCGTGATGCCGAGGTCGTGCTTGGCCGCGAACTCGATCGACTCCTTGCTGCCGACGATCGGGATCATGATCGGCGGGCGCGGCTTCTGGATCGGCCGCGGCCAGATCGCCACGTCCTTGTATGACCAGTACTTGCCTTCGTAGGAGAAGACATCCTCGCTCCAGGCGCGGGTGACAATATCGAAGGCCTCCTCGAAGCGCTCCCGCGATTCGTTGAGCGGCACGTTGTGCACCTGGTACTCGCGCGGGATGCCGCGCGCGAAGCCGGAGATCAGCCGGCCGTTGGACATGCAGTCCAGCATCGCCAGCTCCTCCGCCAGCCTCAGAGGCTCGTGCAGCGGCAGCAGATTGCCGTAGATCAGCAGCTTGAGATTCTTGGTGCGCTGCGCCGCGGCCGCCGCCATCAGGTTGGGCGAGTTCATCAGGCCATAGGGCGAGCAATGATGCTCGTTGAAGCCGACGCCGTCATAGCCCAGCCGATCCAGCTCCTCCCAGGCCGCGAGGTGCTCGGCGTAGGTCTTCACCGCGACGTCGGCCTTGAAGTGCCGCTGGCTCAGCGGATACGGCAGCTCGGCGCCGACCTTGATATGATCGAGGTTCTCGCCATAGGCGAGCAGGTCGAAGACGAAGACTTTCATCGGATCACCGTTGATGCCCTGCCCCGGCATGGTAACAGTTCGCGGGGCGCTGTGTAGGGATCGCAGGAGGCCACCATGCCGAGGCTCGTCGTCGCCGCCGTTATGGCGCTGCTGTGTGCGCCGCTCGCCGTTCTGGCGCAATCCGACGAGGAGAACTGGCGCCGCTGCGCCAGCCGCGATGCGCCCGATGCCGTCATCGCCGCCTGTACCGCCGTCATCCAACAAAGTGGCTCGAGCACGGACCGGCTGGTCGGCGCCCACTACAATCGCGCCCATGCTTACGCGGCGATGGACAACCACGCGCGCGTTGTCGCCGACCTGGACGCGGCGTTGCGGCTGAAGCCGGGCAATCCGCTGTCGCTGACCTGGCGCGGTGACGCCTATGTCGCGATGGGGCAAGTCGAACGCGCGATCGAGGACTACAGCACCGCGATCGCCATCGACGCCAACGCCTCACCCGCGTGGTACGGCCGCTGCAACGCGCGGACCCGGCTGGGCCAGCTCGACCAGGCGATGGTCGATTGCAACGAGATGATCGCGCGCAGCCCGCACATCGCCTTCGGTTACGATAGCCGTGGCCGCGTGCATCTGCTCGCTGGTCGCCTCGACGCGGCGATCGCCGACTTCGACACCGCGCTCAAGATGCACGCGCGGATCGCCTCCGCGCTCTACGGCCGAGGCATCGCCAAGCGGCGCAAGGGTGACGCGACGGGCGCCGCTGTCGATGATGTCGCCGCTCGCTTGATCAACGCCGACATCGCCGAGGAGATGGCGATCTACGGCTTGCGATGAAATCACGCGACCGGTTGTGACCCCTGGCGATAGGCGTAGTTCTTGTCCAAGCGCTCGATCAGGTAGTCACCATAGCGCACCGGCGCCGGCGGCGTCTGGCGATCCGCGCAGGTCGGCAGTACCGTGACGACGCTGTCCAGCGCCATGTCGAAGAAATACGGGCAGGAGTAGCGGTCGGCGCCGGAGAGGTTTTTCACGCGATGCGGCGTCGAGGGCCATCGCCCGTTGGTCCAGCGCGCCAGCATATCAGCGACATTGACGACCCAGGTGTTCGGGATCGGCTGGGCGGCAAGCCACGTGCCATCGCGTTGGCGCACCTCCAGCCCGCCCTGCGCGTCCTGGCAGAGAATGGTGATGAAGCCGTAATCGGTGTGCGGCGCGGAACCATAGGCGTCGTCGGGCGCGTCCTTAGCGTGCGGACGATAGTGCAGCAGGCGCAGGAACGTCGTGGGCTGCCGGAAATGCGGCGCGAACCAGTCGCGTGGCAGGCCGAGCGCAATCGCCAGGGGTCGCAGCAGCCGCAGGCAGAAGACGCGCATGGCGCGTTCGTAGGCCTCGACCGGCTCGCGAAAGCCCGGCAGGTCGGGCCAGAGATTCGGTCCGTCCAGCGGCCGGCCGTAGCGCGGATCGTCAGGCGGCACCTCGTGCATCAGCATGAACGACTCGGAATCGTTGGGCCGCGTGACCTTGGCCACGGTCGAGGTCTGGATCACCGAGGTCTTGGGCGCCATGTAGCCGCGATGGAAGCGGTTCATGGCGATCGCATCCTTAGCGGCGCGCGGCTGGGCATGGAAACGCCTCGACGCCGCAAAGACGCCCTCGACCAGCGCCTGATCGACGCCGATCTCGCTGAAGTAGCAGAAGCCGATATCCGAGAAGGCGGCGTCGAGCTGCCGCGCCAGACTCTCGTCGTCGGCGCCAGCGAAGCGGATGATGGGCAGCGCGCGCGTCACTGGATCCCCAGCAGTCGCGATGCCGTGCCGCCGAGGATGGCGATGCGCTGCGCGTCGCTCAGGCCGGGTGTCGACAGCACGAGGTCGATCTCGGTGCTGGTCCATGGGAAGGGATAGTCGGTGCCGATCATGATCTGGCCGGGGCCAGTCTCGGCGATCAGATGGCGCAGCGCCTCGGGCGTGAACACGATCGTGTCGAAGAACAGCTGGCCGTCGCGCAGATAGGCGGTGGGCTGCTTCTTCGGCAACGGGCCGACGCGGTTGGGGAAGGTGCGGATCACCGCGTCGGAGCGATTGGCGTAGGACGGCAGGAAGCCGCCGCCATGCGCGGCGCAGATCTTCAGGTCGGGGAAGCGGTCGAGCGTGCCCTCGAAGATCAGGTGCGAGAGCGCGATCGTGGTCTCCAGCGGATTGCCGATGGTGTTGGTGAGCAGCCCGCTGCCGCCGAGCCGGCCGCTGGGCTCCAGCTCGCGCACACCCAGCGGATGCATGAAGACCAGCACGTCGAGCTCCTCGCACTTCTTCCAGAACGGGTGGAAGCGCGGGTTGGCCAGCTCCTCGCCGGCGACGCTGCCGGCCACGCCGACGCCGCGGAAGCCGAGCTTCTTCACGGCGTGCTCGACCTGCTCGGCGGCGAGCTCGGGGAATTGCAGCGCGGCGGTGGCGAAGGCGTGAAAGCGATCGGGATGGGCGGCGCAGAACTCGACCAGGGTCTCGTTCTGGATGCGGATCAGCTCGGCCGCCTCATCCTTGCCGGCGCGGTACCAGAACGGGTTGATGCTGAGCACCTCGACGTCGATGCCCTGCGCGTCCATGGCCGACAGGCGCGTGCTGGTGTCGTCCATCAGCAGGCCGGGCGCTTCGAGCGGGTGGTTGATCACCGCCATCGCCTTGGGCACGCAGCAATGGGCGTGCACGTCGATGGTCTTGATCCGCCGGCCGTTGATCACGACCTCGCGCCGCCGCGGCTTGCTCGCCGCGCCCGAACCGCCTCCGGTCTCCGCCATGAAGCAGCCGCAGAAAGCGATGGCGCCAGAATGGCCGTGATGATGCATGTCGTTTCCCCTCCAGATCGCGGAGCGGACTCTAGCAGGTGTACGGCCGCAGCGAAGGCCCGCTCTCTGTCATTCCGAGCGCAGCGAGAAATCCAGGCGTCTTGCCGAGATTCCTCGCTACGCTCGGCATGACAGAATGGTTCCATCCACCCGCGATACGCTCTAGGTTGCCGGCCTGCCATCAAGGAAACGCGTACCCCGATGACGCCCGCCCTCCGGCGCCAAGGCCTGCTGATCGTCGCGACGCTCGCGACAGCTTACGTCGCCAGCCATTTCTTCCGCGCCGCCAATGTCACGATCGGGCTCGACCTGATGCGCGACCTGCACATCGGTCCCGAGGCGCTAGGCGCTCTTACCGGCGCCTTCTTCTTCGGCTTCTCGGCGATGCAGATCCCGGCCGGCTTCTTCTTCGACCGCTACGGCCCGCGCCGGACCATCAGCGCGCTCTTGATGCTGGCGGTATTGGGTGCCGCGATCTTCACCCTGGCCCCCAGTTGGCCGGTGCTGCTCACCGGCCGCACGCTGATGGGCGCCGGCTTCGGCTGCATGCTGATCGGCAGCATGATCGTCATCGCCCGCTGGTTCCCGCCGGACTGGTTCTCGACGCTCGCCGGCATGGTGCTGTCGGTCGGCCTGATCGGCAATCTGATCGCCACCACGCCCTTGGCCTGGGGTACCGAGCAGATCGGTTGGCGCGGCGTGTTCGGCATCATGGTGGCGTTCTCGGTGGTGGCGCTGGTCGCGGTCTGGCTGGTGGTGCGCGACGCGCCGCCCGGCCATCCCTTCCTCGAGCGCAAGACCGAGACACCGGGCGAGATGCTGCGCGGCCTCGTCGAGGTTCTGCGCACGCCCAACCTGTCCTTCATCCTGGTGCTGAATTTCTTCAACTACGCCTGCAGCTTCACGGTGCAGGGCCTGTGGGGCGGCCCGTTCCTGCGCGAGGTGCACGGGCTTTCCATCATCGAGTCCGGCAACGTGCTGCTGGCCGCGGTGATCGCCTACCAGGTCGGCATGATGGGCTTCTCGCCGCTCGACCGCGTCTTCGACACCCGCAAACGGATCGCCATCGCCGGCACCTTGGTGATCGCCGCCATCCTGGCCGTGCTGGCGCTGGTCGAACGGCCGCCGGTGTGGCTGGCGGTCGGCGCGATCATCGGCATGGGCTTCGTCAGCGCGTCCTCCACCATGGTGATGACGCATGGCCGTGGCCTCTTTCCCGACCGCCTGATCGGCCGCGGCATGGCGACCATGAACACCTGCGTCATGCTGGGCGTCGCCTGCATGCAAACCTTGTCCGGCGTGATCCTCGGCGCCTTCGCGCCGATGGCCGACGGCACGCGCGGCGAGCTCGCCTATCGCAGCCTGTTCGGCTTCATGGCGGTGGTGCTGATCGTGGCGGTCGCGACCTACAGCCGCGCGCCCGACATCCGCCCGAGCGACGAGCTGAAGGCGCGGGCCGCCCGGTAGAGGGGCGCGCGGCGGCAGCCGGCGCTCACAGCGCGCCCACCGATTGCAGCAGGACGCCGAGCGTCATGATCGGCACCACCAGCCGGACGAGCCACAACCAGACGATCCCGAGCCGGCTCTCGCCGAAGTCCGCTTGGGCGAGGACCAAGGCCCTATCCAGCCGCCAGCCGGCGAACAGCGCCGCGCCGATGCCCACAGCGGGCAGCAGGAATGTGGACACGCCGTGGTCGATCGCCTCCAGGATGCCACGCGAACCGATGCGCAGATCGCCCAGCGCGCCGTAACTCAGGGCCGACGGCACGCCGAGGACGAAGACCCCGATCCCCATGAACGCCGACGCCCTCCACCGCGACAACCCGCGGCGATGCACGAGGGTCGCCACGGGGATCTCGAGCAGGCCCACCATCGAGGTGACCGCGGCCATGGCGAGCAAGCCGAAGAAGACGGCGCCGACCACGGTTCCCCCTGGCATCGCCGCGAATATCCGCGGCAGCGTGATGAAGGCGAGTTCCGGTCCGGCGGCGGCGTCGCCCCGCAGGGCGAACACGGCGGGAAAGATCGCCAGACCGGCGACGATCGCGAAAAGCGTATCACCCACCGCGACGATCCCGGCGGAGGTCGCCAACGGAAACGTCCTCGGCATGTAGCTGCCATAGGTGACGAAGAACGCCACGCCGAGACCGAGTGAGAAGAACGCCTGCCCGAGCGCGGCAGCATAGACCTTCGGCTCGCGAAGCGCCGTCCAGTCCGGGGCGAAAAGGAATCGCACGCCGGCGGCCGAGCCCGACAATGTCAGGGCGAAGCCGGCGAGAACGACGACGATGACCGCCAGAATCGGGATCAACAGCCGGTTCACGCGTTCGATCCCGGCCTGGACGCCGCCGGCGACGATGAGCATCGTGATCAGCAGTGTCGCCGCCTGCCAGGCCACCGGCTGACCGAGGTCGGCGATGAACTCCCGGAAATAGGCGCCGAAATCCACACCCGTCACACGCCACAAGCCACCGGTCGCGGCGCCGGCGAAGTACTTCAGCGCCCAGCCCGCGATCACGGCGTAGTAGCTGAGCATGAGCGTCGCGGCGAGGACACCGAGCCAGCCGACGAAACGCCAGCGCTCCGCGCCGCGCGCCGCGCCGAAAGCGGCGACCGCGTCGGCGCGAGCGTGGCGTCCGATCGACAGCTCGGCGATGACCAGCGGCACGCCGATCAGCGCCACGAAGACGACGTAGACGAGCAGGAACGCCGCGCCGCCGTTCTCGCCGGCGACATAGGAGAACCGCCAGATATTGCCCAGCCCGACCGCGCCGCCGATGGTCGCCAGCAGAAAGCCCGTGCGGCTCGCCCATTGCTCGCGCGCCCCGCGCGCCGTCTCGGAAGGCGACATGTCGGCTCCGCGTTGATACCGGCTTCGCCCGTCAATCGCGCGAAACGCATAGGCGGCGTCGGAAGAGTATGCTGGTCGACATGACGACACAACGCTGGCGCTGGTCGAGTGGCCGCCGGCATGGCGGCCATGAACACCGGCGTGATGCCGGGTGTCGCCCGCGTGCAGGCCCTATCGGGCGTGATCCTCGGCGCCTTCGCGCCGATGGCACGCGCGGCGAGCTCGCTTATCGCTCGCTGTTCGGCTTCATGGCGGTGGTGCTGATCGGGGCGGTCGCGGTCTACAGCCGCGCGCCCGACATCCGGCCCAGCGACGAGCTCAAGGCGCGCGCCGCGCGGTAGGCGGCGCGACGTCGCCGCCGCGCCGCCACCGATCAGATCACGAGGTCGGGGATGGCGCGGATGCCGATCACCAGGTCCTGGAAGTCGTTGTCACCCGACCCCCTCGCCAGGTCCTCGAAGCCGATCAGCAACTCCTGACCGCCCGGCGCCACGCCCGAGAGCACCTGGATCGCATCGCCCGGGTTGAGCGTGGCGAAAGAGTGGAAGATCGGCGTCGTCGTGAGGTCGCCGCGTCTGGCGTGATGCAGGATCGGCGCCACGCCGTCGTCGAGATCGGCCACGTCGCCGCTGGCGTCGACGAAGGACAGCCTGTTCGACAGCCTGCCGTATTCATTGAAGCCGTCCTGGATCAGGAACAGGCCGATGCGCTCGCCCTCGTCCGGCGTGCCCAGGTCCACGGTGCGCTTGCTGCGCGGCACGTTCGCGGTGTTGGCGAAGACGATCTCGACATCGCCGATCGTGCCGTCGGCCTCCACCCGGTAGACGCCCAGTGTGTTGCGGAAAGCCGCCCCGCTCGACTTGAATTCCAGCATGAACTGGGTCGAGCCGTCGCCGGTGAGGAACAGCTCGTTGGCGATGCCGTTGATCGCAGCGGGATCGACCGGCCGCGATTCACGCAGCGTCGGCAGGTAGCTCTCGAACGTCACCGTCGTGTCGCCGCCGCGCGACACGGCCATGAAGTCGCCCTTGGAGAAATCACCCTCGAAGTTCAAGACGCGGCCGTCGATCTCCAGGGTGGCGCCCGACGTGCCGTTGGGCGTGAAGACCATGCTCTGGCGCGCGATGCCGCTGCCCTCGATGACCAGCGTGTCGTCGAAGCCGAAGCCCGCGATCTTGTCGCCATCGAGGTCGTCCAGCGTGTCGCTGAGCGTGTCGGCGCCGGGGCCGAGGTCGATGTCGTCGGCACCCGCGCCGCCGCTCGCGAAGTCGTCGCCCGCGCCGAGGTTGAGTAGATCGTCGCCGTCCGTGCCGATCAGCGTGTTGGCGCCGTCATCCGGCGTCTCGACGATGATGCCCTGGAAGACATCGTCGTCGCGCACCGCGAGGTTCTGGATGCGCATGTCGGCCGTGGCCGCCGTGTCGGCGTCGTCGAAGGCGGTGTCGGGCGTGGCGTGGAACTCCTGCATGTAGCGCTGCAGGGCCGCCTGCTCGCCCAGCGCGTTGGCCGGCAGGTTGGCGGGCGCCGTGAAGTCGAGCGCCTCCGAGACGGGGGCGCTCAGCGTGCCGTTGTCGAGCAGGAACCGGAAGTTCTCGCCATTGGCCTTGATCGGGAAGCCGTCGCCACCGTTGGCGGTGAAGTTCGAGGTCACGACGGTGATCAGGGTCGCCGCGGTGGCCACCACCACGCCGTTCTCGACCAGGCGGGCGATGACACGGTCGCTGGAGTCGATCAACGCGATGTTCTGCACCCGGTTGCCCGCGGTCGCGGCCGGGTCCCACGAGAAGCGGACGCCGCCGATCTGCGGGAAGCGGCCCTGCAGCGTGCCCGCCGCCACGCCATGCTCGAGGATCGCCTTCAGCCCCGCCGCCGTCGTGTCGAACGACATCAGGCGATTGTTGAAACGCAGCGAGTTCTCGACGTCGAGCTGCGAGACGCCGCCCTCCGGCTTGCCGACATCGGGATTGGCCAGCGGCGCGATCTTCTCGCCGGTGACGAAGTCGATGGCGCCGATCTGGGCGCGGATGCCGCCGCCATTGCGCAAGCCGACGACGAACTGCTCGTCGCCGGCGCCCGTGATGTCACGGTAGGCGAAGCTGCCGCTGTCGGCGGCGAGATTGCCGAGGTTGGTCTCTTCCGACCGGACGAAGGCGCGCTCGCCCTCGAGGTAGACGTCGGTGAAGCCGAAGACATTGCCGTCCTTGGCCGAGATCACCGCGTCGACCGCCTGGGTGATGTCGCGCACCTGGTCGCCCTTGGTGCCATTGGCGAAGGCGGTCGTCTCGAGGTCGGCCTCCGACACGCCCCAAGCCTCGGCGACATTGGCCGTGGTCGCGGCATAGGCGCCGTTGACCGGGGTCAGGTCGGTGAGATTGTCGACCAGGATGTCGCCGTTCTCGTCGAAGTCGACGACCAGACGGCCGAGATAGGTGTATTCGTTGTCGGTGTTGACGATCAGTGTCGCCTTGCCGTCGGCGCCGTTGGTGATGATCGGATAGGTGTTGGCGAAGGTAGCGGCGTGGCCGGGGAACGCCACGGCTTCGTCGTCGGCGTCACCCAGCCGGGTGTTGGACCCGGCGGCGAGGATGATGTCGACGCCGCGCAGCTTGGTCGCCAGCAGCTGCTCGTTGGCGATCTGCTGCAGATGCGCCATCAGCACGATCTTGTCGACGCCCTCGGCGATCAGCTCGTCGATGATCGGCTGGAGCTGCGCCGCCAGCAGATCCATGTCGTCGACCTCGCCGTTGGCGCCGGGACCGATCGGGAAGCCCTTGACCTCGGTGCCGTTGGGCGAGGAGATCGCCTCCAGGATCTGCGTCGTGGCGGCCACGAGGCCGATCTTCTCGCCGCCCTTGGTGACCACCGCCGACTCCGCGATGCGGCCCTTCAGGGTGTTGGCCTCGGGGGTCGGCGTCGCGGCGTCGTTGGTCGTGTCGGTGAAGCGCGGGCTGAGCGCGGCGTCGCCCGAGAAGTCGAGATTGGCCGACAGATAGGGGAACTGCGCGCCGACCCACAGGCCCGACGGCGTGAAGGAGTCGCGGAACGCCGTCGAGCCGAGATCGAACTCGTGGTTGCCGATGGTCGAGGCCTCGACCCCCAGCGCGTTGTGGATGGCGATGTCCGGCCGGCCGAAGCCCGTGGCGCCGATCGAGGGCACGCTATTGAGCGATGGATCGGTGCCGGCGTTGAGGAACGGGCCGGGCAGGAAGTTGTCACCGCCGGCCAGGATCAGCGTGTTGAGATAGTCGTCGTCGAACGCGTCGAGCAGCGCAGCGAGGTTGGGCGCCGTATCGGCCGCCAGCAGGCCCGCTTCGCCGTCGGCGAGGTGCAGCAGCTGCAGGGTGAAGGCCGGCGCCTCCTCGACCTCGAAGACCGAGATGTTGTTGCTGACCTCGTTGCTGACGACGAGCAACGCCTCGCCGGTGGGCGAATCCTCGGCCGAGATGAAGAGCTGGCCCTCGGGATTCAGGTCGCCGTTGCGTTGCGCGGCGCCGGCGTAGCTGACGTTGTTGGGATCGGTGATGTCGAAGGCGAGCGTCATGTGCGAGCGCTCGAGGCCGACAAAGGCATAGGTCTTGTCGCCGACCCTGCCGATCTCGATACCCTCGGGCTCCGGGCCCTTGTTGTCGCTGCGCGTATCGTCGAACAGCGCCGGAAACTGGGTGGCGACGATGCGCTCCAGGATGTCGCCACTGTCGAAGATCTTGGCGCCCGAACTGTCGAGGATCGAGAACGAGCGGCCGCCATAGGCCAGGATCTGGTCGATATCACCGTCGCCGTCGCTGTCGCCGCGCAGGCCGGGGGCGTTGGAGACCGTCAGGCGGCCGAGGACGGCGGTGCCCTTGAGCGCCGCCTCGTCCGGGAACGTGGCGTTGTCGAGATCGTAGGAAGCGCTGCCGACGCGGATCGTCTCGTCCGGGTTGAGGAAGTCGTCGCGGTCGTCGCCCTCGTTGGCGATCACATAGTAGGTCTGGCCGTTCACCGTGTAGGAGTCGACGGCGTCCGGCATGAAGAGCCCTTGGATCGGCATATCGTCGCGCAGATTCGTGAGGGTCGCGCCGCCGGGGCCGTCGCGGTCGCTGACGTCGAGCAGCAGGCCGAACCAGTCCTTGGTGCCCAGCGGCACGATGTCGGTGAAGGTCGCGGTCGCGATGTCGAGGACGGCGACGGCGTTGGCTTCCTGCAGGGTGACCAGAGCCCGGCCGCCATCGGCCGAGACGGCGATGTACTCGGGCTCGACGTCCTGCGACACCGAGCGACCGGCGAAGATGCGCACGCCCTCGGCGCGCAGCGTCTCTTCCTGGCCGTTGAAGGCGGTGAAGGTCGCGGTCTGCACGGTGGCCGAAGCCACGCCGCCGGAGATGTCGATGATCGACACCGACCCCTCGCCATCGGTGCCGGTGGCGTTGAGTTCGCCCTCGTTGGCGACCAGCAGCTTGGTGCCGTCGGGCGTGAAGGTTACCATGTCGGGCAGCGCGCCGACATCGACCGAACCCAGCAGCGCGTGTGTCGCGGCGTCGAGGAAGACGACCTTGCCGGGCAGCGCCTTGTCGGCGTTGGGGAGCGCGACGGCGACGATGCCGTTCTTCACCGCCACGCTGGTGACGTCGGTGGTGGCGAACCCCAGGGCGGTGAAATCGACGTTGGTGATCAGCGACGGCGATGCCGGGTTGCTGAAGTTGACGACCTGGAGGCCGACATTGGACGTCACGAACAGCCGGTCGCTGCCCGGGTCGAAGGCGGCGATCTCGGCGCCCGAGAGCGCCAGCGCGCCCTTCAGGCTGAAGGTGATGTCGCCCGAAGCTTCGGTGGTGAGCGGCGTCGACATGTCGAAGCTCGCCACCAGCGCGTCGTGGTCCGAGGCCTGATTGGCGAATTCCGCGTTCAGGTGCACGATGTCGTACTGCGCGCCGGCGCGGGCGGCGGTGCTGGCGTAAATATGATCGAGCGACTGGGCGTTGCCGTCGAAGATGTAGTCGAAGCGCTGGTTGACCGGCAGCGACTCGATCATCGCATGCAGCACTTGCTCGCCGCCGGCGGTGAAGACGCCGTTGACGTAGGTCGCGGTGCCCTCGAGCACCAGCATCGGCTCCTCGAACTCGAACTCGTTGAGGTCGCCGGCGATGACGACGCGGGCGTTGGGGTTGGTCGCCAGCAGCGAGTCGACATAGGTGTTGACCGCCTGGGCCTGCTCGGCGCGCGCGTCCTCCGAGTTGTTGAGCGGCGGCTGGCTGCCCATCAGCGCGCCGCTGCCGTTCTTGGAGGAGAAGTGGTTGCCGATGACGGTGATGGTCTGGCCGTTGAAGGTGAAGTCGGCGACCAGCGGCAGGCGCGAGGCGTTGAACGGATGGGCCGGATCGGCGTTCTCGCCCACCGCCGTGGTGCCGGCGCCGGTGGCCGAGATGGTCTTCAGCGAAGCGTCGACCAGATCGATGCCGCGATCGGTGCGGTAGAGGAAGGCGTTGCGGATATTGCCGCCCGGCTCGCCGCCGTTCTGGTCGTCGGCGATGAACGGATTGTCCTGGAAGGCGTAGACCGCCGGGCTGCCGGCCACGACCGCCGCGGCGTTGATGGCGTCGACCAGCGTCTGCAGGGTGGTCGAGGCCGAGACCGTCGTGCTGTTGGTGGCGCCGTCGTTGTCCTGCACCTCCTGCAGCGAGATGATGTCGGGCGCCCGCATGTTGTTGACGATCTGCGCCGCCAACGTGTTGAACTTGGCCGCGCCGTCGGACGGGTCGAGATTCTCGACGTTGTAGTTGGCGACCGTCAGGCGAGTCGCCGTGCCGGTCAGCGTCGTGGTTTCGGGGGTGAGCGTGCTGGCGGCCGCCACGGTGACGGCCTGGGTGGGCAGCACCTCGTAATTCCCGAAGCTGTAGGACATCACGCCGGTGACGTCGTTGAGCCGGGCGCCGACACTCACCGAGGGCGTCGGGGAGCCGGGGAGGATGCCGGAATCGTCGTCGATCTGGATGCGCTCCGGATTGAAGTCGCCGCCGATCGTGTTGGTGCCGCCCACCGCGGACGTCCCGCCGCTGATGCCGACGCTGCCGCGCGCGGTCTGGCTGTTGGTGTTGAGCCCGTTGGCCGGATCGTCGTCGCTGTCGACGATGGTGAAGATCTCGCCGAAGCCGTTGCGCGGGCTGACCGCGACCGGGTTGTCGACCACCACCAGCATGCCTTCGAGGCTTTCGAAGAAGTCGTTGCCGTGGTTGACCGGGTCGTAGACCGCGCCGCCCTGGTCGTCGATGATCGTGGTCGGCGGCTTGCGGCCGGCCGCGCCGCCCAGCTGCGTGGCGGTGATCGTGGCGCCGGCCCCGAGATCGGTCACCGTCAGGCTGACGATCTGGGTCACCGACAGGCTGCCCGGCGCGGCGTTGGACGGGGTGAACTCGCTCACCGTGCCGCCGACCTCGACCAGGCGGCCGACACTTGCGCCCACGGGGGCGCTGCTGGTGAAGACGAAAATGCCGTCGGAGGTGGCGGTGTTGGCGTCACCGGTGGCGTCCTGGATGTAGAAGCCGTTGCTGTCGACCGCCGTCACGACGCCCCGCGTCGTCACCGTCTGGCCGACGAAGGCCGAGATGTGTCCCGCGCCCTGGAGGGTGTAGATCGCCGTCAGCGCGCCACCGGCCGCGGCCGTGGCGAAATCCAGCGCATCGAGCGCGATGCCGGCGAAATCGTTGCCCGCCGTATCCTCGATCGCGCCTGCGGCGATGACCACATCGTAGCTGGTGCCGTTGGCGAGATTGGCGGCCGGATTGATGGTGATGGTGGAGCCGTTGAAGGTCACGCCGCCGTCGGGATCGCCTCCAGCGAGGTCGATGACGCGATCGTCGCCGGCGCCGTTGGTGATGGTGACCGTGCCGCCGGCCACCGCCTGCACGACCTCGTCGAAGTTCAGCACGATGTCGGACGACACCCCGACATTGGTGGCGCCGTCGGCCGGGGTCGAGGATTGCAGGGTCGGCGCCGTGGTGTCACCGCCGCCGCTCTGCGGCTGGCTGCTGACGACGATGTCGTCGATGCCGATCCACTCATCGCTGCCCGGCGCGTTGGTGGTGATGATGCGCACCTGCACCTGGGACTGATTGTTGGCGGCCGACGGCAGGGTGACGTCGAAATCGGTCTCCTCGGTGGCCGAGCCGCCGGTCGTGACGTCCGCGTCGTATCCGTTGGTGACGTTGCTCCAGGCGCCCGACGCGCCGACCCGGTACTGCACGGCGAGCTGCATGTTGGTGTCGTCGCCGGCGTCGATATCGCGCGCCTTGAACTGCACGCGGATGTCCTGCCGCCCGGCGGCGTTGAGGTACAGCACGAGGTGCGGCGCGTCGGCCGTTCCCGAGCCCTGCAGGCCGACCACCGGGTTGGCGATCTCGAACTCGGCGACGCCGCCGTTGGTGAGCGTGGTGGCGCTTTGGTTGGCGATCACGTCGAGGTCGGTGGCGCTGGCGCTGTCGCCGGTCAGCGTGGTGGGGTTGGCGCCGGTCGACGTCGTGATGTCCTGGCCGAGGAAGCCCTGGATGCTGGGCACGCCCGACCAGTCGTCGTTGGTCGTGATCAGCCCGGTGTTGCTCCAGTTCTGCGAAAACGAGCCCGAGGCCAGGGAATGGTATACGGCGGTCATCGATCGCTCCTCGCTTGCGCTGGCATCGGAACAGCGTCAGGAGGATCACACCCGCCTGACCAAGGCGGGCGTGGTAGCGAGGCGGCTTTACGGGAACATGTCACTCACCTGTGGACTGTGATCAACGGCGCGGCGATGTCGCAAGGATCTGGCGTAAGGTGCTTGAGTCGCCTCATGATATTTTTCCCGCTCAAGTGGCTGTGAGAATGGCTAAAGTTTTGTTACGCCGTAGCGGACAAGCGACGCCGACAATCAAGTTACAAATCCAATTCATTCACGTTACGTCAGTATTGAACCGTCTCCGCATTGAGATCGGATTGTCATTTTACTTGGCTACGTCCACATCCTAGATATCGCCGCGTGAACCCGCGCGCCGCCTCGCCGCCGCCGAGCCATCCCGCCGTCGCCGCGGCGCTGGGCGACTGCCGCCGCGCCTTCTGGAGCGTCGCCCTGTTCTCCGGCGCGGTGAACCTGCTGATGTTCGCCGGCCCGCTATACATGATGCAGGTCTACGACCGCGTGCTGGCGTCACGCAGCGTGCCCACGCTGCTCGCGCTCACGCTCTGCCTGGTCGGCGCCTACGCCTTCCAGGGCGCCTTCGACCTGATCCGCGGGCGCATCGTGGCGCGCGCCGCCGCCGCGCTCGACCAGCGCCTGGCGACCACCGTGCACGGCGCCGTGCTGCGCCTGGGC
>CAYTFW010000055.1:0-33483 GCA_964437145.1 uncultured Rhizobiaceae bacterium
GATCTTCACCTTGCCGGTGGCCGTCAGCGAGAAGCGCTTCTTGGCAGCGCTCTTCGTCTTCATTTTGGGCATTTGCATCCTCGTTCAAATAGTGAGCGCCCCCGGAGGGGCGCTGCCGGCGAGTTCGCCGGCCGGATGTTTTCGGGACCGCCATGGCATGCCCTGTACGCCAGGCCGCCCGAAAGGACGCGGGGTTATACAGAGGTGGGGGGAGGGGCGCAAGAACCCCAGGCTCGGCCGGCTGGTTTGGCCTTCGGCCGTAGTAGCCTGCGGATCGTGCGGGAGACATTTTGGTCTGACCCGGCCTTGGAGCCGCCGCGCGAGCATCGTCAAAGGTCGGGAAGTCAGCAGGCGCACTGACAGAAAGCTGAGGTATTCCAAAATGATAGACTAAAATCTTTATAAT
Organism: uncultured Rhizobiaceae bacterium; assembly: GCA_964437145.1. GTDB lineage: Bacteria > Pseudomonadota > Alphaproteobacteria > Reyranellales > Reyranellaceae > JAFAZJ01. Next base: position 407 of record CAYTFW010000055.1, read on the forward strand.
TCAGATACCTAACGCCCTTCAGGGCACTTGCAATTGGCTCAAAATTCAGTAAACTATCGTCAATAAATCATGAATCTTATAGTTCGATCTCTGGACGCTGGCTGATGATAAGGAAGATCTTACTGATTGCCGCGCCTGCGCTCGCCTGTTTTGTGGTCATCAACAACAACTATCACGTGCGCACCTGGATGCAGGATACGGCCATCGGCGTCGAGCGGACGGTGCAGCAGGTACTCAACCGCAACCGTCGCTGACGCCATCCACCTGACGACCTACGTGGTGGTCAGCACCATCACCAACTGCCGGCCTTCGAGTCGGGGACGGGTCTCGATCTTCGACAGATCGACGAGTTCGTCGCGCACGCGCTCGAGCACCTTCACGCCGAGACTGAGGCTCGCCTGATCGCCGCCTACTGGCAGGGCGCGGCGCCGGTTTCGATGAAGCTGAAGAGACAGGCGCCGAAGGTCCGGTCGAAGACCGCGGCGGCGCCGGCGCTGTGGCCGGTGAAGTGCTGCGGCTGGTCGATCACCAGGTTGGCCACGCCATTGCGGGCCAGCGCCACCTTGGCTTCCGCGCCCCGGCCGCCGACATCGTAGGTGTCGCCGGTGAACAGCACGATGGCGACACGGGGACCGGGCTTCACGCCGCCGATGATCTGCTGCCAGGCCGAGCGCGCGACGCTGACGTCGCTCATCCGGTGTGTCTCGCCGTGATGCGCCGGCGCCACGGCGATCACGCCATCGACCGCCGCGCCGCGCGCCAGGGCGGCGATCGAGACCCAGCCGCCGGCGGATTGCCCCGCCAGCACGATGCTCCGATAGCCCATCTGCCGGGCCTGGGCGATGGCGGCCACGAGCGACGTGGCGTCGCCCGCCCAGTCGTTGATGTACTGCCGATCGAAGCGATAGAGGTCGTAGCCGGCGGCGACGAAGCGGCCGACATAGGGCTGGGCCGGTGATTGCGTGGAGTCCGAACCCTGGCGGTAGCCATGGCTCCAGACCACGAGGCCTGTCGCCGATTGCGGCCCGCGCATCGCGACATAGGGGTGCGGGCGCAGCCGGCCGATATCGGCCGCCGCGGGATCGCGCTGGGGCACGGCCGCCTGCCAGTCGCGGCCGTTCAGCACCACGTTGTTGACGGCGTAGAGCGTGCAGGGCTTGTCGGCGTTGTTCCTGGCGCAGCCCGCCAGCGCGTCGGCGATCACCTTGTCGAGCGATGAGCCACCGCTGAACCAGCGGAAGGCAGTGCCGCCGCCGACTGCGAAGGCGCGATGCGGCGTGGCGGCCTCGTAGGCGCGATAGCTTTCGGCGGGCCGCCCGGTCAGCGGCTGCTGCGCCAGGGCGGGAAACGAAAGCGCGATGCCCAGCGCGGCAGCCAATCGTCCCATGGCTATTTGGTGGTCAGCACCATCACCATCTGCCGGCCCTCGAGCCGGGGATAGGTCTCGATCTTCGACAGATCGGCGAGCTCGTCGCGCACGCGCTCGAGCACCTTCACGCCGAGATCCTGGTGCGCCATCTCGCGGCCGCGGAAGCGCAGCGTGACCTTGACCTTGTCGCCTTCCTCGAGGAACGAGCGCATCTGACGCATCTTGACGTCATAGTCATGGTCGTCGATGCCGGGGCGGAGCTTGATCTCCTTGACCTCGATCACCTTCTGCTTCTTGCGCGCCTCGTTGGCCTTCTTCTGCGCTTCGTATTTGTATTTGCCGTAGTCGCCGATCTTGCACACCGGCGGATCGGCGTTGGGCGAGATCTCGATCAGGTCGAGACCGGCTTCCATCGCCATCTCCTCGGCCTCGCGGACGTCAAGGACGCCCACCATCTCGCCGAGCTCGTTGATCAGGCGGACCCGCTGGGCCCGGATTTCGCGGTTCACGCGCGGCCCGTCGCGGGTCGGCGCGGATTGTTGCATGGGTCTGGCTATCGCCGCATCTCCATCGTTGGTCGCCGCCGGTGGTTGGTCACCGGCGGCTCATAGCATAGCACGCGCCCGCATCACGGCGCGCGCGCTTCCTCCTTCAATCTATGGACAGCGTCCGCCAGCGCAAGGGTTTCCTGCCGGTCGCTGCCCAATCGGCGGATCGACACCGTGCGGCCCTCGACGTCGCGATTGCCCACGGCGAGCAGCACCGGCGTCTTGGCCAGCGAATGCTCGCGGACCTTGTAGTTGATCTTCTCGTTGCGCAGATCGGTCTCGACCCGCAGCCCCGCTTCGCCGAGCCCCTTGGCGACCTCCTCGGCATACCCATCGGCGTCGCTGACGATCGTGCATACCACTGCTTGCGTCGGCGCCATCCAGAGCGGGAAACGGCCGGCGTAGTTTTCGATCAGGATGCCGATCATGCGCTCCATCGAGCCGAAGATGGCGCGATGCAGCATGACAGGTGTGTGTCGCGCGCCGTCCTCGCCGACATAGGACGCGCCCAGCCGGCCGGGCACGACGAAATCGACCTGCAGGGTGCCGCATTGCCAGTCGCGGCCGATGGCGTCGCGCAGCACGAATTCCAGCTTGGGCCCGTAGAAGGCGCCTTCGCCGGGGTTGAGGATCACGTCCATGCCGGCGGCCTTGGCCGCGCTGCTCAAGGCGTGCTCGGCCTGATCCCACACCGCGTCGCTGCCGGCACGCACCGGCGGACGATCGGAGAACTTCACGAAGAAGTCGGGGAAGCCGACGTCGCGATAGATGCCGCGCAGCAGATCGCAGAAGCGGATCGTTTCCTCGTTGATCTGCGCCTCGGTACAGAAGATGTGCGCGTCGTCCTGCGTGAAGTTGCGCACGCGCAGGATGCCGTGCAGCGCGCCGGCCGGCTCGAAGCGATGGCACGAACCGAACTCGGCGAGACGTAGCGGCAGGTCGCGATAGCTCTTCAGGCCCTGCTTGAAGATCTCGACGTGGCACGGGCAGTTCATCGGCTTCAACGCAAAGATGCGCTCGGCCGGATTGGCCACGTACTCGCGCAGGCCTTCCTCGTTCTCCGCGATGTACATGTTCTCGCGGAACTTCTCCCAGTGGCCCGAGGCCTCCCACAGACGGCGATCGACGAGCTGCGGCGTCTTCACCTCGACATAGCCGCCGGCGTCGAGACGGCGGCGCAGGAAGGCCTCCAACGTGCGCCACAGCTGCCATCCCTTGGGATGCCAGAACACCATGCCGGCGGCCTCTTCCTGCTGATGGAAGAGACCCATCTCCTTGCCGATGCGGCGATGGTCGCGCTTCTCCGCTTCCTCGAGCTGCGTGAGGTACGCCTTCAGCTCCTTGTCGCTGAAGAAGATCGTGCCGTAGATGCGCTGCAGCTGGGCGTTCTTGGCGTCGCCGCGCCAATACGCGCCCGACACGCGCATCAGCTTGAACGCCTTGCCGAGCTTGCCCGTCGAGGGCAGATGCGGGCCCTTGCACATATCCTGCCACGTGCCCTGGCGATAGACCGTGATCTCCTCGCTCTCGGGCAGCTCGTCCGACCACTCGGCCTTGAAGCGCTCGCCATGGTCGACGAAGAACTTCTTCAGCTTGGCGCGGTCCCAGACTTCGCGCTCGATCGGCAGGTCGCGGTCGACGATCTCCGCCATCCGCTTCTCGATCTTCTCGAAATCCTCGGGCGTGAACGGCTCGGCGCGCGCGAAGTCGTAGTAGAAGCCGCTCTCCGTCGCCGGGCCGAAGGTGATCTGCGTGCCGGGAAAGAGCTCCTGTACCGCCTGGGCGAGCACATGGGCGGCGTCGTGGCGCAGCAGCTCGAGCGCGTCGGGATCCTTGGCCGTGACGATGGCGACCCTGGCGTCGCGCTCGATCGGGCGGCCAAGATCGCGCACTTCGCCATCGACCTTCACCGCCAGCGCCGCCTTGGCGAGGCCGGGGCCGATGCTGGCGGCGAGCTCCGCGCCTGACACGGGTTTGTCGAACGACCTGACACTGCCGTCAGGCAAAGAGAGATTGATCATGGGTTGAGACTCGGGAACGGGAGGCAGGAGAAGGGCACGCCGCAAGGCGTTGCCCAGAGCACGCACGGCGCCATCAGGAGCGCTCGCGCCAGGCCGGTGATCCTTTCGGACGTGCGAAAGGGCCCGGCCGCCTCAAGTTCGGACGGTCGACGTTCGACGGTGCGCACCCCTGAGGCGCGCGATCGGTCGGTCGTGGTCGATCATGGCCATGGAGGTACTGATGGGCCGTTGCGCTGTCAAGGTGTCGCGGGCCGGGTTCAGCGATAGATCAGGCAGCCGCGCGCCTCGAGGTCGGTGAACCAGGGCGGCGATTCGAGCGTCGTCACCCAGCGCAGGTCGAGCTTCTCCAGTCGCGGCAGCGCCGCCATCGACGCCGGTAGACGGGTCAGCGGATTGCCGCGCAGGTCGAGCTGCCGCAACGCCTGGAGTGCGCCGATGGCGTCCGGCAGCGACGACAGCGCGTTGTTGCGCAGATGAAGCTCGCGCAGCCGGGACAATCGGCCGATCGACTCAGGCAACGATGTCAGGCGGTTGTCGGTCGCGCGCAACTCGAACAGGCCGGCCATGCGGGTCACGGCCTCGGGCAGCGCGTCAAACGCGTTCTCGCCGATGTTGAGGTAGCGCAAGCGGGTCAACCGGCCGAGCGAAGACGGCAGAGTGCTCAGGCGGTTGTCATGGAGATAGAGGAAGTCGGTCAGGCCATCGAGGTCGCCCAGAGCCTCGGGGATCGCGGTGAGCCTGTTGTGGCCGAGATCGAGCATGCGCAGTCGCGTGAGGCGGCCGATGCCCGCAGGGATCTCGGACAGCTCGTTCTCCGACAGAACGAGGGTTTCGAGGTCGGCGCGTGCCCACACGGACGCAGGAACCTCGCGAAGGCCTCGCTGGCGTAGCGACAGATGCACGTCGGTCATGGGAGGTCAGGCCGGCGCTGCGCCAGCCATCGTCTCGGCGTAGAGCGCCAGCGTCTCTTGCGCCATGCGCTCGACGGTGAAGCGTTCGCGGATATGGGCGCGGGCGCGGGTGGCGAGCGCCGTGCGGTCGGCTTCGTCGAGCGACAGGGCGCGTTCGAGGCTGCGGGCCAGCGCGCCGGGCACGCCCGGCGGCGCGCTCCAGCCGGTGACGCTGGCGAGCATCGCCTCGACGGCGCCGCCGGCGGCGTCGCAGACCGCCGGCCGGCCCATCGCCTGGGCCTCGGCGATGATGCGGCTGAAGCCCTCGCCGTCGCCGCCGGCGACCACGACATCGGCCAGCATGTAGGCCGCCGGCATGTCCTCGCAGTATGGCGCGATGGCGGCGCGGCCGCCCAGGCCCTTGGCTTCGATCAGCGCCTGCAGGCGGCGCTCGTAGGCGGTGGCCGGCGTCTCGGCGCCGAGGAACAGGCAATGGACGTCGTCGCGGCCGAGCTCGCGCAGCGCCTCGACCAGCCGCGCCTGGCCGCGATCCGCGGTCAGGCGCGCCGGGAACAGCACGATGCGGCGATCGTCGGGCAGGCGCCACTGGCTCGCCAGCCGGATGACGCGGTCGGGCCGCATCGTCGCCGGGTCGAAGCGGTCCAGGTGGATGCCCGGGCGAATCATCGTCAGCCGCGCCTCGGGGACGCGATGGCGCTGGCGCAGATCGTGCGCGACGTGGTCGGAGACGGCGACGACGCGCTCGGCCGCCGCCTGCGCCGTCTCGAGCCAGCGCCGCGGCCAGCCGCCGGCGCCGCCGGGCGCGTGCGCTGTCGCGACGAAACGCGTGCCGTGCGTGCGTGCCAGCCGCCGCGCCATCCAGGCCGTCGCCGGCGAGCGCGCGTGGATGATGTCGATCTCTCGGCCAGCCACTGCCTCGCGCAGGCGCCGCAGGCCGGCATAGGCGCCGACCAGGCCGTCGGCGTCGAGCGCCACGTCGAGATGGGCGATCTTCAATCGCCGCAGCTCGCCGGCCATCGCCTGGCCGCCGCCGGCGATCAGCGCCGTGCCGCCCGCGGCGACCAGCGCGGCGGCGGTGTCGATCGCCGCGCGCGCGATGCCGCCGCGGTCGAGCGCCGGCACGAGCTGCAACACAGTGGGCGGACGGCTCGCCGACGCGGTGTCGGAAGTGCTAGGAACGCCCATCACGACCATCGCATGAAAGAATGACGCCGTGACGACGGGCAATGACCATCCGAGGACACTAACACGCGCCGACGGCACGACAATCGCGTACCACGTCGTCGAGGGCCGTTTGCCCACAGTGGTTTTCTTCGGTGGCTTCCGCTCCGACATGACCGGCACCAAGGCGACGTCGCTCGACGCCTGGGCGCGCCGCGTCGGCCAGTCCTATGTGCGCTTCGATTATTCCGGCCACGGCCAGTCGGGCGGCGCGTTCACCGATGGCACGATCGGCGCGTGGCTCGAGGACTCGCTGGCGGTGATCGACACGGCCACGCGCGGCAAGCTGGTGCTGATCGGCTCGAGCATGGGCGGCTGGCTGTCGCTGCTGGCGGCCAAGCGCTTGGACGCGCGCGTCGCCGGCTGGATCGGCATCGCCGCCGCGCCTGACTTCACCGAGAAGCTGCTGCTGGCGAATCTCTCGCCGGCGGATCGCACCGCGCTGGAACGCGATGGTCGCCTCGTGCGGCCCAGCCAGTATTCGCCCGAACCCACGATCCTCACGCGCAAGCTGATCGAGGAGGGCCGCAATCACCTCGTGCTGACCGCGCCGCTGCGGCTCGACTGCCCGGTGCATCTCTTCCACGGCATGAAAGATCCCGACGTGCCGTGGGAACTCTCGCAGCGCCTGCTGAACCATATCGAGGCGCCCGACATCGCCTTCACCTTGATACGCGACGGCGATCACCGCCTGTCGAGCCCACCCGACATCGACCGCCTGCTCGCCGTGGTCGAGGCGATGTGCCGGCGGGCCTCGTAGCGTCTTCCCTTCTCCCCGCGCAGGCGGGGAGAAGGTGGCGAGCGCCAGCGAGGCGGATGAGGGGCTTCCTCGTGCAACGACCACTGTCGTCGTTGTCGAGACTCCGCGAAGCCCCTCATCCGCCCTTCGGGCACCTTCTCCCCGCCTGCGCGGGGAGAAGGGAAGAAATCTATGTGTGACAACTCTTCCGTCATCCCGACTCATGAAGAATCGCGCGCAGGCCTTCGCGGTAGGTTGGATACGCCAGGCGCACGCCGAGCTCGTCCTTGATCAGCGTATTCCCTACGCGGCGGCTGTCGGCGTAGAACGAGCGCGCCATCGGGCTCATCGAAGGCGCGATCTGCTCGTATGGAATCGCTGGCGGCACGGGCTGGCCCAGCAGCTCGAAGGCATAGCCGATGACGTCGGCGCTGGGCGCCGGCTCGTCGTCGGCGACGTTGTAGATCGCGCCGCCGCGCGGCCGGTCGATCGAGGCCTCGAGCGTCGCGGCGATATCCTCGACGTGGATGCGCGAGAAGACCTGGCCGGGCTTCTCGACGCGCCGCGCGGTGCCGGCGCGCACCTGCTCGATGGCGCTGCGGCCCGGGCCGTAGATGCCGGGCAGGCGGAAGACATGCGCGGGCGCGCCGTGGCGTCGCCACAATCCCAGCCATTGTTGCTCGGCGAGCACGCGGCGCTGCGAGCGGTCGTTGGACGGCGCGAGCGGCGCGGTCTCGTCGACCCAGCCGCCGCCGGCGTCGCCGTAGACACCGGTGGTCGAGAGATAGCCGATCCAGGCGAGACCGCTTGCGTGGGTGTCGAACCAGTCGGCGTGCAGGCGCCAGGCCGGGTCGCCGTCCTGGTCGGGGGGAATCGAGGACAGCACATGCGTCACGCCGGCGAACGCGTCCGCGGCCCGGGGCCGTTGGCCGTCGAAGATCAGCGGCTCGATGCCAGCCTCACGCAGCGCGGCGGTGCCTTCGGGCTTGCGGCAGGTGCCGACGATGGTGAAGCCGCGGCGCCGCAGGCGCCGGGCGAGATAGCGCGCGCTGTAGCCCAGCCCGAAGCACAGGAGGCGATGCGTCATGCCTCACCCTTGCCCGCCGCCGCGTCCTGGCGCAAGTGTGCGGCGATGATCGCACGCGTGCTCTGCCTGGCCATGGCCCTCTCGCTCGCCGCACCCGCCCTGGCGCAATCGCCGGCGACCGATCCGGGGCGGCGCTACAGCGCCTGCATGGCCCAGGCGCGGGCCGAGCCGGTGAAGGCGCTGACCGCGGCGCGGGAATGGTTCAAGGAGGGTGGCGGCCTGGCCGCCCGTCATTGCGCGGCGATCGCCTTCTACGGCCTGGGGCAATTCGTCGAGGCCGGCACCGAGCTGGAGCGGCTCGGCCGCGAGATGACCGGCCAGAGCGCGCAATTGCGCGCCGAGGTCTTCGCCCAGGCCGGCCAGGCCTATCAGGCTGCGCGCCTCGGCGAGAAGGCGCTGGCGATGCAGAACGCCGCCATCCTGCTCGACCCGCGCAACGCCGATATCTGGGTCGACCGCAGCATCACCTTCGCCGCCGTGTCGGCCTGGCGCGAGGCGGCCTCCGACCTCACCCGCGCGCTGGAGCTGTCGCCCAATCGGACTGACGTGCTGGCGCTGCGCGCCGCGGCCTGGCGCAACGCCGGCGATTCGGCGAAGGCGCTGGCCGACGCCGAGGCGGCGCTGAAGCTGGAGAAGGACTATCCCGACGCGCTGCTGGAACGTGGGCTGGCGCGTCGCCTGCGCAACGACCGCGCCGGCTCCGACGCCGATCTGAAGCGCGTGATCGCGCTCGCCGGCGAGACCAGCGAGCTCGGCAAACGCGCCCGCGAGGCGTTGCGCGGCGCGGCGCCAACGAAACCCCCGGCGCCACCGCCGCGCAAGCCAGGCGAGCCGGCGAAGAAGTAGCTGCCTTGCCTTCTCCCCGCGAAGGCGGGGAGAAGGTGCCGAGCGCCAGCGAGGCGGATGAGGGGCTTCTCGCTCAACGACCACGGTCATCGCCGTGGAGGCACCGCGAAGCCCCTCATCCGCCCTTCGGGCACCTTCTCCCCGCCTTCGCGGGGAGAAGGAATGAGCGCCTACCGGTCCAGCCAGATGTCCTCGAAGCGCCAGCCGTTGTAGATGCTGTTGATCATGATGGTCAGGCCCTTGACCTGGGGCTGCCAGCAGCCGGCGGCGACGCTGTGGGTGATGATCGGCCGGACGGTCTCCTCGACCAGTCGGCGCTCGATGTCGCGCACGATGGCGCGGCGTTTCTCGGTGTCGCGCTCGCGCGATTGCGCGGCGATCAGCTCGGAAAGCCGCGCGTCGCAATAGCGGTTGAAGTTGCGCGGCGCGCCGCAGCCGTAATTCTCGGCGAAATGCTGATCGGGATCGTCGACCGAGCTGCCGGTGGCGTTGAGCGCCACGACGTAGTTCTTCTGGTACATGCGGTTGAAGTAGACCGCGGCGTCGATCGGCTCGAGCTCGCCGTCGATATAGATGGTGCGCAGCTGGTCGATGAGGATCACCGCGAGGTCGCGATAGGCGGCGGTGTTGCGCGTGCTGACCTTGATCGCCAGACGCTTGTCCGGCCCATAGCCCACCTCGCGCATCAGCGCGCGGCCCTTCTCGCGCGAGCCCTCGATGTCGTCGGCGTAGCCCGGCAGGTCCTTCAGCGCGTCGACGCCGACGCCCCAGACGCCGGCGGGCGGCGGCAGCATCGAGCCGCCGAGCAGGTCGGCGCCCTCGCTGACGATGGCGGCGAAGGATTTGCGGTCCAGCGCGTGGGCCAACGCGGCGCGGGCGCGCGCATCGTTGAACGGCGCCGCTTCGCGGTTGATGATCAGATTGTAGCTGGCGCCCAGGGGCCTCAGCGTGCACTGCGCCGTCGGCAGCTGCTTCTGCAGGTCTTTCAGCAGCGGCACGGTGACGTCGGTCGGGAAGGTCATGTCGAACTTGCCGGCGATGAACGACAGCATGCGCGTCGCGCGATCGGCGATGATCGTGTACTCGATGGCGTCGATATAGGGCCGGCCGGGCTTCCAGTAGTCGCGGTTCTTCTCCAGCCGGATGCTCTCCTTGGTCTTGAACTCGACGAACTTGAACGGCCCGGTGCCGATCGGATGACGCCGCATCTGCGCCGGCGGCACGTGGCAGGGATACATCGCCGACCAGCCGCCGGCGAGCAGCGCCAGCAAGGACGGTTGCGGCTGCTTGAGGTGCAGCGTGACCTCGAAGTCGCCGTCGGCGGTGACTTTCTCGACATTCTCGTACCAGATGCCGCGCGGGTTGCGCCGGAACTTCGCCTCGCCCTTCTCCATCAGCATGTCGAAGGTGCAGCGCACGTCGGCCGAGGTGAACGGCTTGCCGTCGTGCCACTTCACGTCCCGGCGCAGGGTGAAGGTGAGCCGCAGGCCGTCGTCGCTGGTCTTCCATGCGCTCGCCAGCTCCGGCCGGATGGTCTCGAAGGTGTTGCGCGCGATCGACTGGTCGTAGATCACCAGGTTGTTGAACACCGCCATGAACGGCACCGCGACCGCGACGGTGATCTCCTCGTGCGGCGACGGGCCGGGCGGCGTGTCGGCGATCTGCACACGCAACGTGCCGCCGGGCTTCTGCGCCGAGGCGACGGTCGCTGACAGTCCCGCCATCACGGCCACAAACGCCATGCCGAATCGCCACGCGCGCATGATCGCTTCCTCCCCGTCAGAGGGTCCCCTTTCCACGCAGGGCTATCGCTTATGGACTTCTTTCCTTCTCCCCGCGAAGGCGGGGAGAAGGTGCCGAGCGCCAGCGAGGCGGATGAGGGGCTTCTCGCGCAACGACCAGCGCTGTCGTTATTGAAGCGCCGCGAAGCCCCTCATCCGCCCTTCGGGCACCTTCTCCCCACCTTCGCGGGGAGAAGGAAAACCCTTCGAACCCACATGCGATAGCCCTGCCCTTCCACGAAGACGCCAAAGTAATCATGGGCGCTTAAGGCATCGACGAACAGCGGCGAACCCCCGCGTCGCCGGCGGACCAGCGTTGTGCTCTTGCTGCGGAGGCTTTCGAGGCTCGGCCGTCGGTTCCGATGTGCGGTGACCAGCGCGGGTCAGGCCTTACCCAAGGTCTCGCCAAAGCGTCCGCCGCGATCGATGCCGAAGCCGACATGGTCGTCGTTGTTCGGGCGGGTATAGATCCAGATGTTGGCGGTCGGCACATGGGCCTCCAGTATCTGGGCGATCTCGGCGCCCCAGGCGCCGGCGCCAACGCCGCACGCGACAAAGGCGTCCTTCGGGATCGAGGCGAGGCTTATCTTGAAGAAGCTGTGCTTGGGCGCGCTGATGTGCGCGAGGAAGCCTTTCTTGAAGGCGCCGCCGTCCTTGTCCCACACCGCGCAGACGGCGAAGCAGTTGAACAGGCCGCGCGTGAAGATGTGACTGTGAACGGCGAAGTCGACGTTCTTGGACTTTCCGGCGCCGACCACGACTTCGCCCAACCCGGTCATGTCGAGCATCTGCCGCCCGCCCGGCTGCGGCGCGATCAAAGGCGCCGCGTCGACCAGCATCGTCGGCGGCGCTATCAGGCCCGAGGCGCTGTAGTACGTCGTCATGCGCGATTCCCCTCATGTGCGTGCCACGATCGGGCGGTCGACGACGACGTGCGGCCAGAGCGCGAGTCGGCCGCTATTTCAACAGGAACCCGCGCCCCTGTTCCAGCGCCACGATGGCGCGCTCACGCAGCATCGCGTCCGAGGCGCTGCTGACGGGGTGGTCGATGATGGCGAAGGTGTAGCCGGGCATGCCCAGCACCTTCGCCATCAGCTCGGCGGCGCTGACGAAGTTCGTGGTCATCACCCCGAAGGCGGGCACGCCTTCGCGCTCAGCGGAGACAGCGTCGTGCAGACTGCACGATGAGCAGGAGCCTCAATCGCCGATGCCGGAGATCACCGCGTCCCAGCTCTTGATTTCGCCCAGGATGCCGGCGGGCGCCGGCGCGCTGTAGTTGGGCTTGGTACGCAGCACGACATTGGCGACGCCGTAGTCGTTGCGTAGCACGTCCTCGATGTGCGCGAAGAAGCCCTTGCTGCCTTCCTTGCCGTTGGAGATCAGGCCCACCGTCTTGCCGCGCAAGGTGTCGAGCCGCGGCGCCTTCTGGCCCAGCGGCGCGGTCTTCTCGGGCGTGGGGTCGAGGACGCGGAAGATCATGGGAGGCTTCCCTTCAGTGAAGGCGGCGGCTCGCAGTCGACGCAGGCGCCGATGGGCAGGGTGACGGCGTGGCTCTTGTCGCCGAGCCAGGGCGGGATCACGGCGCCGAAGCCACCCGCCGGGCCGCCGGCGGCGATCACCAGCAACTGGTCGGCCGACTGCATCGCCGGATAGACGCTGTCGCCGCGGTCGCGCACCACGGCGCCCTTGCCGACATCGGCCCATTCGCGGCGATGGATGCGCGCGCGCTCGTGGATGAAGGCCGCGATGTCGCGCGGGCCCCACTTCGCCGCCCTGAGGTGCTCGCGCAACTGCTGGGGAATGATCAGCGCGTAGTTGCCGGGGTGGATCGAATAGTGCCGGAGGTTGGCGCGCATCTCGGCGGCGAAGGTCTCGAGGAACTCCTCGGGCTTGGTTGTCCACTCGTTCATGATCTGGCGCGGCGCGCCGGCGGCCATCACCGTCACCGCCGAGGCATCGCGCGGCAGGCCGCGCTGCTCGGCCAGGGTCGGCCAGGCGGGATCGTCCTCGTCCTCGGCGACGCAGTAGCTGAACTTGCCGGGATGGCCCAAGGTCGAGCGGTCGATCGCGCCGGGGCGCACGTCCATCAGGTTGATCAGGCACAGCCGAATGGCGCGGCCGATCACCGCCGTGGCGCGATCGCTGTTCCCCAGCGCGTTGAAGCTGCCCAGCGCGCCGATCTCCTGGCGGATCGGGCCGTTGATCACGACCAGCACGGCGCAGCCGCCGGTGCTCGCCGTGGCGCCGTGCATCAGGAACTCCTCGCGCATCATCGCCATCCAGGCGGTGACGACGACCGGGAAATGCATCGGCAGGCAGCCGGCCATCACAGCGTTGATGGCGAGCTTCTCGGCCACGATCGGCAGGCCGCGCACCGGCTCGATGCCGATGAGCTGGTCGGGCGTCATCATCACCCGCTCGAGGCAAGCGCGCACCGCGTCCTCGGTCGGCGGCACGATGGGCAGGCCATCGGTCCAGCCGTTGCTGTGATAGAGCTCCTGCACCGCGGCGATGCTGTCGGCTTCGTAGGTGCGTGAGGCGAGTTGCATGATGGTCTCCCGAGAATAGCTTACCATCTGTCCCGCGTCCCTCACACCGCGCCTGATGCGCATGCTGCGCGAGCGGGGCGCTCGCTCAGCGCATCGCCACCGGCATGCCGCCGTCGATGGTCATCACTTGACCGGATATCGACGTCGAGGTGACAAAGGTCAGGATCTGGCGCGCGATGTCGTCGACCTGTCCGACCCGCCCGAGAACCGCCTGCTGCTGCGCCATACGCACGATCTCATCCGGCAGGCGACCGGCCATGCGGGTGCCTTTGACAAGGCCCGGGGCGACGCAATTCACCGAGACCTCGGGTGCCATCGCGACGGCAAGGCACCGCGTCAAGTGGATGAGACCGGCCTTGCTCGCCGAGTACGCGATGCTGCTGCTGGCCGGCGCGATGCCGCCGGTGGACGCGATGTTGACGATGTGGCCGGCACCGCTCGCCTTGAGCAGCGGCGCGAACCCCCGCGCCAGGAGGAAAGGTCCGCGCAGATTGGTCTCAAGAACGCGGTCCCAGGTATCGGCGTCGAGGCGGTCGAGATCGGCGAACGGGATGCCGATGTTCCAGGCCGCGTTGTTGACGAGGATATCCAGCCTCCCGAATTCGTCGGTCAGCGTTCGGACGCAGGCGTCGATGGAGCCGGGATCGCGCTGGTCCAGTCGCACCGTGAGACCCCGCCGACCGCAGGCGGTGATCGCCTGGAGGGTGGCATCGGCTCCTTGGGCATGTCCAACGTAGGTGACGGCGACATCGGCGCCCGCCTGCGCGAGCGCGTGGGCGATCCCGCCGCCAATGTCGCCCGATCCACCGGTGACAAGAGCCATGCGTCCGGCCAGCGGCAGTGCGTTCATGGGTTTCTCCTTCGCCGTGTCGCGACGACCGCGGAAGTCGTTCTGTCGGGCGTCGTGTCAATCAGGGTTTTCGTCGGTGGCCGCATGACCGCGTGTCCGCGCAACGCCGCTCACCCCCGGCGGCCGGCGCACCGGTCATCGCGATCATTCGATCGGCGGATGCTTGCCGTCGGTTCCCGCCGCCTTCTCCCACGCCCGTGCCACCTGGAACAGCAGCGCCTCGTCGAAGTAACGGCCGACGAACTGGACCGACAGCGGCAGCCCGTTCGCGGACAGGCCCGCCATCATGGCGATCGCCGGGTGGCCGGTGACGTTGAACGGCACGCGCGCCTGGCGCGGGTAGGTGCGCTCGATATCGGCCGGGTTGTCGATGCGGCAGGCTGGATCCATGGAGCTGGCGCACAGCAGCACGTCGACGTCGCGCAACGCCTCCTCGACGCGGGCGATCATGCTGGTACGCAGGCGCTGCGCCTCGACGTAGTCGCCCGCCGCCATGAAGGCGCCCGCCAGCAGGCGGCGCCGCGCCAGCTGGCCGTAGTCGCCCGGCCGTTCGCGCAGCCACGGTGCATGGATGGCCCAGGCCTCGCTTTGCAGGATGATGCGGTTGACGTCGCGGAACGCGCCCAAAGCCGGCAGGGTGACGTCGCGCAAGTCAGCGCCTTCTTCTCGCAAACAGCGCGCCACCTGCTCCAGCGCCGCTGTCACCGCCGGATCGGCCGGCTGGTCCGTCTCATGGAAATGTCGCACGAATCCCACGCGCAGGCCGCGCACGCCGCGGTCGAGCCGCGCGGCGTAGCGGCCGGGCACGCCTGCCGCGCTGCCCGGATCGAGCGGATCGTGGCCGGCGATGGCCTCCAGCATCAAGGCGTTGTCCGCCACCGTGCGCGTCATCGGCCCGACATGGTCGAGCGTGAAGGACAAGGGAAAGACGCCGCGCCGCGAGACCAGCCCGTAGGTCGGCTTCAGCCCGACGATGCCGCAGCAGCTCGCCGGATTGCGCACGCTGCCGCCGGTGTCGGAACCCAGCGCCATCGGAAAGAGACCGGCCGCGACGCCAGCGCCCGAGCCCGACGACGAGCCGCCCGGGTGATGATCGGGGTTCCACGGATTGCGCGCCGGCGGCCAAGGCAAATCGAAGCTTGGCCCTCCGATGGCGAATTCGTGGGTCGAGAGCTTGCCCAGCACGATGGCGCCGGCCTGGCGTAGCCTGGCGACACAGACCGCGTCCGCTTTGGCGATGTTGCCCCGCAGAATCTTCGAATGGCAGGTCGTCGGCAGGCCAGCGACGTCGATGATGTCCTTGATGCCGACCGGCACGCCGTGCAGCGGGCCGCGCGGACGGCCGGCCATGATCTCGGCCTCGGCCGCCTGCGCCGCGGCCAGCGCGGCCTCGCCAT
This sequence comes from uncultured Rhizobiaceae bacterium, assembly GCA_964437145.1. Classification (GTDB taxonomy): domain Bacteria; phylum Pseudomonadota; class Alphaproteobacteria; order Reyranellales; family Reyranellaceae; genus JAFAZJ01. The sequence continues at coordinate 15,726 of CAYTFW010000055.1, forward strand.
CGAGCTGGATGAAGACGTTGAGCCTGGGATCGAGCCGCCCGATGCGCCGCAGCAGCGCCTGCATCAGCTCGACGGGCGAGAGCGTCCGGGCGGCGATCGCCGCCGCCGCCTGCGCGGCCGACAGGAAATGCGGGTCGGTCACAGGCCGCTTCCGGCGCGCATCGGCGGCCATGGCTCGGCACGCGGATCGTCCAGCGGCTTCATGTTCGCCGCCGCCTCGGCGGCCTGTTTGGCCGCGGCGGCAAGATCATCGGGAAACTCCAACTGCGCCTTCTGTAGGCCGGCGCGACGCGCCAGTACGTCAATCTCCGCCTTGTCCATCGCTTCGCTCCTTGCCGCAAAAAGCCTAGCACGCTTTGCCCACGCTCTTCGCCGTCTTCAGGTTGATGGCCAGTTCGAATTTGGCCGACGGCTGCGCCGGCAGGTCGGCCGGCCTCGCGCCCGAGAGGATTTTGCCCGCGTAGAGGCCGAGTGGGCGGACCGCGGCGTCGATCGACGCCCGTAGCTCATGAGGCCACCTGCCGCGACGTAGGGTGAGTACGGCGCGGTATCAGGATTGCGTTGTCGAATTGTGTGGCGGCGGGAGAGATTCCCCGAGGTTTGCCTCATGCGATAAAGCAGGCCTAACCCCACGAGAGCCCGCTGGCTATGGCGCGACGACGCTTCTGGAAACGCTGCAACAGCGCAAGCCTGACACTGCGACATCCGCGGCCCCTGTAGTGGAGTGAGGGATCCAGGATGTCTTCGTGGGAGCGCCGGCGTTCTCAGAGAGATCCCTCACAGCGCTACAGGGGCCGCGGACGGCCCCGAGGATGGCGGCGTGGTTGTTACGCCTCGTCGACGGCGCGGATGTCCTGGTTGTCCTCGACCATGCGTTTCATCAGATCGACCGCGCGGTCCGACACCAGCAGGTCGAGGAACAGCGTGCGCTCCAGCGCCAGACCGTCGGCGAGCGGCGTGGCCTCGGCGCCGCGCACCAGGCGCTTGATGTGCTTGATCGCCAGCGGTGATTTGCGCGCGCATTCCCGGGCGATCACCAGCGCGCGCTCGAGCGCCGAACCGTCGACCGCCTCGTGCACCATGCCGATCCGCGCGGCCTCGTCGGGGCCGAGCGTGCGGCCGCGCAACGACATCTCCAGCGCGCGGGCGGTGCCGATCAGTTTGGCTAGCCGCTGTGTGCCGCCAGCGCCGGCGAGGATGCCGATATTGATCTCGGGCTGCCCGAGCGCGTAGGGGCCGCGCTGGGCGATGCGGATGTCGCAACCCAGGCAGAGCTCGAAGCCGCCGCCCATCGCCGTGCCGTTGATCGCCGCGATCACCACCTTGTCCATGGTCTCGCAGCGCGCGATCACGGCGTCGATCTGGCGCGGCGGCATCAATTTGGCGTCGCTGAAGCTGCGGCCCTTGGCGCGCAGCGCCTCGGCCAGCGCCAGCAGCTCGGCGACGTCGTAGTGGCGCACGAAGACATCGGGCAGCGCGCCGGTGAGCACGATGGCGCGGATGGCGGTATCGGCGGCCAGCTCGCCCGTGGCGACGTCGAGCTGATCGACCATCGCCGCGTTGAGATAGCCCAGCGGCGGATTGTCGAAGCGAATGATCGCGACCGGCCCGTCACGCTCGACCGCGATGCGCCCGCTCACAGCGTTTTCCTCCCTCTCCCCGCGCGCGGGGAGAGGGTCGGGGTGAGGGGCTGTAGCAGGTGACGCACCGCGGTCGTGCGCAACTTGAAACTCCCCCTCACCCCAACCCTCTCCCCGCTTGCGGGGAGAGGGGGCCATAGGCGAAGCGCGCTCATGCCGGCGCCGCGATGTCGTAGCGGCCGCCGACGCGATAGCGGTCGAGATACATCGGCAGGATCGCCTCGGCGGCGCGCGGCTGGATGCCGAGCTCGGCGAAGCCCTGGCTGCCCGGGCGCACGACGTTGTCGCGCAGCAGCAGGTCGAGCTGGTCGCGGGTGATCGGCGGCTTGGGCGCGAACTCTGCGAAGAAAGCGCCGATGCGCACCGGGAAGGCCGGCAGGCTGACGATCCGGCGCTTCAGCCCGGTCATGCGGAGCGTGAGCTCGACCAGCTCGCGGTAGGTGTAGATTCGCGGGCCGCCCAGCTCGAAGACGCCGAATTGCGTGCGCTCCTCGGCCAGGCAGCGCACCACGGCCTCGGCGATGTCGCCGGCATGCACCGGCTGGAAGCGCGCCGTGCCGCCGTTGAACACCGGCACGACGGGCAGCATGCGCGCCGTCAGCGCCAGGCGATTGAAGAACTTGTCCTCGGGGCAGAACACGACGCTGGGGCGCAGGATGGTCACGCTGGGGAAGGCGCGGTTCATCTGGTGCTCGGCCATCGCCTTCGACGCGACGAAGCGGTTGCCCGGCCGGTGGTTGTCGGCGCCCAGGCCGGAGATATGGATCACGCGCAAGACGCCGGCGTCGCGCGCCGCCTCGGCGATGTGGCGCGCGCCCTCGTCGTGCACCGCCTTGAACTTCTGCTTGCCGCGCTGGAAGTGGATGCCGGTGGCGTTGACCACGGCCTGGCTGCCGGCGATCGCCGCGCGCACCGACTGGGCGTAGCGCACGTTGGTCAGCACGGCCGTCACCTGGCCGACATCGCCCGCCAGCTTGGTGAAATCCGCCAGCCCGGGATGGCGCACCGCCACGCGCACGCGATAGCCGCGCGCGGCCAACGCGCGCACGACATAGCGGCCGATGACGCCCGTGCCGCCGAAGACCGTGACCTGCCGGATATCCATCGTGACGCCCCGCTGCCGAATGCTTCGATTGCCGGCGTATAGTACAGGCGCAGGGCTATCGCCTATGACGTTTTCCTCCCTCTCCCCGCCTGCGGGGAGAGGGTCGGGGTGAGGGGGCGTTTCAGGTTGCGCAGGGCGGCGGTGCGTCACGTCATGCAGCCCCTCACCCCAACCCTCTCCCCGCAGGCGGGGAGAGGGCGATATATGCGATAGCCATGCGCTGCACCGCCGGGATCGACCACCGGCTCCGGGACACTCACAATGCCGACCTTGCGCCAGCTCGAGTACCTTGTCGCGATCGCCGATCTCGAGAACTTCCATCGCGCGGCCGACGCGTGCCGCGTCTCCCAGCCGTCGCTCAGCCAGCAGATCCGCGCGCTGGAGGAACGGCTGGGCGCCGTCCTGATCGAACGACGCGCGTCCGGCGCGACCTTGACGCCGATCGGTCGGGACGTCGCCGCGCGCGCCCGGCGCCTCATCGTCGAGGTCGAGGACATCCGCAGCCTCGCCCGCCGGGCCGGCGAGCGGCTCGTCGGCACGCTGCGCTTCGGCGTCACGCCCACCTTGGGCCCCTACCTGATGCCGGCGATCGTCGCGGCGCTGCACCGCGAGCAACCCGATCTTCGCCTGCACATCAAGGAAGGCATTCCCGGCGAACAGGCGCTCGCGCTCTCGCGCGGCGCGCTCGACATGCTGCTGGGCCCCTTGCCGATCGAGGCCAGCGACGCCGAGATCGAGCCCTTGTTTCGCGAGCGCCTGCTCGTCGTCGCGCCATCGGATCATCTCCTGGCGCGGCGTGCCAAGCTGTCCCTGGCCGATTTGCGGGGTGCCCAGGTGCTGAGCCTCGACCCGCGTCACCACCTGCACCGTCAGGTCGCGGCGATCTGCGCCGAGCTGGGCATGACGCTGCTGCGCGACTACGAGGGCACCAGCCTGGACAGTGTGCATCAGATGACGGCCTCCGGTCTGGGTCTCGCGATCCTGCCGGAGCTCTATATCCGCTCCGATGTCGGTGGCCTGGCGGGCGTGAAGGTGCTGCGGCCGGCGCGCTGGACCTACACGCGCAGCATCGCCGCGGCGTGGCGCTCCGGCGCCGCCTATGCGCCGGCGTACCGGATGATCGCCAAGCGCATCCAGACGGACGCGCGGCTGCTGCTCGGCGGCGAGATAGCGAGAAAGACGGGCCGATAGTTTCATACTATCAAATTCCAGCAAGTTTAGTATTAGAAGGCTATCGCCGTCGCGGCTAGGTTCTCGCTTGCGGATCATACCGCACCGGCGAATTCCCGCTGGCGCTGGCCAACCCCGATCCGCATCGGGCCTGCCGCGATGCGGGCTACGCGGGATCCCGCGGCGCGTCGCCGATGCTCGATTGGCTGGACCATCGACGGAGAGAGGCGATGATTCCGTTTAGCTACCGACTGACGCGGCTGCACAGCCGGCTGGACGCGGCGATCCGCTACGAGCAGGACGGACGGCGCGCGCTCAACCACTGGCGATTGCTGCGGCTCAAGAAGCTGAAGCTGCTGGTCAAGGACCGCATGCGCCGGCTTAACGAGTACCACCTGCATGGGATCGCCTGACGATGCGCGACGCGCAAGCCGTCTCAGCCATGTCATGCCCGATCTGCAAGACCGGGCTGACCCTGTCCGAGCGCTCGGGCATCGAGATCGACTATTGCCCGACCTGTCGCGGCGTCTGGCTGGACCGCGGCGAGATCGACAAGATCATCGAGCGCAGCGTCGCCGACATGAAGCCCGCGCAACCGCGCGACGAGCCGGTGCGGCAGGACCATGGGTCGGACCGATATCGCGGCGACGATAACCGATATCGTGACGACCATAGGCGATACCGCGACGACGACGATGACTATCGTCACGGCAGGCGGAAGAAGTCGTTCTTCTCGGATCTGTTCGACTGACCGGCGTAGGCAGGGCGATCGCAAATGACGTTTCTCTCCCTCTCCCCGCAAGCGGGGAGAGGGAGTCGCATGCGATAGCCTCGCCACGCGGGCAGACCCCACACCCACCTGATGATCGGGCGACCGGCCGGAAACTCGGATCGGGACGAAGCGGCCCGGCTCGGTGCGTCTTCACAGGATCGGACATGTGGACCCGCGTGACCCGGTCAGTGTGACGCGGCAAGTCGATCGAGGAGATCAAGAGAATGGCTTTCAAGGACGCCTTGCTCCAGATCAGCAGCTATCCCGAACCGACGCCGGTCGCGGCGATCGAGCAAGCGGTCGGGGTCAGCGCGGCGTTGGGCGCGCACATCTCGGCCCTGACTTTCAACATCGAGATTCCGAGCACCAAGAACGTGCTTGCGAACGCGTTGCTTGACGTCCCCGGGATGGTTGCGGCCGCGCGGCAGAAGAGTGCGGTGAACGCCCGGAGCCTGGTCTGTGCGTTCGAAAGCGTCGCGACAAAGCGCGGCGTTCCACACGACCACATCATCGAATCATCCACGACCTCGCGGCTGGCGGCCATCGTGACCGAACACGCCAGGATGCACGATGTCACGATGATCCCGGTCGGCGAGGAAGTGGGCCTTCAGCAGTATGTCGCCGAGTGCGTGCTCTTCGGCTCGGGCCGGCCGACCATCGTCCTCCCGGAAGCGCCGAGAACTCGCCGCCCCCTGTCCCTCGATGTCGTCGGCGTGGCCTGGGATTTCAGCCGGTCGGCGGCGCGGGCCGTGGCGGATGCCATGCCGATCCTGGAGCGCGCCAAGACCGTGCGGGTGGTGACGATCACACAGGAAAAGAGGATCGATACGAAGCGTTCGGGCGCCGAGCTGACGAGGCATCTTGCGCTTCATGGCGTAGACATCGTCGTGGAAGAGCAGGAGGCCGCCGGACGGTCGATCGGCCAGGCGCTCGGCGACTACGCGAGCGCGCACGATCTCGACCTGCTCGTCATGGGCGCCTATGGGCACTCCCGCCTGCGCGACTTCGTCCTGGGCGGCGCGACAAAGACCGTCATCTCCCACCCGCCGTTGCCGGTGCTCTTGTCGCACTGAGGCGCCGCGCCCATCGCCGCGCAAGGGTGGATCGCTATCGACGGCTCCTGAAAGGTCCGCGCTCCTCTCCGACCCTCGGGCCGGGCGCGATGTTGGACCTACGACCCTTTCAACGAACGCTCCCGAATGACGGAGCATCAAGGAAGAAATACATGGAACTGCTCGCCGACTTCCTGACCAGCGATTTCATCGGCCAATCGGTCTGGCTCTGGCTGGTCTTCGCTGTCGTGGTTGGCGCCTTGCTCGCCTTCGACCTCGGCGTTCTGCACAAGCACGACAGAGAGCTCGGTGTCGGCGAAAGCCTGGTGTTGTCCGCGTTCTACATCGCGATCGCGGTGGTGTTCGGCGCCTGGCTGTGGTGGTCGATGGGGCCGACCTCGGGCATGGAGTACTTCACGGGCTACGCCCTCGAGAAGGCGCTCTCGATCGACAACGTCTTCGTCATCTCGCTGATCTTCAGCTATTTCGCCATTCCCGCCAAATACCAGTACCGGGCGCTGCTCTGGGGCATCCTCGCGGTGCTGGTCTTGCGCGGCATCATGATCGGGCTCGGCGCGGCGCTCGTGCAGCAGTACGAGTGGGTGCTCTATATCTTCGGCGCCTTCCTGATCGCCACGGGGATCAAGATGCTCGTCATGGGAGAGAGCGAGCAGGACGTGTCGAAGAATCCGATCGTGCGCTTCCTGTCCAAGCGCATGCGCGTCACGACCGAGTTGCACGGTTCGCGTTTCTTCGTCCGCAAGCCCGATCCGCAGACGGGCAAGCTCGCGCGCTTCGCGACGCCCCTGTTCCTCGCGCTCGTCGTGATCAACATCGCCGACCTTGTGTTCGCCGTCGACTCGGTGCCGGCGATCTTCGCCATCACGACCGATACCTACATCGTGTTCACGGCCAATATCATGGCGATCCTCGGTCTGCGCGCCCTCTATTTCGCCTTGGCCGCGATGGTGCACCGCTTCGAGTATCTGAAATACGCGCTCGCCATCGTGCTCGTCTTCATCGGCGCGAAGATCTTCTGGAACCAGATCGTCGGCAAGGTCGACCCGGCGATCTCTCTCGGCGTGACCTTGTTCCTCATCGCAGGCGGCGTCCTGTTCTCGCTCTGGAAAACCCGTGTGGCGGCGACACACGAAACCGCCAGCCACGGCCCGACAACGCCGCTCCCGGACGCCATTGGACCACGGTCCTCCGCTCGCCCGGCGGGAGACGATTGATGACCATTGATGCCCTGTCCGCCGATGCTCCGGCCTAGAGCGGTGCGCTTGGTCAAATGCACCTGTCATCCCGCGCGCGGCGAGGGATCTTTCAGCACCATCAAGATCCCTCGCCGCGCGCGGGATGACAGGTGCGTCCGAGTTGACGCTCGTCGCGCCAGGCGGCCGCCTGGCGCGATCGGATCCGGCGCGTCTTGCCCGACGGCTCCAGGTTCGATCAGCGATCCGCCGAATCATAGAGCCGTGACCCTGGCGATTGTCCGCAGGCACCGCGGGCGCGTCGATGCCGGCTGAAATCCTGTCTCTCGCCGGCGCCAATCTGCTGTCGCCGATGACGCTGTGCTTCGCGCTGGGCGCGCTGGCGGCGTTCGTGCGATCAGATCTGGAGTTTCCCGACGCGATCGCCAAGGGCCTGGCGATCTACCTGATGCTGGCGATCGGCATGAAAGGCGGCGTGGCGCTGTCTGGCGGCGCCTCGACCGACGCGATCCTGGCCATCGTCGTGGCGGGGCTCGTGAGCTTCCTGCTGCCGGTCGTCGCCTACGCGCTGTTGCGGGCGGCGACCCGCGCGGCCGCCGTCGACGCCGCGGCGATCGCCGCGCATTACGGCTCGGTCAGCGTCGTGACCTTCGTCACCGCCAGCGAGTTCCTCGCCGCGCGCGGCATGACGTTCGAGGGATACGTGGTGGCGATGATGGCGGTGATGGAGACGCCGGCGATCGTCATGGGCCTGCTGCTCGCGCGCCGGGCGGGGTTCGCCGGCCCGCGAAGCGCGGCGGCCACGCGTCATCTGTGGCGGGAGGTGCTGTTCAACGGCAGCATCGTGCTGCTGGTCGGCGGCTTCCTGATCGGCTGGATCGTCGGCGCGCCGGGCTACGCCAAGGTCAAGCCGTTCCTGGGCGACCTGTTCAACGGGCTGCTGTGCCTGTTCCTGCTCGACATGGGCGTGGTCGCGATGCGCCAGCTGCGCGCCGCGCCGGCGCTGTCGCCGGCGCTGGTGGGCTTCGCGCTGGCCCAGCCGCTGATCGGCGCGGCGGTCGGTCTCGGGCTCGGATCGGCCCTGGGTCTTTCGGTCGGCGGCGTGGCGCTGTTCGCCACGCTTTGCGCGTCGGCGTCGTACATCGCCGTGCCGGCGGCCATGCGATTGGCGCTGCCCAAGGCCAATCCCGCGCTGTACTTGACGCTATCGTTGGGCGTGACCTTCCCGTTCAATGTCGCGATCGGCATCCCGCTCTACACCGCCATCGCCGCCGCGCTCCGTCCCTGAGGCCGCCACCATGAGCGACGCGCCCATCCATCGCCGCAAGAAGATCGAGATCGTCTGCGAGCGCGCCATCCTCGACGAAGTCCTGGAATGGCTGCGCGAGGCGGGCGTGACCGGCCACACCGTGATCCCGCATGTCGCGGGGCACGGTCGCCACGGGCGGCGTGATGGCGACGAGGCCAGCCGGATCCTCGAGAACGCGCTGGTGATCGCCATCACACGCGAGGATGTCGCGCGCCGGCTGTTGCGCGATAGTGTCGAGCGACTGCGCGACTTCGCCGCGATCGTCTATCTCTGCGATGTCGAGGTCGCCAGGCCGGACCATTTCTGAGCGCGCAAGGTGCCGGGAGGCGCGACCATGTTGAAGTTCGATCACCTCACCCTGGCGGTGCGCGACTGGCGGGCCTCACGCCGCTGGTACGTCGAGGTGCTGGGGCTCAAGGTCGAGTTCGAGATGCCCGATCGCCGCTCGGTGGCGGTGGGCGACGAGCACGACTTCACGATCTTCCTGGCCGAGGGCCCGGTGCCTGATCATCCCGAGGCCTTCGCGCTCTATTTCCAGGTCGACGACGTGCACGTCTCGTATCCCGACATGGCGGCGAAGGGCGCGCGCGACGGCCATCCGCCGCGGAAGGTGTTCTGGGGCTTCGGCGCCGAGCTGCTCGACCCGGACGGCTATCTCATTCGCCTCTGGGACGAGAAATCGATGAATGGTTGACATCGCGCGGCCCGGCCATTAACCGAGGCGCCTTGGTCGGCGGTTCGTGCCCTGGTGGCGGAATTGGTAGACGCGCTAGTTTCAGGTACTAGTGCCGCGAGGCGTGGAAGTTCGAGTCTTCTCCAGGGCACCACCGACCGCCATGACAAACCATCTGCATCAGGGTGACCTGCCGCCCGGCCTCGATCTCGGGCCGGTGGTGGCGATCGATTCCGAGACCATGGGGCTGAACCCCCATCGCGACCGGCTCTGTGTCGTGCAGCTGTCGGCGGGCGATGGCGATGCCCATCTCGTGCAGTTCGCCCGCGGCCAGTACAACGCGCCCAATCTCTGCGCCCTGCTGAGCGATCCCAACCGGCTGAAGCTGTTCCACTACGCGCGCTTCGATATCGCGGTGATGCGCCACTATCTCGGCGTCGTCACCCAGCCGGTCTATTGCACCAAGATCGCCGCCCGCCTGGTGCGCACCTACACCGACCGCTACGGGCTCAAGGATCTGTGCAAGGAGCTGGTGGGCGTTGAGCTCAGCAAGCAGCAGCAATCCTCCGACTGGGGCGCCGACACGCTCTCCGAGGAGCAGATCGCCTACGCCGCGTCAGACGTGCTGCACCTGCACAAGCTGAAGGAAAAGCTCGACCTTATGCTGCGGCGCGAAGAGCGGGTGGCGCTGGCCGAGGCCGCCTTCCGCTTCCTGCCCGCCCGCGCCCAGCTCGACCTCGATGGCTGGGCGGAAACCGATATTTTTGCACACTGACTGTGCGCAAAGTTGGCGCGAAAATTGCATTGACATCAACCTGACACGACCCGCTAGATGCCCGGATGAGGGGCGATGTCGCAAAAATCCGGGTCGATCGCCGGGCCGCCAGGCGCCGGCTGTTCGCCGCCCGGCCGCCCGGGTCGCTGCCCCTGCTGGTGCGCTACAGCACCCACATCCAGATCGCGCTGCCCTTCCTCGCCCTGGTCATCGTCATGGCCGGGCTGGTCTGGCCGCTGCTGACCGGCGAGGTGGTGCGCATGCCGGTGGGCCGCGCGCCGGTCGGCGACGATCGCACGGACTATGCCAGTCTCGATCGTCCCCGGCTGAGCGGCCTGGACCGCACCGACCGGCCCTATTCGCTGGCCGCCGAGCGCGCCACCCAGCGCGGCCGCGACGACACGGTGATCGAGCTCACCGCGCCGCGCATCGAGCTTTCGGCGCGCAACGGGCGGCGCATCCAGGTCTGGTCCGACACCGGCCGCTTCGATCGCACTGAGAGCCACATGGACTTCGCCGGCCGCGTCACGGCGCGCGACGACCGCGGCAACACCGTGGTCGCCGAACGGCTGCGCGTCGATCCGCGCGCCGGCAGCCTGCTGAGCGACCGGCCGATCCGCGGCGACGGGCCGGATGGCGAGGTCGACGCCGAGGGCATCGAGGTGCGCGGCCATGGCGAGCGCGTGATCTTCACCGGCCGCGTACGCTTGCTGCTGCGCCCCGACGAGGAGGCGCGCTGAGATGCGCGCCGCGACCTTGGCGCTGCTCGCCGCCCTGACGTCCGCCGCCGCCGCCGCGCAGCCGGCCGATCGCGCCATCGAGGTCACCGCCGACCAGGGCCTCGAATGGGACAAGACGCAGAAGCTCTATACCGCGCGCGGCAACGCCAAGTTGACGCGCGGCCAGACCTCGATCGCAGCCGGCATCCTGCGCGCCTGGTACCGCGACGACGACACGCGGCGCGGCCAGGTGTTCCGCGTCGAGGCCGAGGGCGAGGTTCGCATCGCGCGCGGCGATCTGGTGGCGACGGGCGGGCGCGCCGTCTACGACATCGACAAGCGCGTCGGCCGGCTGACCGGCGCCGGCCTCGCCGTGAGCAGCGGCGATTCGCGGCTGAGCGCCACCGACTTCATCGAGCTGCACGACGACCGCAGGATCGTGGTGGCGCGGGGCGGCGTGCGCCTGATGCGTCCCGGCGAGGAGCTGCGCGCGGCGACGCTCAGCCTGCATTTCGAGCCGGTCGAGGTCGGCGCGCGCGGCCGTACGCGGCTGGTGCGGGTCGAGGCGGAGGGCGACGTGCGGGTCACCTCCTGCGCCGGCACGGTGCAGGCGAATCGCGTCGTCTACGACCCGCAGAGCGGCGACGCGCAGCTCTCGGGCGAGGTGAAGCTGACGCGCGGCAACGATCGGCTCGAAGGCGCGGCGGCGGAGATCAACACCAAGGACGGATCGATGCGCGTGACCTCGGCGCCGCGCGGCCGCGTCTCGGTGGTGCTGGACAAGGGCGGCGCGGCCAAGGGCGCGCCGTGCCGGTGATGGGGGCGTGGTGATGTGGTGGCGTAAGCGGGGCGCGGCGGAGTCCCCGGGGGAGCCGACGCTGCGCGCGGTGTCGAGCGATAGCGGGCTCGAGGCGGTGCGTCTCGACAAGCGCTACAACCGCCGCCCCGTGGTGCGTGATCTGTCGCTCAACCTGCGGCGTGGCGAGGTGGTCGGCCTGCTCGGCCCCAACGGCGCCGGCAAGACCACGACGTTCCATATCCTCTGCGGCCTGATCTCGGCCGATTCCGGCGCCGTGCTGCTCGACGGACGCGACATCACCAAGCTGCCGATGTTCCGCCGCGCGCGCCTGGGCATCGGCTACCTGCCGCAGGAATCCTCGGTGTTCCGCGGCTTGAGCGTCGCCGACAATCTGCGCGCCGTGCTCGAGCTCACCGAGCCCGATCGCGACCAGCGCGAGGCGGTGATCGCGGCGCTGCTCGAGGAGTTCGACCTCGAGCGCCTGGGCGACACGCCGGCGGCGGCGCTGTCGGGCGGCGAGCGGCGTCGCGTCGAGATCGCCCGCGCCCTGGCGGCGCGACCGCGCTTCATCCTGCTCGACGAGCCGCTGGCCGGCGTCGATCCGATCGCCGTCGCCGAGATGCGCGGCCTGATCGGCGCGCTGAGCGAGCGCGGCATCGGCGTGCTGATCACCGACCACAAGGTGCGCGAGACCTTGGAGCTGGTCGACCGCGCCTATGTCCTGCACGAGGGCGCGGTGCTGGCCGCCGGCCCGCCGGGCGAGCTGGTCGCCGACGAACGCGTCATAGAGACCTATCTCGGCAAAGGCTTCCGGCTATGAGCGGCATGGCACGTATGTCGCTCGGCCCGCGACTGGAGATGGGCCAGCGCCAGTCGCTGGTGATGACGCCGCAGCTGCAGCAGGCGATCAAGCTGCTGCAGCTCTCGCAGATCGAGCTCGCGACCTATGTCGAGGGCGAGCTCGAGCGCAATCCGCTGCTCGCCGAGATGAACGGCTCGGCGCCGTCGGACGCGCCCGATCAGGAGGCGCCGGCGCCGGTCGATCCGGTGCCCTCGGCCGACTCCGCGACCATGCTGCGCGATGGCAACGCGGCGCTGACCGACGGTCCGGTGGCGCATGACGGCGAGGAGTATCGCGACCTCGGCGGCGATGGCTCGATCTGGACCGGCGTCGGCGCCGGCGGCGGCCATGGCGGCGGCGAGGACTGGACCGATCCGCTGGCGCGCCTGCCCGACGAGGAGGACTCGCTGGTGCGCCACGCGCTGCGCCAGATATCGCTGGAGTTCGTCGATCCCGCCGAGCGTCTGGTCGCCGCGGGGCTGGCCGACCTGCTCGAGCCGTCGGGCTGGCTGGGCGCCGACGAAGCCGAGGCGGTGCGCTTGGCGCTTGGTGTCGAGCGCGCGCCCTTCGAGGCGATCCTGGCGCGGCTGCGGCGGCTCGACCCGCCCGGCCTGTTCAGCCGCACGCTGGCCGAGTGCCTGGGCGCGCAGCTCGCCGACCGCGACCGGCTCGATCCGGCGATGGCGGCGCTGCTCGACAACCTCGAGCTGCTGGGTCGGCGCGACCTCGCCGGCCTGCAGCGGCGCTGCGGTGTCGACGCCGAGGATCTTACCGACATGATCGCCGAGCTGCGCGCGCTCGATCCCAAGCCCGGCCTCAGATTCGATTCGGCCGACAGCGCGACGGTGATCCCCGATCTCTTCCTGCGACCGGCGCGCCACCCAGAGCAGGGCGAGATCTGGGAGCTCGAGCTCAACAGCGACGTCCTGCCCAAGGTACTGGTCGACCGGCGCTACGCCACCACGCTCACGCGCTCGGCGCGCGACAAGCAGGCCAAGGAGTTCCTCGCCGAGCGGCTGCAGTCGGCCAACTGGCTGGTCAAGGCGCTCGACCAGCGCGCCACGACGATCCTGAAGGTGGCGAAGGAGATCGTGCGCCAGCAAGAAGGCTTCTTCCGTCGCGGCGTCTCGGCGCTGCGGCCGCTGGTGCTGCGCGACATCGCCATCGCCGTGGAGATGCACGAGAGCACGGTGAGCCGCGTGACCTCGCACAAATACATGGCCACGCCGCGCGGCACCTTCGAGCTCAAGTACTTCTTCACCGCCGCGATCCCCTCGCGCGGCGGCGCGGAGTCGGTCTCGGCGGAGTCGGTGCGCTCGCGCATCCGCGGCCTGATCGCGGGCGAGCCGGCGAGCGAGACCTTGTCCGACGATCGCATCGTCGAGGTGCTGCGCGGCGAGGGCATCGATATCGCCCGCCGCACGGTGGCGAAGTACCGTGAGGCGATGCGCATCCCATCCTCCGTGCAGCGGCGGCGCGAGAAGTCGATGCACCTCCCGGCGGCATCGACTATCCACATGAACGGAAGGTGAAATAGGCGTATGATGCCCGCATCGGGGCTTGAATATCCGTGCGGCAGCGCCAGATCGCGTTTCTTGACTTGGTGGGGTGCCCTCCCTAAGGTCCGCCGCCTTTCGGCCGGGGCGTCCCCTTTTAGCGTCGCCAGGTGTGGCATGCATTTAACCGTCAGCGGCAAGCAGATCGACGTCGGCGATTCGTTGCGCGCCCATGTCGAGCGTGAACTCGTATCGTCGGTCGGCAAGTACTTCGGCGACGCCGTCGAAGGCTCCGTCGTGTTCTCGCGCGACGGCTATCAATTCCGCGCCGACGTCAGCGTCCATATCGGGCGCAACATCCTCGTCCAGGGTCAAGGCGCGGCGACCGATGCCTACGCCGCCTACGAGATCGCCGGCGGGCATGTCGCCAAGCGCCTGCGCCGCTATAAGCGCCGCCTGCGCGACCATCATCAGCGCGTCGGGCGCGACGGCCAGGATCTGTCGGCGCGTCACATCGTGCTGGCGGCCGAACCCGAGGATTTGCCGGAGCGCGAACCGGCCGAGCCCGGCCCGGCGGTGGTCGCCGAGATGCGCGTCGATATCCCCACCTTGACGGTGGGCGAAGCGGTGATGCGGCTTGATCTGGCGCACGAACCGGCGCTGATGTTCCGCAACAGCGCCAACGGCTTGATGAACATGGTCTACCGTCGCCGTGACGGAAACATCGGCTGGGTCGATCCCGCCAACGCCACGCATTGATTTCAGGGTTCCTGTTCCATGGCCTCCGACGACAAGAACAAGACGGATTCGGCCGCCCCACCCCCGGGCGAGAAGGAATGCAAGCGGATGGATATCGCGACGCTGCTCAGCCCGCGCTCGGTGATCGCCGAGCTGGGCGCCACCGCCAAGAAGCAGGCCTTGCAGGAGCTGGCCTATCGCGCCGCCGCCGCCAGCGGCGTGCACGAGCGCACCATCGTCGACGCCGTATGGGAGCGCGAGAAGCTGGGCTCGACCGGCCTGGGTGGCGGTATCGCCATCCCGCATGCGCGACTGCCCGGCCTGACGTCGCTGCACGGCGCCTTCGCGCGCCTGGTGACGCCGATCGATTTCGACGCCGTCGACGACCGTCCGGTCGATCTGATCTTCATGCTGATCGCGCCGGAAGGCGCCGGTGCCGATCACCTGACGGCCTTGGCGCGCGTCTCGCGGGCGATGCGCGACAGGGCGTTGGTGGAAAAAATCCGCGCGTCGTCGAACGCCGATGCGATCTACGCGCTGCTCACTGGCTTCGCCCGCCCGCAGGCGGCGTAGAAGCCTTCTCCCCGCTCGATGTCGCGGGGAGAAGGCGATAGTCACTCCTTAGTGAACCAGAGCCGGTTCGAGGTCGTTCTGGCGCACCAGCGCCTGGGCGAGCTCGGTCGACGGCGCGGTCGCCAGCGGACGGCCGTCGGCGGCGAAGACGCCGATCGCGTGCATGCCGTCGGGCATCTGGACCGGGCGGAGATAGGCGACCTGCTCGAGGCCGAAGGCCGCGAACTCGGCGGGGGTGAAGGTCTTGGGGGCGATTGTCGTGATCATGGTTGGAGCCCTCCTCAGGCGCTCGCTCTTACGCTACGCAACGCAGGACCGACTACTTGGTGTTCTCCGGACCGACATCAATGGTCTGCACGCCTGGTGCACGCGCTGTTGATGCACGACCCGTGCCGGCGGATTTCGCCGCGGTCTCGATCGGAATCGACCGTACCTTCGGCTCGATCTTCGGTCGCACCAGGTCGATCGACAGCAGCCCGTTGTCGAGCCGCGCGCCGGCGATCTCGATTCCCTCGGCCAGCATGAAGCTGCGCTGGAACTGACGCGCCGCGATGCCGCGATGCAGGTAGACCCGGTCGGGGTCGTCCTGCTGCTTCCCGCGAACCACCAGCTGGTTCTCGGCCAGCTCGATCGTCAGATCGTCCGAGGTGAACCCGGCCACGGCCAGCGTGATGCGCAAGCCGTTGTCGCCGATCCGCTCGATGTTGTAGGGCGGGTAGCCGTCGGCCGGATGCTTGGTCAGACGGTCGAGCGTGCGCTCGAACTGGTCGAAACCCAGGAGCAACGGCGAACTGAACAGCGAAACCCGTGTCGTCACGACACCCCTCCTTGTCCGAGCGGGCAGTCAGCGAGGACCCAAATCTGGCATCCCCGCGTGGAGAATGTGGCCCCGCATCATGGCGAATCAAGGGTTTTGCCAGGGCATCGCGGCCATCAATCGCGAAACAATATTGTGATACAAGGGCTTAACCCGCACCCATCGGAGCCCCGCCGTGTCCACCTCCGCCGTCACCACCGCGCTCGACGCCGGCGTGCTGTCGATCGTCCTGAACCGCCCCGAGAAGAAGAACGCGCTGACCCACGCTATGTACGCCGCGATGGCCGACGCGCTGGAGTGGGCCGAGCAGGAGGCGGCGATCCGTGTCTCGCTAATCACCGGCACCGGCGACGCCTTCACATCGGGCAACGACCTCGGCGACTTCATGTCGGCGCCGCCGCAGGACGCGGAGGCGCCGGTGTTCCGCTTCCTGCGCGCGATCTCCTCGGCGGAGAAGCCGGTGGTCGCCGCGGTCAACGGTCTCGCGGTCGGCGTCGGCACGACCATGCTGCTGCATTGCGACCTGGTCTATGCCGCGCGCTCGGCCACCTTCACCGCGCCCTTCGTCAATCTCGCGCTGGTGCCGGAGGCGGCTTCTTCGCTGTTGCTGCCGCAGCGGATCGGCCACGCCAAGGCGGCCGAGCTGTTCCTGCTCGGCGCCAGGCTGGACGCGGCGCAGGCCGAGGCCGCGGGCCTGGTCGCCGCCGTGTTCGACGATGCCGCGCTGCTGTCGGAGGCCACGACGCGCGCGAAGGCGCTGGCGGCCAAGGCGCCCAACGCGGTGCGCCTGACCAAGGCGTTGATGAAGCGTCAGCCGGAGCCGGTGGCCGCGCGCATCGCCGAGGAGGCGCGCCATTTCGGCGCCCAGCTCACCTCGGCGGAAGTCCGCGAGGCGATCACCGCCTTCATGCAGAAGCGCGCGCCGGATTTCTCGAAGATCACCTAGGCCGATCGTCTTTGGGAGCGCCGGCGTCCCGCCGGCAGGCGGCGCAAGGCGCCGCCACCATGAGCCGGCGAGACGCCGGCGCTCCCAAAGAGATTGACAGGCGACTACGGCTGCGTCGCAGGCCGGCTGGGCTGGGGCGAGGGCGTGGCCGCTTCCTCGCGCTCGCGCAAACGCGACGCGGCGAGCTCGCCGGCCTCCTCGAGGATCGGATAGGCGACCGAGGTGAGGTGGCCGTTGATGCGCTTCAGATCGCGCACAATGTCCATGTGGATCGAGCTGGTCTCCAGCGATTCCGGCCGGCCCTCGCGCAGGCGCGCGAAGTGGCTCTCGGCGGCGCGCTGCTCGGCCTCGCGGATCGTCGACTTGCTCGCCAGCAGTCGGCGCGCCAGCACGATGTCGCGCGTGGCGAAGACGTTGTAGGCCAGCCGCAGATTGTCCATCACCAGCTGATGGAAGGCGCGCAATTCAGCCAGGCCCTGGGCCGAGAACGACAGGCGGTTCTTGGCCTTCTTGGCCGCCAGCTCCATCAGGTTCTTGTCGATGATGTCGCCGACATGCTCGAGGTTGGTGACGAAGGTCAGGATCTCGGCGGCGCGCCGGCTCTCCTCCAGCGACAGCTCGGCGCGCGACGCGCCGATCAGGTAGAGCTTGATCGCCTCGTAGAGCTTGTCGACCGAATCGTCGGCGTCCTCGATCTCCCGGGTCAGCTTCAGATCGGAGCGCTCGATCGCCTCCATGCTCTGGCGCAACATGCGCTCGACGTTGTCGCCCAGATGCAGAGTCTCGCGCATGGCGCAAGCCAGCGCTTCGCTCGGCGTATCGAGCACCGTGGCGTCGAGGTAGCGCGGCGCGCTGGCGTCTTCCGGCGTCGGCTTGTCCGGCAGCAGCCGCGACACCAGGAGCGCGATCAGGCCGGTGAGCGGCAGGAAGATCAGCGCCGTGGCCAGGTTGAAGCCGGTGTGGAAGTTGATCACCACGCGTGCCGGCTCGGCCTCGAATTGCGCGAGGTAGCGCGCCGCCAGCGACAGGAAGGGCAGCGCGATCAGCGCGGCGATGGCGCGCATCGCGACGTTGCCCAGCGGCACGCGCCGCGCCTTGGCGGTCTGGCCGGCCTGATCG
>CAYTFW010000056.1:0-33388 GCA_964437145.1 uncultured Rhizobiaceae bacterium
CGGCGCGCCTGCTCGGCCAGGAGATCGACATTGGCGTTGGCGGTCAGCGCCTCGACCGCATAGCGCTCCGGATGGCGCGCCAGCAGGTCGACCGTGTTGCAGCCGACGGAGCCGGTGGAACCGAGGATCGTGACGCGCTTCATGCCCCGCCTACCAGGGCCAGCGGCCATCGCCGGCCCACCGGATGGCGGCCATCGCCACGGCCGCCGCCATGAGCGCGTCGACGCGGTCGAGCAGGCCGCCATGGCCGGGTATCAGCCGCCCGGAATCCTTGACGCCCATATGGCGTTTCACCGCCGACTCCGCGAGATCGCCGATCTGCGACACAACGGACAGGAGGCCGCCGGCCATGGCGATGCCGATCACCGACCCGCCGGTGAAGAACCACGCGGTGCAGGCGCCGACGATGATCGCCGCGGCGAGGCCGCCCAGCGCGCCCGACCAGGTCTTCTTCGGGCTGAGCCGCGGCGCCAGCTTCGCACCCCCCAAGGTGCGTCCGGCGACATAGGCGAAGATGTCGGTGGCCCAGACCGTGGCCAGCAGCCAGAGCACGGCCTGCAGGCCGGTCTCCGGCTGGTGGCGCAGCGACAACAGCGAAAGCGTCACCGCGGCGATATAGGCCGCGCCTGACAGCAGCAGCCCAGGACGGCGCCAGCCGCCCACCAGCAGGCGCCATTCGCGCCACGCCAGCACCACGCCGATAGCCAGCAACAGGTCGAAGAAGGGAAAGCCGTGCCAGGTCGCGATCAGCACCAGTGGCGCCAGCACCAGCGCCGAAACGATGCGCAGAATCAGGTCGCGGCGGGGCTTGGAGGGCGCGACCGCCGCGTCAGCCGGCGACGGCGCCATATCGCCGCTCCCGGCGGCTGTACTCGGCGATGGCGGCGGCGAGTTGGGGTTTGCCGAAGTCCGGCCACAGCGTGTCGACGAACAGCATCTCGGCATAGGCCGATTGCCAGAGCAGGAAGTTGCTGATGCGCTGCTCGCCGCTGGTGCGGATCAGCAGGTCGGGGTCGGGGATGTCCGATGTCAGCAGCTCGCGCGTCAGCGCCGCCTCGTCGATCGTGCCGGCGGCCATCTTGCCGGCAACCGCCCGCTCGGCCAGCCGCCGCGCGGCGCGCGCGATGTCGGCGCGGCCGCCATAGTTCAGCGCGATGGTGACGTTGATGCGCGCGTTGGCGCGCGTGCGCGCCTCGGCCTCGTCGATCATGACGGCGATGTCCCGGGGCAGGCCGTCGCGGTCGCCGATGACGCGCAGCCGCGCGCCCTCCTTGGCCAGCGTGTCCATCTCGGTGCGCATGTAGTGGCGCAGCAGGCCCATGAGGAAGTCGACCTCGTCGGCCGGCCGCTTCCAGTTCTCGGTCGAGAAGCCGAACAGCGTGATGTAGGGGATACCCAGCTCGGCGGCACCGCGCACCACCTCGCGCACCGCCTCGACGCCGCGACGATGGCCCGCCGTGCGCGGCAAGCCGCGCGCCTTCGCCCAGCGGCCATTGCCATCCATGATGATGGCGACGTGACGCGGTACTGACGCGGTTTCAGCGGGTGCTGTGGCGTGCTGCAACATGCGGGACTCGGGACGATCCGCGGCGTGGGCCGTCAGACCGTCATGATCTCCTTCTCCTTGGCATGCAGCGCGTCGTCGACCAGCTTCACATGACGGTCGGTCATCTTCTGAACGTCGTCGTTCAGCTTGCGATGCTCGTCCTGCGAGATCTGGTGGTCCTTCTCGGCCTTCTTCAGCACTTCCATGCCGTCGCGCCGCACGTTGCGGACCGCGACCTTGGCCTGCTCGGCGTACTTGTGCGCGACCTTGGTGAGTTCCTTGCGGCGCTCCTCGTTGAGCTCGGGAATCGGGATGCGCACCAGTGAGCCATCAGGCAGCGGATTGAGGCCCAGCCCGGCCTCGCGGATCGCCTTGGCGACGGCCGCCACCATACCCTTGTCCCAGACCGTCACCGACAGCATGCGCGGCTCGGGCGCGCTCACCGTGCCGACCTGGTTGAGCGGCATGCGCTGGCCATAGGCCTCGACCACCACGGGGTCGAGCAGGGTCGTCGACGCGCGGCCGGTGCGCAGACCGGCGAACTCCTTCTTCAGCGCCTCGAGCGCGCCGTCCATGCGCTTCTCGAAATCCTTGAGGCTTGGCGCAACCATGGTCACACCTCGTCGGTGATGATGGTGAAGGTGCCTTCACCGCGCATAACCTGCGCGAAGGCGCCGGGCGTGTGAAGATCGAAAACGAGGATCGGGATGCCGTTCTCGCGCGACAGCGAAATCGCCGAGGCGTCCATCACCTGCAGATCCTGGGACAGCACGTCCATGTAGGTCAGCCGCTCATAGCGCTTGGCGTTAGGATCCTTGCGCGGGTCGGCGGTGTAGACGCCATCGACCTGGGTGGCCTTGAGCATCGCGTCGGCGCCCATCTCGGCGGCGCGCAGGGCGGCGGCGGTATCGGTGGTGAAGAACGGGTTGCCGGTGCCGGCGGCGAAGATCACCACCCGGCCCTTCTCCATGTGGCGCACGGCGCGGCGGCGGATATAGGGCTCGCACACCGTGGTCATCGGGATGGCCGAGACGACGCGGGTGTGCAGGCCGATCTTCTCCAGCGCGTTCTGCAGCGCCAGCGAATTGATGACGGTGGCCAGCATGCCCATGTAGTCGGCGCTCGCCCGCTCCATGCCGGCGGCCGCCCCCGATATACCGCGGAAGATGTTGCCGCCGCCGATGACGACGCAGACCTGCACGCCCATGGCGTGCACGGTGGCGATCTCTTGGGCGATGCTCGAGAGCATGACGGGGTCGAGGCCGTACTCGCGCTCGCCCATCAGCCCTTCGCCGGACAGCTTCAAGAGGACACGGCGATAGAGGGGCTTCGCGGACATCTTCGGCCTCTGCGGGGACGGCGGATACTACACGGCCTCCGACCCGCCGCGCACGGTATTTTGTGTGCAAATACCGCGCAGACAGCTAGGCCTTGAGCTGCGCGGCGACCTCGGCGGCGAAATCGCTTTCCTTCTTCTCGATGCCCTCGCCGAGCTGGAAGCGGGCGATGCCGGCGACCTTGACCGGTGCGCCGGCGTCCTTGCCGGCGGCCTCCACGGCCTTGGCGACCTTGGTCTCGCCGTCGATGACAAAGGTCTGCTCGAGCAGGACCACGTCCTGGTAGAACTTGCGCAGGCGGCCTTCGACCATCTTGGCGACGATCTCCGGCGTTTTGCCCGAGCCGGCCGCCTGATCGGTCAGCACGGCGCGCTCGCGCTCGACGGCGGCCGGGTCGAGCTCGGCGACCGAGACCGATTGCGGGTTGGTCGCCGCCACGTGCATGGCGAGCTGCTTGCCGAAGGCCGCGAGCTTGGCCGGATCGCCGGCCGATTCCAGCGCCACCAGCACGCCGATCTTGCCCAGCGAGGGCGTCACCGGCGTGTGCACGTAGCTCGCCACCACGCCCTTGCCGACCGAGAGCTTCTTGGCCCGGCGCAGCGACATGTTTTCGCCGATGGTGGCGATCAGCTGGGTCAGCTCGCCCTGCACCTCGGTAGACATTTTTGCGACATTTCCGTCGGTGCTCAGCGCCAGTCTGCCGACGCGGTCGACGAATTTCTGGAAGGTCTCGTTGCGGCCGACGAAGTCGGTCTCGGCGTTGACCTCGACCACGGCGCCCTCGGTGCCGTTGGACACCACGCCGACCAGGCCCTCGGCGGCGACGCGGCCGGCCTTCTTGGCGGCGGCCGACAGGCCCTTCTTGCGCAGCCAGTCGACGGCCGCCTCGACGTCGCCCGACGTCTCGGTCAGCGCCTTCTTGCAATCCATCATGCCGGCGCCGGACTTCTCGCGCAGTTCCTTGACCAGGGCGGCGGTGATCTCAGCCATTGGGGTCTCCATGATGCGGGTCGGCCGGTCCTGGGACCGGCCGATTGCGAATGCGAATGAGAAGCGGCAGCGCTACTCGGCGGGCGGCGCCGCGGCCTCGTCGCCGGCGGCACCCTCGGCGGCACCCATGTCCGGCAGCTCCTCGGTGTCGGGCGTGGCGGACTCGCCCAGATCGCCGCCCGAAGCGCGGATCTCCTCGCGGATGCCGTCGAGCACGGCGCTGGAGATCAGGTCGCAGTACAGCGAGATCGCGCGGATCGCGTCGTCGTTGCCCGGCACCGGGTAGTTGATGCCCTCGGGATCGGAGTTGCTGTCGAGGATGGCGACGATCGGGATGCCGCGCTTCTGCGCTTCCTTGACCGCGATCTGCTCCTTGTTGGTGTCGATCACGACAAGCAAATCGGGTAAGCCACCCATCTCCTTGATGCCGCCCAGCGCCCGCTCGAGCTTCTCGCGCTCGCGCGTCAGGTCGAGCGTCTCCTTCTTGGTCAGGCCCTCCAGCGCGCCCGACGACAGCTTGTCGTCGAGCTCGCGCAGGCGCTTGATCGAGGCCGAGATGGTCTGCCAGTTGGTCATCATGCCGCCGAGCCAGCGGTGGTTGACGAAATACTGGCCGCAGCGCTTGGCCGCCTCGGCGACCCGCTCGGCCGCCGCCGGCTTGGTGCCGACGAACAGGATGCGCCCGCCTGCCGCGACGGTGTCACGCACGACCTTCAGCGCCTGCTCGAGCAGCGGCACGGTCTGCGTCAGATCGATGATGTGCACCCCGTTGCGCACCCCGAACAGGTACGGCTTCATCGCGGGGTTCCAGCGGCGCGTGTGGTGGCCGAAATGCACGCCAGCTTCGAGGAGCTGACGCATCGTGAACGTCGGCATCGACATGTCTATACCCTTCTCCGGTTATGCCTCCGCGGGGGTTGTCCTGCTGGACACCGGAACGGGCGGCGGGATGTCTCCCCGACGTCCGCGATCCCCGCGTGCGAGATGGCGGCGGTTCTAACGGCGCGTCGGCGCGTTGGCAAGGGCGCCGGCCTGCGGCATTCGTTCCGGGATGCGGAATGGGAGGGGTCGGTGGCTGAGGACAGGACGGGCGGCTGCGTCTGCGGCGCGGTGCGCTTCAGGACCACGGGCGAGCCGCTGCGGGTGACCATCTGCCACTGCACCTGGTGCCAGCGGCGCACCGGCACCGCCTTCGGCACCGAGGTGGTGTTCAACGCGGACCAAGTCGCCTTCAGCGGCACCCCGGCCACCCGCTACCGCCACGTCTCCGACGAGTCCGGCCGCTGGCTCGAGGTCGAGTTCTGCCCGCGCTGCGGCAGCAACCTCGGCTTTACCCTGGAAGCCGCGCCCGGCCTGCGCGCGGTACCGGCCGGCACGTTCGACGATCCGGGTTTCATCGGGCCGGCCCAGCTGACCACGCGCCACGTCTTCACCCGCTCGCGACGCGCCTGGGCCGACCCGTCGCCGCTGGTCGAGACTTACGAGACTCATTTCCGCAAATGACATCGAGCGGTTGCCGCGTTTACTTACAGTCTCCCAGCCACGTGTCTGTGACGCGCGCTGTCATCTTCATCCCCACTTCGATGGTGACGATGGTCCTCTCGATCAAGGATGGGCCAAAGCTTACCAGAGCCGGCTGATTGGAAGTCAACAACCGGCTGATTGGAACTATGTTGGCCGCTGGCTGGCCCCCCTGCGGCCGCGCCCAGATCTCGGCCGCCCCCCCTTCCGCAGCAGGGCCATCGCTCACGAATTTCAGGAGGCTGTGGGCGCGCCACGCCAGTGGCGCGTCTTGTCGATCGGACGCCGCGCCACTGGCGTGGCGCGCCCCAACCGAACAGCGGCCCTCAAGCCGTTCGGGCCGCGTCGCTCCAGCGACGCATCATGAGCGCCGCTGGAGCGGCGCGGCGATCAGATGAACTCGTTACCCGTCCAGATATACCCGTTGCTGGCCGAGATCGTATACGTCGTCGCGCCGCCATCGGCCGAGAGCAGCGCGATCGAGGCGTTGGCGCCGTTGCCGATGTAGCTGATGCCGGTGAGGTCGACGCGATCGCCGGCGGCGTAGCTGAAGTCGGTGATGACGTCGTTGCCGTCGCCCACCGCGTAGGCGAAGAGGTCGGCGCCGGCGCCGCCCTGCAGCGAGTCGTTGCCGGCGCCGCCCTCGATGCGGTTGCTCAGCCGGTTGCCGACGATCCGGTCGCCGGCCTGGCCGCCGACGACGTTCTCGAAAGACAGCAGCCCGTCGACGCCGATCTGGCGGCCGGTCGCGACGCCGCTGCCGCCCAGCAGATCGTTCAGCGTCACCTCGACACGCTGGGTCAGCATCGAGTAATCGATGGTGTCGTTGCCGGGGCCGCCCTCGTATGCGTCGGCGCCGTCGTTGATCGTGGCCTTGATGACGTCTTTGCCGGCGCCGGCGCGCACCAGGTCGCTGCCGCCCAGCGGCGTGATCAGATCGTCGCCGGCCGTGCCGGAAATCACCTCGCCGCGACTGGTGCCGTTGATGATGTTGAACGCCGCCTCGTTGGCGCCGTTGATGGTCAGGACGATGTTGGCCGTCGTGCCGTCGACCGACTGGATCGCGATGGTGTCGGTCAGGGTTTGGCCGGCGTTGAGCGCCTGCACGGCGGCGTGGGCATTGTTGAGCGTGTACGTCCAGGCGCCGGCCGCGTTCAGCGCCAGGCTGCCATAGACGCCGGCCAGGGTGCCGGCCAGGAAGCCGGCCTCGCCGGTATCGGGGTCGGCGACGCTCAGCGCGCCGCTGGCGATCAGCGTGCCGTCCTCCGTGACCACGCCGGTCTGCGCGCCGCCGATCGCGGCCGCGTCGTTGACGCCGGTGACGGCGACCGTCGCGGTCTGCGCCACCGATCCGCCATTGCCGTCGACGATGTCGTAGCCGACGACGATCTGGCGCGGCGCGCCCGCGGCGAGGCTCTGGAAGGCGGCGTTGCCGGTGTCAACCTGCAAGGCGTCGCCGACCAGCGTGACGCCGGGCACCAGCCCGGTGAGGTTGGCGACGTGCAAGGTGTCGTTGTCGGGATCGCTGGCGCCGGCCAGAAGGTCGACGACGGCAAGGCCGCTATCCTCGGCGGCGCCTGCGAGGACCGGTGCCGCGATGATCGGAGCGCTGTTGGGCGCCTCGACGTTGGCGGTGATCACGAGGACCTGGTCCGGCAGCGCGGCGCTGAAGCCGGTGCGGTTGCCCTGGCTCGATCGCAACGTGATGGTCTGGGTGAACTGCCCCGCGACCGAGGTGTCGAAGCTGACGTTGAAGCCCCCGCCGACTCCGCCGGCGGCCAGCTTGAGGAAAGCGTCGGCGTCGCTGACGGTGAAGCCGGCTGCCGTCAGCGCGTCGAAGGCACCCGACAGGAAATTGCCGGTCACCGCCGAGGCATTGGCGACGGCGAACGACAGCGGCGCTACGCTCGCGCCGCGGGCGATGTCGCCGAGATCGAGCGTCCAGGTGTCGCCGTTGCGCGCCAGCGAGGCGCCATCGACGAACTCGACGAACTGCGGTTCGGCCGCGATACCCGACGCCGCGCCGTTGTTGATGACGCCGACGTCGGCTGTCGGCGCCAACACGGACACCCCCAGCGGACCGTCGATCTCGACGCGCAACCGCTCCTCGGCCAGGGTGATGGCGGCGTTGGGGATGTCGACGCTGAACGTGGCGCTCGCGGCGCCGGCCGGGATCGTCACCTGGCCGGTGGGAAGGGCGCCGCCAAAATCGGCGATATCGAAGAAGCCGGCGCCGGGCGCCACCACGGCGAAGTCGACGGTGACGGCGTCGGTGGTGTCGCCCGTGCGGTAGACCTGGAACGAAACGCTGGTCGTGCCGGTGGCGCTCTCGGTCACGACGGGCGACAGCGCGGAAACGCCGAGGGCCGTAGCCGCCGCGCCGCCACCGGTTGGCAGCACACGGGCCGACGCGTCGAAGCCCTCCTGTTGAAGGTTGGCGGTGGTGGTGAACACGTCCACGCTGCCGGTGACGATGTAGTCGTAGATGGCGCTCTGGCGAAGCGTCGGGTCGCTGATGCCGGCCTGCAGCGCGAGCTGGTTGGCGCGCACCAGGACGTCGGCCGGCACGTCCGCTAGCGAGATGACGCTCGCGGGGAAGTCGAGATCGGTGAACGTGGCGGTCGTCTCGCCCGGACCGTAGTCGAGCAACGACGTCGCGTCGGTCACGCGCCAGGCGTCGGCGAAGGTGTCGTACAGGTCGGTGACCGACAACGGCAGCGCCAGCACAGTGCCGTCGGGCAGCGTGTATTCGTTGGTCTGGTTGTCATCGTTGGTGCCGACGACGCCCCGGAGTGATCCAGCTGCATGGCCGGTGCCTTCGTCCACCGTGATGTTGATGTAGTTCCCGATGTCGAAGACCCGGACAACTTCGCCAGTGTCGTACGTGACTTCGAAGGTGGCGGTGGCCGTGCCCGCCACGCGGGCGATCTGCCCGGCATCGATCGCCAGGACCGATCCGATCGCCGACAGGCTGGCACCGACATCGACACCATCGACGCGAACGATCGTGCCGCCGTGGTCGCCGGCATCGACCGTAACGCGCTGGCTACCGACGCGAAGGCCGACCTGGGTCGTCAGGGTCGCGTAGCTGAAGTTGAGTGGCGAGAAGCGGGCCTGGATCTCGAACGTCGATCCGTCAAACGCCTTCATCAGCACGAATTCGCCGGCGGCCTGCAGATCGTAGTAGACCCCGTCGAAGGTCACGAGGTGCGGATCGCCGGAAACGACGACCGGCGTATCCGGCTGTGGCGGCGGATCGGGGACGGGATCGTCATCGTCATCGCCGTCGTTGATGTCGTTGTACTCGTCGAAAGGTGGCGACGCATCCGGCGGCGGGCTGCTGAAATGCCAGCCCAGCTGCTCTGTCGCCTCCCAAGCCTGAGTAGGATCGACATCGACGACGTAGTCGGCGCTTCCCGAGCCAAGCTCGCTGCCGATCGTGACCGACAGGATCTCCGTTACCTTCGGCCCGAACAACAGCGTGTCGAGGCCGTCACCGCCCTCGAAGAAGTTGTTCCCGCGATCATCCGTCAGGATGTCGTCGTTGGCGCTGCCGACTATGCGGTTGTTGCCGAACAGCAGCTGCTGATAGAAAACCGGCCCGCCCTCGAACAGGCCGGCCCGCAGGCTGGAGTCGAACGGCACGGACATCACGTGGCCGCCGGCCGGGTCGCTGGAGAAGCGGGCTAGCAGCAACGGCGTGCCGCCGATGCTGGTGTCGAACACCTCGATCTTGTCGACGACGCCGCCCGCGGGGTCGAACGCGCCGACGCCCAGCGTCAGGCCGGCGCCCTCGAACACGGCGCGCGTGCCACCGGCATAGTCGAGGATGTATCGCTGGCGGCCGCCGCCGAGGTCGACCAGCTGCTCCGAGAGCGCTGCCGCCAGCGCCGGGAAGAGCAGCGTGTAGTCGTAGGCGTCCGGCCCGAACAACTCCAGCACGCCGTTGTAGAACGCGACCGGCGCCTGCGTGTCGAAGCTGATGCGCGTGCCGCCGTTGCCGTCGTTGGCGGTGGCGAAGGAGACGCCGGCGTAGTCGCCGACCAGCTGCAGGCTGGCGACCACCGTGCCGCCGGCGAACAGGTCGAGTTCCTGCGGGTTGAGCGCATCGAGGGCGGCGCTGGTCGCCGCCACGTCGACGAGATTGATGACGTCGCCGGCGTTGAAGCCGGTGATCGAAGTCTGGAAAAGCGCGATCTGCGCGATGCGCAGCGTGCCGTCGGAGATGGCTTCGGACGAGGTGTCGAAGCGAACACCGCCGCCGGCGACCGCGCCGTCGAGCGAGAGGATCGAATTGCCAGCGATGTCGAGGAAACCGGTGCCCGAGACACCGCCGACCAGGGTGAGCGTCGGGTCGGTCGGCACGCCGGCGGCGAGGATGACCCCGTTGTTGACGATATCGGCGGTGATCGTGCCGTAGCCGCCGACGAAGCCGAACTCGGTGACCGTGAGGCCACCCGCGGTCGCGAGGTCGGAGCCCTGCAAATTCAGAAAGCCGGAGATGGTCAGCGCGTTGGCGGCGGCGAAGTCATGGCCGAAGAACAGGTTGAGCTGGCCGCCCGCCGCGATCGTGGTCAGCGAGGTTTCGAGGTCGGCGCCGTTGACCTGGAAATGCGAGGTCGGGCCAGTCAGCGAGATCTGCGCCGCCAGGGTGGTGATCGGCGCCACGGCGCCGTTGATGCTCAAGGTCGCGTCGGACAGCACGTCATAGAAGCCGCCGGTCAGCGTGCCGCCCGACAAATTGGTGAATACGTGGTTGGCGTCCAGCGGATCTTCCGGATTGCCGATCCGCAGGAACGTGCCCTCGGTCGCCCGCATCGTGCCGGCGTTGGTGAAGCTGTTCGATACGATGTTGAGGAACGCGTCGCCGAAGGTCGGGCCGGTCAGGTCCGACTCGATGAGGCCCTGGTTGAGCAGCCTGACTTGCCCGCTGAATCCGGGGAATTCACTGAAGACGGCACCCGAGCCGCGCAGCACGCCGGTCGCGTCGACGATGAAGTTCGGATCCGGTGCCAGCACAGGCGATGCGGCGGTCAGCGCCAGCTTGCTCATGCTCAAGGTTTGCGACAGCGTGACCGGCCCGACGTCGTCACGCAGCGTAAGAACGCTG
The DNA here is from genome assembly GCA_964437145.1 of uncultured Rhizobiaceae bacterium. Lineage (GTDB taxonomy): Bacteria > Pseudomonadota > Alphaproteobacteria > Reyranellales > Reyranellaceae > JAFAZJ01. The sequence continues at coordinate 10,505 of CAYTFW010000056.1, forward strand.
CTCTCGACGCTTGCCAGCACATCGTCGAGATTGACGCCTGTGGTGCCGTTGGCCAGCGTCAGGCGGGCGCCCGGCGCGACGGTCAGGATTTGGCCTGCGACGGTGACGCCGTCGAGGACGTTCTCGAGGTTGGACGTGGCTGTGACCGACACCGTGACTTGCGCGCCGAGCGCGAGGTCGAGCGTTCCGCCGCTGACGCCGCCGCGGTCGAAATGCAGGATGCCCGCCGCGCCGACCGACAGCGTGCCGGCGACACTGAGGGTGCCGGCGGTTCGCAGGTTGAGGGTCGCGCCGCCGTCGAGCACGACGCCGGCGACGCTGGCCGCCGCACCGAGGTCGACCACGAAGACGCCGTCGATGACCGCCGTGTCGGCGGCTGTCGGCACGCCGATGTCCCAATTGGCCGGATTGAACCAGTCGCTGTCGCCGCCCAGGCCGGTCCAGGTCGTCGTCGCCATGATGCCCATCCCCCCGCGCGAATCGCGCGCCCACTGGCTATGTGTTTGGGATGGTGAAGCGGCGGTCCAACCGGCCGATACCCCCATTTGAGGGTATTGGCCGCCGGCACGGCGAAGCCGGCGCTACCCGATCGTGATCGGCAGGCCGGACACTATGGCCGCAAGCGACCCAGCAGGGCGGCGAGTTCGGCCTGCCGGCTTGTGCCGGTCTTCTCGAAGACGCTCTTGAGATAGCCGCGCAAGGTGGCCACCTGCAGCCCCAGCGTCTGGGCGATGCGTTCGACCGACATGCCCTCGCCGACCAGGACAGCGACATCTGTTTCGCGGTCGGTCAGCTGGAAAGCGTCGCGCACCAGCACCCGCTCCAGGCGCTGGTGCGCCGGCCGGGTGGGCGAGGTCAGCAGCACCGCCACGGCGGCGCTGGCCATGAAGATGTCGCGCGCCCGGCCGGCCAGGTGGATGATCTGGACGGCGTAGCGTTGCGCCCCGTCGGGCGGCAGGTTGACGGCGCCGATGCGTTCGCTGCCGCGCGCCGCCGCCATCACGGCGCGATCCAGCGCCCGTTGCGCGGCGCCGTCGGCGACGGTCAGTCGGCGGCCGATGACCCGCACCGGGCAGTCGCCGTCCGGCTCGCCGCCGTGGGTGCGCCGTACCCGCCCCCAGGCATCGAGCTCGAAAACGGGCTCGCCGCGCTGGCGCAGCAGCTCGACAACCCCGCCGGCCCGGGCGTCAAAGAGACCGGTGGTCAACCGGACCATCAAACGGAGGTCGCGCAGCACCGCGTCGAGCTTCGCCACGTCGGCGGGCGCGTAGGGGCCGGCCGCCAGCCGGCGCTTGAGGCTGAGGTCGATCGTTTCGGGGCCTTCGCCAGCAAGGGTCGCGTTGGCATGCCAGAAGAAGCCGTGGGTTCGCAGGAACTCCTGGTAATAGGCGTCGACCCGCAGCGCCTCGGCGGTGAAGTCGTCGTGATCGACGCGGAAGCGGTACTGCAGGCCGGTCCGGGCACGCACCTGGCGCGACAGCGGCGGCGTACGGCCGGCGAGGAATTGCCTGACCGGCTCCTCGATGCTCGGGGTGTAGAGGGTGGCCGCCAGCCGGGGACCGTGGTTGCACATCAGCGATGCCCCGCCGGCATCCGCCGCGTCGGCGAAGCGGGTCAGCGCGTCTTCCCAGCCATCGCCCAGAAGGGCCGCCGCCACGATGTCGTCGGTCGCCGTTCGCAGCGCGCCGGCATGGATCACGACAACCCCCTTCCCCCCAAAAGGGTGTGCGCTACTGGCCCATGGAAACAGGGATCGCCGACTTTGTCACGCGCGCGTAGGCGTGCCGGTCAGCCGAGCCCGGTAAACTTCCCGTGCGACGCTTACGACCGCAATCCCGAGCGGCAAGGGTTCTCGGCGATCCGAACGTTCAGCCCGCCGCGTTGGCGTCGTCGATCGCCTCCGCGAGTTTCACCAGCGGCAACGGCGCGCTGCCCTCGACATTGTTGTTGGCGATGACGAAGGCGGCTGATCGCCGCGGGTGGCCGCGCGCGCCAAGGCGGCGAGCAGGCGGCGTGTGTCGGGGTCTTCGTCGACCAGTCGGTTGAATGGGAAGTGGTGCTCCCGGGACTCCTCGTATTTCAACCGAGTCCGTGTCACGCTTGCGTTCTTGCATTGCGGACAGCGCAGACGGCGCCTTAGGCGCCAGTCGGCGATGTCAGTGTGTGGGCGGCGTGCCAAACCCGGCCCGCCTTCTCGATACGATCAGCGCTCCATCAGCGTACGCCCGTCCTGGCTCTTATAGGCCTTGACCGACATCGCCGAGATTTGCGCGGTCGCCATCGCCTGACCGAAGGCCGCCATGTGCGGGCTGGAAAAATGCGCGGCGAGCGCGGCGTCGTCGACCCAACGCTCGATCACGCGCAACAGCCCTGGATCCGCGAGATCGACGGCATAGGCATACTCCAGACAGCCCGGCTCGTTCGCCTTGGTCGCGCGCATCATTTCCACCGCGGCGGGACGAAGCCGCTCGATTTCTTCTGGAGTCGCACGGACCCAGCCTTCGACGATGATCATGCCACCTCCTCCATCAAAGCCGGCAACATGTCCGTCCAGCAGGCCCCACCTACGCCGCGACGGCTCGATCGCTCGACGCGAGCATCATCCGCGCGGCCTTCTCGCCGATCATGATCGACGGCGCGTTGGTGTTGCCCGAGGTCAAGGTCGGCATGATCGAGGCGTCGGCGACGCGCAGCCCCGCCAGGCCGCGCACCCGAAGCTGGTCGTCGACCACCGCCATCGGGTCCATGCCCATCTTGCAGGTGCCGACCGGATGGTAGGTGGTCTCGGCGTTGTTCCGCACCCAGTCGAGCAGCTCGTCATCGGCGCTGATGTTCACGCCGGGCGCGATCTCGTCGGTGGCGATGTCCGCCATGGCCGGCGCCGTCATGATGCGCCTGACAATGCGCATCGCCTCCAGTGTCACCTCGCGGTCGAGCGCCGCGCTCAGGAAGTTGAAGCGGATCGCCGGCGGCGTGTCCGGCCGGCTCGACACGACATGGATGCTGCCGGTGCTCTCCGAGCGCAGGATGTTCGTGATCGCGGTGATGCCGGAGGTCTTCGCCAGCTTGAAGTTCTCGCCCACCAGGAACGGGATCCAGGAGATCGCCGCGTCGGGCGACTCCAACCCGGACCGGGTGCGGACATAGGCGCGGATCGGCGCCGCGGGCAGGCCGAGCAGGCCCTTGCGGTTGAGCGCATAGCGCAGCGCCTGCACGACGCGGCCCAGCCCCCGCATCTTGTCATTGTAGGTCATGCCGAGCGCCGGCGGCACCGTCCATTTCATTCGCGGCGAGTAGTGGTCGCGCAGGTTCTCGCCCACGCCCTTGAGCTCGTGGCGCACCTCGATGCCGGCCGCCTTGAGCCGCTCCGGCTGGCCGATGCCGGAGAGCTCCAGCAATTGCGGCGAGTTGATCGCGCCGGCGCTGACGACCACTTCGCGCGTGACGCGCGCCTCGTGACGCTGGCCGTTCACGGTGTAGCGCACGCCGACGCAGCGCTTGCCGTCGAACAGCAGGCCTTCGGTCAGCGCGTTGGCGACGATGGTCAGGTTCGCACGACCGCGCGCGGGATCGAGGTAGCAGACCGCGGTGCTCATGCGGCGCCCCCCGCGGATGGTCGCCTGGGTCATGCCGATGCCGTCCTGCTTGGCGCCGTTGTAGTCCTTGGTGTAGGCGATGCCGACCTGGCCGGCGGCCTTGATCAGCGCGTCGTAGATCGCGCCGCTCTCGGTGTTCTCGGTCACCTTCAGCGGTCCGTTGCGGCCGCGATATTCCTCGTCGGCGTCGCCCTGGAAGCTCTCCATGTCGCGGAAGATCGGCAGCACCTCGCGATAGCTCCAGCCGCGATTGCCGAGCTGCGCCCAGGTGTCGTAGTCCTGCGCCTGGCCGCGCACGAACACCATGCCGTTGATCGACGACGAGCCGCCCAGCAGCTTGCCGCGCGGGATCGGGATGCGGCGCTGGCCGGTCGACGCCTCGGGCTCCGAGGCGTAGAGCCAGTTCGCCTTGGGGTTGTCGATCAGCTTGGCGAAGCCGACCGGGATCCACGACCAGGGATGGCCTTCGCGCCCGGCTTCCAGCACCAGCACCTTGTGCCGCGGGTCGGCGCTCAACCTGTTGGCCAGCACCGAGCCGGCCGAGCCGGCACCGACGACGATGAAGTCAAAGGTCGGTTGGTCCATGTCGCTCCCCTCGCGATTTGGCCACCCCTGTCATCCCGAGCGTAGCGAGGGATCCAGGCGATAGCCCCTGGATCCTCGAGCGGTTAGTCAGACACAGCTGTCATCCCGAGCGCAGCGAGGGATCTAGGGGAGCCACCTGGATCCCTCGCTACGCTCGGGATGACAGACACATCGGATTACTCAGGTGAGCGCGGCGTCGCGTCGTGCGTCAAGAGCCAAGCAGGTCAGCGAGGCGGTCATGCTTGCCGGCCTGGAGGTCAGCTAAGCTGCCGATGGCGTCGACGCCGCCAAAGCCGCTTGCCGAGGAGATGCGTGTGGGACCGCTCGCTGGACTGAAGGTCGTGGAACTCGGGGGAATCGGCCCCGGCCCGTTCACCTCGATGCTGCTGTCCGACATGGGCGCTGATGTGTTGCGCATCGCCCGCCCACCGTCGGCGGACAGAGGCGTCAGGGGCCTGGAGGCGCGCCATCAATTGCTCAATCGAGGACGACGCGCCGTCGCCATGGACCTCAAGAATCCGCGCGCCATCGCGGCGGTCAAACGTCTGATCGCCGGCGCCGATGCGGTGACCGAGGGCTTTCGGCCAGGGGTCGCCGAACGTCTGGGCCTCGGTCCCGAGGACTGCCTGCGCCTCAATCCCAAGCTGGTCTACGGTCGGATCACCGGCTGGGGACAGGATGGCCCGCTCGCCGCCATTCCGGGCCATGACATCAACTACATCGCCTTGACGGGCGCGCTGCACGCGATCGGCATGAAGGACGGGCCGCCGGTTCCACCGCTCAATCTGGTCGGCGATTTCGGCGGCGGCGCCCTGTACCTGGCGTTCGGCATTCTCTGCGCCCTCTTCGAAGCGCGATCATCGGGCCGCGGCCAGGTCGTCGACGCCGCCATGGTCGACGGCGTCTCAAGTCTCATGACGATGATGTACGGCATGCACGCGGCCGGCTTGTGGACCGACAATCGCGGCTCGAACCGGCTCGACTCGGGGACCCCTTGGTACGACGTCTACGAGACCGCCGACGGCAAGTGGATCTCGATCGGCTGCAACGAGCCGCAATTCTACGACGCCCTGCTCGAGCGCCTGGGCATCGCCGCCGGAGTCCTGCCGGCGGATCGACACGACCGCAAGGGCTGGCCGGCGATCCGGGCGTGTTTCAAGGAGAAATTCCGCGCCAAGACGCGCGACGAGTGGTGCGCGATCATGGAGGGGTCCGAGGTCTGCTTCGCGCCCGTGCTCACGCTCGCCGAGGCGCCGACGCACCCGCACATGCGCGCCCGCGGAACCTTCGTCGAGAAAGATGGCGTGACGCAACCCGCGCCCGCGCCACGCTTCAGCCGCACCAAGCCGGAAATCCGGCGGTCGGCGGGCTCTGTCGACCAGCACGCGGACGAAGCGCTGGGTGACTGGGGCTTCAGCGCGGCCGAGGTCGCCGCGCTTCATGCCTGTGGCGCCGTCGTCTGACGTGATGGTGCGGACGCAAGCCATGGCGCGATGCGAAGCGATCCCGGTACCCGGCGTGGCGCGCGATTGGTCAAACACACCTGTCATTCCGAGCACAGCGAGGAATCTTTCCGTCGCCGAAAGATTCCTCGCTGTGCTCGGAATGACAGGGTGACGCCGATCAGGCGGCGTCGATCGCCTCCGCGAGCTTCAGCAGCGACAGCGGCGCGCTGCCCTCGGCCTTGTTGTTGGCGATGATGAAGGCCGATTGGCCGTTGCGCGTGGCCGCGCGCGCCAGGGCGGCGAGCATGCGACGCGTATCGGGATCTTCGTCGACCAGGCGGTTGAACGGGAAGTAGTGCTCCTTGGCTTCCTCGTATTTCAGCCCGGGCTTGAGGTTCCAGCGCACGATCAGCGGTCCCGCCGGCGCGTAGTCGCCGTCCGGGCACTCGTCGAGCACGCGCAGCGCGTTCACCTGGCGCTCGATGCCGGGCATGCGGTCGTGCAGGCCGATGACGTAGCGCACGCCCTGCGCGCGCAGCAGGCGCATCAGGCGCGGCGTGAGGAACTCGGGGTTGCGCAGCTCGACGGCGTAGAGCGGCGCCAGGCCGCGCACCTCGCGCGGCAACATCTCCAGGAACAGGCCGAGGCGTTCGATCCACGCGACGGGGTCGGCGAGCATGGCGCGCGGCGCGGGCGAGAACTGGAAGACCAGCGGGCCGGCGCGCTGGCCCAGCCCCTCGATCGCCGGGCCGATGAAGCGGTCGAGCGCCACGTCGGCGTCGAGGAACCAGCGGTTGGCCGCGCGGCCGCTGCCGTTCTCGGCGCGCACCACGGCGTCGGTGACCAGCGCCGGCGCCTTCACCAGGAAGCGGAAATCGGCCGGCACCTGCAGGGCGTAGGTGGCGAACTCGTCGGCCGACATCGGTGAATAGAAGCTGCGGTCGATGCCGACGGTACGCAACAGCCCCAGCGCGGCGTAGGCCGGCAGCCCGTCGCGCGACAGCGACGGCGCGGTGTGCTGGCCCTGCCAGACGAGGCCCTGCCAGCCGGGGAAGGACCACGAGGAGGTGCCGAGGTAAACGCCCGCCGGCGCCACGCGCCGCAGCGGCGAGCCCTCGGCTGGCGCCGGCAGGTTGCCACCGCGCCGGCGGGGTGTCGGCGTGTCGCCGAGAAGCGAGGGTTGGGTCGTCATCACCACGATGGCTCGGGTTGCCGGCGAATGCGGGACGCCAAGGATGCGCTCCCCGGCGATGTCGCGCGATCAATGATAGATGAACAGCGGCACCGGTACCTGGTCGAATAGACCGCGGGTCGTCGAACCAAAGAGAATCTCGCGAATCCCACGGTGGCCGAAGGCGCCCATGACAAGCATCCGCGCCCTGATTTCCGAGGCGCGCTTGGACAGGACCTCGAGCGGATAGTTGGATTCGACGACGTCGAGGTCGGCGGCGATACCGTGCGACGACAAGTACGCCCCTGCCCGCTCGGCGACGGTCATGGCCGCCGCCCGCTCACGGGCGGTGGTCACGACATGGGCCCTCGTGGACTCGAACATCCCCGTCAGGGTCGCGAGCTGCAACGCCTTCGCCGCCGGCGCGCTGCCATCGTAGGCCACCAGCACGGGCCCGCCTTCGACCCGCTCGGGCCCGCAGACCACGACGGGACGGCAGCCCTTGGCGATGATGTACTCGACCAACGGCGTGACGCCCTCGAGCGCCTCGAGATGGAACTCCGCGTCGCGCCCGCTGACGACGAGATCGCATGTCTCGATCATTCCCAGTAGTTCGCCGCGGATGTCGGTTTCCAATGTCGAGCAGGCCGCCCGTATGCCCGCGTCCGCGAGGGAACGCTGAAACAGCGCCGGCAGTTCGGCGATCCGCGCGCGCCGCTCGCTCGCCAGCTTCTCGCGATGCCGCAGCCTGTCGTAGGCGTGCCGCGCGCCGCCGAGCGGAACGGGCTCGACGCGATCGAGATCGCCGACATCCAGGGCGGTCACGCCTCTTACCTCGGCGCCACGCAGGCGAGCCAACGCGACGGCGAGTCCCCTGGCGGCGATGGCCGATGGCGTGTCGTCGACCGTGACGAGGATCGAACGCATGTGGACCTCCTGAATCTTCCTAGCCAATCTCGGCCTGTCGGCACGTCCGGCCTTGATGTCGATCAACCACCGACCGATGTGCGCCGCGGGCGGGGCACAAGGCGCGCACGCGGTAGCCTCACCTCAACCCCAACCTGATCTGCTTCTCGATCTCGATGATCGCGAAGAAGGCGGCGCCGACGGCGACGATCAGAACGCCGTCGGCGAGCGGCACGGGCCGCGTTCCCAGCGCCGCCTGCAGCGGCGGCAGGTAGGTGACGGCGAATTGCGCCGCGGTGATCGTCACGACGACCGCCCAGACGACCTTCGTGCCCTTGGCCGCGGCCCAGGTCAGCGAGGCGCCGTGGATGTTACGGATGAAGAAGAGGTGGAAAATCTCCAGCACCACCACCGTGTTCATCGTCATGGTCTGCGCGAGCGGCACCGGATAGCCCTTGTCGATCGCGTAGGTGAAGACGCCGAACGCCGCGGCGAGGAACAGGCCCGCCACCAACACGACATGCCAGACGAGCTCGCCCGACAGGATCGGCGCGTCACGCGGCCGCGGCGGCCGGGCCATGGTGCCGGCTTCGGTCGGCTCGAAGGCCAGCGCGATTCCCAACGTGATGCCGGTGATCAGGTTGATCCAGAGGATCTGCACCGCCGTCACGGGCAGCGACAGCCCCAGCAGCAGGGCGAGAACGATCACCATCGCCTCGCCGGTGTTGGTGGGCAGGGTCCAGCTGATCACCTTCTTGAGATTGTCCCATACCGTGCGCCCCTCGCGCACCGCCGCGGCGATGGAGGCGAAATTGTCGTCGGCCAGCACCAGATCGGCCGCCTCCTTGGCGGCCTCCGAACCCTTCAGCCCCATGGCGATGCCGGCGTCCGCGCGCTTCAGCGCGGGAGCGTCGTTCACCCCGTCGCCGGTCATGGCGACCGATAGGCCGTTGGCCTGGAGCGCGGTGACAAGGCGCAGCTTGTGCTCGGGACTGGTGCGGGCGAAGACATCGACAGTGGCCGCCTCCATCGCCAGTTGCGCGTCGTCGAGCTTGTCGAGATCGGTGCCGGTCAGCACGCGCGCCGGGTTCTGCAGCCCGATCTGCGCGGCGATGGCGGCGGCGGTGCCGGCGTGGTCGCCGGTGATCATCTTCACCCTGATCCCCGCCGCCCGACATTCCGCGACGGCGGCGATGGCCTCGGGCCGGGGCGGGTCGATCAGACCGACCAGGCCGAGGAAGTCGAGGCGCCCGTCCAGCGCGGCGGCATCGATCCGTTCGCACGCCTCGGCGCGTTCCGCCAACGCGAGCACGCGCAAGCCCCGCCGCGCCATGGCCTCGGCCCGGTCGTGCCAATGGCGCCGGTCGATGCCGCCGCACATCCGAAGAACCCGTTCCGGCGCACCTTTCACATGGACCAGCCGGCCCACCGCGCCCTCGCTCAGCACCGCCATGAAGCGGTGGCGGCTGTCGAACGGGACGACATCCAGCCGCCGCGCGGCGTGATCGCCTCCCACCTTGCCGGCGAAGGCCAGAAGCGCGCCCTCCATCGGGTCGCCCTCGACCGTCCAGTGTCCGGCGCGTTGATGCAGGGCCGCGTCGTTGCACAACGCCGCCGCGAGGGCGAGCCGCGAGAGGTCGCCGGCCGGCGTGATCGCGCCTTCGGGGCCATAGCCCTCGCCCGCGATCTCGAACACGCCTGCCGGCGTCTCGGCGGCGGCTACCACCATCTCGTTGCGCGTCAGTGTCCCGGTCTTGTCCGTGCAGATCACCGAGACCGAGCCGATGGCTTCGATCGCGGGCAAGCGGCGCACGATGGCGTTGCGCCGCGCCATCGCCTGCACGCCGATCGCCAGCGTGATCGTCATCACCGCCGGCAGGCCTTCGGGAATCGCGGCGACGGCGACGCCCACGACGGCCATGAACATCTCGGAGAAGTCGTGATGCCCGACATAGTAGCCGTAGGCGAGCAGGAGGCCCGAGGCGAGCAGGATCAGCAGCGACAGCCAGCGCGCGAAATGATCCATCTGCTCGACGAGCGGCGTCGTCAGTCGCTCCACCCCGGCGATGAGCCCGCCGATCCGCCCGACCTCGGTTTTCGCTCCGGTCGCGACCACGACCGCACGGGTTGTGCCCTGGGTGACAAGCGTGCCCGACCACAGCATCGAGCGCCGATCGGCCAAGGCCGCGTCGATGGCGACAGGATCGGCGACCTTTTCCACCGGCACGGATTCGCCGGTGAGGATCGCCTCCTGCGCCGTCAGCCCTCGCGCTTCGATCACCCGCAGATCGGCGGGCACCTTGTCGCCCGCCTCGAGGAGGACGATGTCGCCCGGCACCACATCGGCACCCGCAACCGTCATCCGCCGCCCGTCTCGAAGGACGGTAGCGCGCGGCGCGAGCATGCGGCGGACCGCGGCCATCGCGGACTCGGCCTTGCCTTCCTGGATGAAGCCGATCACCGCGTTGGCGAGCACCACGGCGAGGATCACGCCGGTATCGACCCAGTGCCGCAAGGTCCCCGTCACCAGGGCGGCGCCGAGAAGGACGTAGATCAGGACATTGTGGAACTGCGCCAGGAACCGCTGGAGCGGCCCGCGCGCCCGCGCCTCGGGCAGCCGGTTCGGCCCGTGCGCGGCCAGCCGCCGCGCCGCCTCGACGGCGGAGAGGCCTTGGGGACAGGCTTCGAGCGCCGAGAGCGTGGCGTCGACCGGACGCGCGTGGGCGTCGCTCAGCGTCATGCCCCGCATCAACGCGTCATCGCCGCCGTGGGCCGCCGCAGCTCACTGGCCTCGGGGACGACCAGGACATCGCAGCCCGCCATCATCAACAGCCGGCCGGCGACGTCCACGCTGAGAGCGCCCCAGATCCCGGCATGATCGTGGGCGCCGAGCACCATGAGGTCGGGAGCGGTTTCGCCGACATAGTCCGCCACGAGCCGGCCCGGCTCACCACACTCCACGAACCCGAGGACCCGGCCCGATCGTCCGGTTTTCGCTTCCACGCGGGCGATGAACTCGGCCTGCTGCCGCAAGGCCAATTCCTCCATCTCGCCGCGATGGGCCACATCGCTCAGAAAACCAGCGAAAGGCACGCGGTAGCCGTGCAGGAGCGTGAATTGCGCGTGTGGAAATAGGGCGATCGCGCGCAACAGGGCGAACTCGGCGGCTTGGGAATAGTCCGTCGGCAAGAAGATCCGCCTGTATTCGCGGATCGCCCGACGTCTCACCACCAGCACCGGCACGGGCGATTCGCGGATCAGCGTCTCCACCGTTCGTCCCGGGCGATGCCGGCCGAGCAGCTCGTTGCCCGCCGCACCGATGACGATGAGTTCGGCGGCGACGCGCGCCGCCGTGTCGATCACCACCTCGTGGACCGGCCCCACCGCCACGGCGGGCTCCCAAGACAGGGGGCGTACGCCAAGGGCTTCCGCCACATCCGCCCGCATCCTGTCGAGCGCCCGATTGGAGGTGGATCGCCACGAGGGTTGGCGAACATCACCTTCCACGGCGGTGACGACGTGAAGCGTCGCGCCCCATGCCGCCGCTAGGACGCACGCGCGTTCGAAGGCGCGGTCGCAGCGGCTGCTCAGGTCGGTCGCCAGGAGTATGGCCGGAACCATTGTCGCTGGATTGCCAGTCACCACGTCAGGACTCCACCGTTAGATGCCGTGCTTGAAGCCCGCTCAGGTCTCGCGGCCGCGCCGTGCGTCGATCGAGCGCGATGCACTGACAGCCGCGCGATGTGAAAGGGCCGCTCAGGCTCGTTCTTGGTTGGTCCGCGCGGCGTTCCCCGGGTCGACGCTGCGTGTCGGGGAAGAGTGGAGACGCGAGGCCCCAGAGCCGATCGCGGTGGCGTCACTTTCGCGCGGCGCCGTCTCACGGGCCTTCAGGAAGCGCTCCAGATCGGTATCCGCGATGCGCCAGCCCTTGCCGATATCGATGGCGCGCAGAACGCCGGACTTGATCCATTGCCGCACGGTCGCCTCGGCGACCTCCAGCCGATCCGCCAGTTCCGGCACGGTCTGATATCGATCATGTGGCATCCAGCGCCCCTCCGTCTCCTTTGGTTCAGGATAGTGACGTTTGGCCGATCTCGATTGATCCAGCTCAATCCTGCTTCAGCATTCTTGCGCCACACTGTTCCGACATCCCGGATGCGACTGGAACGAAAGTTCCTGTCGGCCTCCCCCCAAACCACAATTCGCCGGAAGAGTCGTGATGACGCGAATTCGCAACGCCTACATGCCCTTGGCCAGCTATCCCGAAGCCGTGGCGGACGCGTCGATCCAGGCGGCCGTCGCTTTCGTGCCCACGCTCGAGAGCACCCTCGACGTGACGACATTCTCCGTCGACATTCCGCATGTGCCCTCGGCGTTGGGCAATCTGGTCATCGATGTCCCCGGCCTCGTCCGCGCCGCCGAAGACAAGAGCAAGGCCGAGTGCGACCGCCTGCGAAGCCTCGTGCGGGCGGCGGCGGGTTCGCGCCTCGACGCGTCCTGCGCGAGCCGCGAGACCATACTGGGCGCCGCGCTGGACACGGCCGCCGCCGAAGCGCGGTACTTCGACCTCGCGGTGCTTCCCTGGTCCGGCGAGATGGTGGCGCAGGACATGATTCACGCCGTCGTCTTCGGCTCCGGTCGCCCGACGATTCTGGTGCCGCCCGCGGCCCGCCCGGCTCCCCTCGATCACATCGCGATAGCCTGGGACGCGGGCCGGTTCGCCGCACGCGCGCTCGGCGACGCCTTGCCGTTTCTGGCGGAGGGCGGTCGCGTCTCTGTGCTGACGGTTCGAGACGAAAAACCGCTGAGCGGGTCGGACCTTGCCGGCGCCCTCGCATCGGCGTTGGAGAAGCGGGGATTCAGCGCCAAGCCGCTCGACGTCCTCCTCGGCAGAAAGAGCATCGCTGCGGCGTTACAGGATGCAGCCCTGTCGGAAGGGGCGAAGCTCTTGGCGATGGGGGGATTCGGTCACTCCCGTATCCGGGACTTCATCCTGGGCGGCGCGACCAAGGGGATTCTCAGCGACCTTCGCCTGCCAACCCTCCTCTCGCATTGAGAGGGACATTGGTCAGACGCCTCGCGGCGGCGCTCCCGAAGACGCTCACACCTCCTCCACGTGCTCGACGCCCGAGGTGCGAGCGATCTGGTCGCGGATGCCAGGGGCGATGGTGTAGCCGCCGGGTAGCGCCATCTCGACCTCGGTTTCGGCGTCGAGTGCCATCAGCAGGCGGACCTGGCCTCGGCCGCCGGGCTTGCCGATGATCTCTTTGAGACGCGCCAGCGCCAGTTGGTCGTTGAGCGTGATGCGCAACCCCGCCGCCGCGTGCACCACGGCGTCGTCGAGCTTCTCGATGCTCTGCGCGGTGAGCTTGACCTGCTCGCCGTCGAGGCGGCCGTCGCACGACACCAGGAGCGCGTTGCCCGGTTGCAGCAGGTCACGCTTGGCGCCCAGGAGCTCGCTGAAAACGGTGATCTCGAAGCTGCCGGCCTGGTCCGACATGGAGATGAAGGCGAAGCGGCTGCCGCGCGCGGAGGTGCGCTCGCTCTTGTCGACCACCGTGCCGGCGAGCTTGATGCGCCCGCCGCCGCCATGGGCCAGCCGCGCGGTGATCTCCTGGGACTGGATCACGCCCAGCCGCTTGAGGCTGCGGTCGTAGGCGGCCAGCGGATGCGAGGAGAAATAGAAGCCGATGGCGGCGAACTCGTGCTGCAGGCGCTCCATCGCCGACCAGTCGGGGATCTTGGGCAAAGGCGGCCGACGCTGCACCGTGTCGTCGCCGAACAGGCCGCTCTGGTCGCTCTCGCGCGACTCCGCCGTGGCCTGCGCGTGGCGGATCAGGCTCTCGATCGCGGCGAAGGTCTGCGCGCGGTTCTTGTTCAGCCCGTCGAAGGCGCCGGCGCGCACCAGGCTCTCCAGCAGCCGCTTGTTCAGCACGCGGCCGTCGAGCCGCTCGGCGAAGTCGAACAGCGAGGCGAATTTGCCGCCCTCCTCCCGCTTCTCGACCAGCCGCTCCATGGCGTCGCGGCCGACGCCCTTCACCGCCGCCAGCGCGTAGCGCACCGCCTTCTTGCCTTCCGCGGTGGTCTCGACGGTGAACTCCGCCGTGGAGTGATTCACGTCAGGCGGCAACAGCTCGATCTTCAGCCGGTCGAGCTCGCGGCGGAACTGCGCGAGCTTGTCGGTATTGCCCATGTCGAGGGTCATCGAGGCGGCGATGAACTCGACCGGGTAGTTGGCCTTCAGGTACGCCGTCTGGTAGCTCACCAGCGCATAGGCCGCGGCGTGGCTCTTGTTGAAGCCGTAGCCGGCGAACTTGTCGACCTGGTCGAAGATCGAGGAGGCCTTGCCGGCGTCGACGCCGTTGGCCACCGCGCCGTCGACGAAGGTCTTGCGCTGCGCCGCCATCTCCGACGCGATCTTCTTGCCCATGGCGCGGCGCAGCAGGTCGGCGCCGCCCAGCGAATAGCCGCTGAGCACCTGGGCGATCTGCATCACCTGCTCCTGGTAGATGATGATGCCGTAGGTCTCCTCCAGGATGTCCTTGAGCATCGGGTGCAGGTAATCGACCGGCTCTTCCCTCTGCTTGCGCTTGATGTAGCTGGGGATGTTCTCCATCGGGCCGGGGCGATAGAGCGCCACGACGGCGATGATGTCCTCGAAGCGGTCGGGCCGCAGGCGGCGCAAGGTGTCGCGCATGCCGCTGCCTTCGAGCTGGAACACGCCCGAGACATCGCCGCGCGCCAGCATCTTGTAGGTGCCGGCGTCGTCGAGCGGCAGCTTGGCGAGATCGATCGTGCCGCGGCCGATCAAGTCGACCGCCTTCTCCAGCACGGTGAGCGTCTTGAGGCCCAGGAAGTCGAACTTCACCAGCCCTGCGCTCTCGACCCATTTCATGTTGAACTGGGTCGCCGGTAGCTGCTCCTGGTTGTCGGTATCGCGGTAGAGCGGCACCAGCTCGTCGAGCGGCCGGTCGCCGATCACCACGCCGGCGGCGTGCGTCGAGGCGTGGCGATAGAGGCCCTCGAGCTGCAGCGCCAGATCGACCAGGCGCTTGATGTCGGGGTCCTCCTCGTATTGCTGCTTCAAGAGCTGCTCGGATTCCAGCGCCTGGGCCAAGGTCACCGGCTTGGCCGGGTTGTTGGGCACCAGCTTGCAGATGCGGTCGACCTGGCCGTAGGGCATGGCCAGCACGCGCCCGACATCGCGCAGCACGGCGCGCGCCTGCAATTTGCCGAAGGTGATGATCGCGGCGACGCGGTCGCGGCCGTACTCCTCGCGCACGTAGCGGATCACCTGGTCGCGCTTGTCCTGGCAGAAATCGATGTCGAAGTCCGGCATCGACACGCGCTCGGGATTGAGGAAGCGCTCGAACAGCAGGCCCCAGCGCAGCGGGTCGAGATCGGTGATCTTCAGCGCCCAGGCGACCAGCGAGCCGGCGCCCGAACCGCGGCCCGGCCCGATCGGCACGCCATGATCTTTCCCCCATTGGATGAAGTCGGCGACGATCAGGAAGTAGCCGGAGAAGCCCATGCGGTCGATCATCTCGACCTCGTATTCGAGCCGCTTCTCGTAATCGGCGTAGGGGATATCGGGCGTCAGCCGCCCGGCGTCACGCAGCGCGACCAGGCCGCGCTGGGAGAGATCGCGCAGCGCTTCGCCTTCGCTGCGGCCCTCGAGCTTGGTGTAGCGCGGCAGGATCGGCTTGCGCGATTCAGGCATGTAGGCGCAGCGCTGGGCGATCACGATCGTGTTGTCGCAGGCCTCGGGCAGGTCGGCGAAGACCTGACGCATCTCTTCGGCAGACTTGAAGTAGTGCTCTGGCGTCAGCCGCCGGCGGTTGGTGTCCTCGACATGCGCGCCCTGGGCGATGCACATCAGCGCGTCGTGGGCGTCGAACATCGCCGCCTTGCCGAAATGCGCGTCGTTGGTCGCCACCAAAGGCAGGTCGTGCGCATAGGCGAGGTCGAGCAGCAGCGGCTCGACGCGCTTCTGCAGCGGCTCGCCATGGCGTTGCAGCTCGATGTAGAGCCGCTCGGGGAAGAGCCGCTTGAGCCGCTCCAAGAGCGCCGCGGCCGCCACTCCCTGCCCGTCACCCAGCAGCCGGCCCAGCGCCCCGCCGGCACCGCCGGTGAGCGCGATCAGCCCCTCGGTGCGGCCCTCCAGCTCGGCGATCGGCAAGGCCGCCAGCGTGCCGGTCTTGAAATGCAGGTGCGCCTCGCTGACGAGGTGCAGCAGGTTGAGATAGCCGGTCTCGTTCTGCACCAGCAGGCAGAGCCAATCGGCCTGCACCGCCTTGGTCCCGCCACCGCCGAAGCCCTGGCCGTCCTCCTCGCGGCGGATCGCCAGATCGGCGCCGATGATCGGCTGCACACCCGACTTGGCGCAGTAGCCGGCGAATTCCAGCGCGCCGAACAGGTTGTCGCGATCGGTGGCGGCGACGGCGGGCATGCCCATCGACTTGGCCAGCCCGGCCAATTCGTCGATACGGATGGCGCCTTCGGCCAGCGAATAGGCGGTGCGCACCCGGAGGTGCACGAAGGGGGCATAACTCAACGGCGCGATCCTCGCGTTCTCGTTCTGCCGGCGATTATCCCCGGTCGGGCCTGTGGATCGCCAGCACTCTTCCTTCCCCCGTTGGCGGGGAAGGTAATACTTTCAGACCAGCGCGCCGCGCGTTTGCCAACCCTGCGCTCCATCTGACGCTCGCCCGGCACGAGGAGCCTGCGCCCATGGCCTCCTTCGCATCGCTGCTCACCGAGGTTCGCCGCTGCGCGATCTGCGCGCCGCACCTGCCGCACGGCGTCCGGCCGGTGCTGCAGATGCACCCGCGGGCGCGCGTGCTGATCGCCGGCCAGGCGCCGGGCCGCAAGGTCCATGAGTCCGGTGTGCCGTTCGACGACGCCAGCGGCGAGCGCCTGCGCGATTGGATGGGCGTGACGCGGGCGGTGTTCTACGACCCCGAGCGCGTGGCCCTGCTACCCATGGGGTTCTGCTTCCCCGGCTCGAGCAAAGCCGGCGATCTGCCCCCCCGGCCGGAGTGCGCGCCGGCGTGGCGCGCGCGGCTTCTGGAGCACCTCCGTGACGTGCGGATCACCCTGCTGATCGGGCACTACGCCCAGGCCTACCATCTGGCCGACAAGCCCACCTCGCTGACAGACGCCGTCAAGGCCTGGCGCAGCTACTGGCCGGCGGTCGTGCCGATGCCGCACCCCAGCCCGAGAAACAATCTATGGCTCCGCCGAAACCCGTGGTTCGAGACGGAATTGCTGCCGTCGCTGCGCGCGCGGCTGTCAAAGGTGCTGGCGTCGTGACGCTCAATCCAGCATGCCGTCGCGCAAGGTGACGATCCGATCCATTAGCGCGGCGAGGTGGTTGGCTGGCTTGTCATAATGCCTACAGCATGCATCGATTGCGGCGCCCGGTCGGAGAGAATCGTCGTCTTTCTCTCCCATTTGGGAGAGGACGCCAGACGAGCGAGTGCGCACTATCAACGTCCGCTTGCGAAGGCGGGCTGATGAAGCGCGACGATCCACGAAATCATGCCGGAGGCGCGGCAATGCCAGTGACGAAATGGATCAGGCATCCCGCTTTCCCGGCGATCAACGTCCAGGCCGGGAAGGACGGCACACTTGGTTTCGTTCGATTGCGCGAATGGGCCTTTGGCAAACTGATTGCGCAAGGACTCGTCAGCGGCGAAACGATAAAGTCCAGCGCTCCCACAGTGATCGCAGGAGGTGATTTGACGGCCCCCGGTCACATCACGGTGGATTTCCGCACCGGGGAAGTGTCCTTCCTCGCACGCGGTGCCGGCGGCACACTGCTTTTTCCCGTGAACAACGCGGGAAAGCTGCAAGGCACCTCCCTCACCATCGTGGTTGAGGAACGGCGAACGCCAGCAGCGGAGAAGAAGCTGTCGCAGACAACGCTCCTGGGCAAGACATTCGCGATTAACGCGCCCGACACCAAGACCTACGAGATGGAGAAGACCGTCACGTTCAGCTCAACCCTGGAGCCCGTGAAAATCTTTGAGAATGTCCCTGATGGCTCAGATCATGTCGCCGTATCCAGCCATGGCAGAATAGCTGATGACCTCCCTGGGACAACCGATGCCAGCTTCTGCATGCTTGTCGCCGGTGAAAAGGATCCGAAGCGGCGGCTTGATGTCACAAACGTCGAGGCGGCCTTCACGCCCTTGAAGAAAAAGTTGGCGAAGAATGCCGTTATCTGGCTTGGCTCCTGCTCCATTGGTAACAACGACACCTTTTGCAAGAAAGCAGCGGCCGCTTCGGACCGAATCGTCGTGGCGCCGACCAGTTTTTGTCCGGTCGTGAAGTATCCAAAGAACAAGATTGATCTGCTGAACAGAGAGCCGACGATCAGGGTGTTTCAGCCCAACGGCGAACTCAAGAGGATCAGTGATCTCTGCGCGGAACAGGTCGCCCGCAAGTTCACGGTGCCCATCTAGGTGGCCCTTCGTCGGTCGCGGTAAGCACAGAGAGCACCCCGGCGAGCCAACCGTGACGATGGGCCACGGAACGACGCCTTGTCGCCATCGCGCGTTTCCCGGCCACTCCGGAACGCGCGTCGTCTTGAGTTGTCGACCAGTCCCGCTTAGCATAGGTCGCAGTCCAGCTTGTCCCCGCATGTTGCCGGAGCCGACATGGACGACCCGCGGCCGGTGCTCGACGCGATCAACCAGCTCTACGCCGCCGTCCTGGAGCCGACGGCGTGGCCGGCCGCCGTGGAGACCGTCACCGATCTGCTGCGGGCCGAGCACGCGATCGTCTTCAGCCCCGGGAGCGCCGACGGTGGCGATGCCTTCGCCGCTATCCGCCTGGACACCGCGCACGCGGCCCGCATCCATTCGGCGGATGCCGCCCGGCTGGGCAGCCGTATGCTGAGCGGGATACAGCTCGGGTTGGCCTTCTCGAGCGCCTCCGTCATTCCCGATCGCGATATGGAGAATAGCGCCTTCTACAACGAGATCGTGCGGCCGGCGAACGGCTTCTATTCGACCAGCGCCTGCCTCGGCGCTGGCGGAACGCTCACGGCGCTCAATTTCTGCCGGCCGCGCAAAAAGGGGCCATTCGATCCCGCCGGGATCGGGACGCTGCAGGCCCTCCTGCCCCACTTCGCCAACGCGATCGAGCTTTCGCGGCGCCTGGCGGCGGCCCGGCAGCAGACCAGCGACCTGCGACAGTTGCTCGACCGCGTCGACACCGCCGTCATCCTGGTCGATGCCACCGGCCAGCCGTGTTTCGCCAATGGTCGGGCGCTGCGGATCGTCGGCCAGGCCGACGGGCTGATGCTCGGCGTGTCCGGGCTCGTGGCCGCAACCCCGACGGCGACGCGCCGCCTTCGACACGCCATCGCCGGCATCGGGCGACACGGTATCGCCGTTTCGGGGCGCGGCGCAGGACAAGATCTGCGCCTGGAGCGCCCTTCACGGCGCCCGCCCCTGCTGCTGTCCCTGTTTCCGATCTGGCGGTTGGCGTTGTCGCCGACGGGCACTCCGGCGCCGCGAATCGCGATCTTCATCACCGAACCCGACGACTGCCCGCCGATCGATCGCGACGCCATCGCCGATGCCTTCCGCCTTACGCCGCGCGAGGCATCCGTCGCGGCCCTGCTGGCCACCGGCTACGACCTGAAGGGGGTCGCGCGGACTCTCGCGATCGGCATCGGAACAGCGCGCTATCACCTCAAGAACGTCCTCGGCAAGACCAACACCAGCAACCAGGCGACAATGGTGGCCGGCTTGCGTGGCTTCGTGCGGCGAACGGCGGAATAGCCTCACGGCAGACTTCAACGAAGTCGCGACACTTCGCGCTCAGACCAGCACGCCGTCGCGCAGGGTGACGATGCGATCCATACGCGCCGCCAAGTCGGGGTTGTGCGTGGCGATCAGGGCGGCGAGGCCCGTTTGGCGCACCAGCGCCATGAGCTGGCGGAACACCGAGTCAGCCGTGGTCAAGTCGAGGTTACCGGTGGGTTCGTCGGCCAAGAGCACGCGCGGGCCGTTGGCGACGGCGCGGGCGATGGCGACGCGCTGCTGCTCGCCGCCCGACAGCTTGGCCGGGCGGTGGGTCTCGCGCTCGGCCAGGCCGACCATGGCTAAGAGCTCGTGGGCGCGCTTGCGCGCCTCGCCGCGGTTCAAGCCCATCAGCATCTGCGGGATCATCACGTTCTCCAGGGCGGAGAACTCCGGCAACAGGTGATGGTACTGGTAGACGAAGCCGAGATAGCGGCCGCGCAGGGCCGTGCGATAGGCGTCGCCCTGATCGCCCGCCGTCTTGCCCTCCAGCATCACGCGGCCGGCATCGGGCTTCTCGAGCAGGCCGGCGATGTGCAGCAGGGTCGACTTGCCGGCGCCCGAGGGGCCGACCAGGGCGACGATCTCGCCCGGCCGCAGCTCGAGATTGACGCCGCGCAGCACCTCCAGGGCGCGATCGCCCTGGCGAAAGGTCCGCTTGATGTCCTGCAGCGCCAGCGAGGGCGTCACGGTGTCATTCATGGCGCAACGCCTCCACGGGTTCGAGCCGGCCGGCGCGCCAGGCGGGATACATCGCCGCCACCAGCGACAGGCCGAGCGCGATCAGCAGCACGGTCGCGACCTCGCCGTAGTCGACGCGCACCGGCAGATTGGCCGCCCAGGTCGAGCCCGCGCCGTCCATGCTTCCCGTGGCCCAGCTCAGCACCGCCGTGACCGCCGGCATATTGGCGCAGACCAGCAGGCCGAGCGCGCCGCCCAGGATGGTGCCGATGGTGCCGACGCTGGCGCTGGCGAGGAAGAAGATGCGCACCACGCCGCCGCTGGTGGCGCCCATGGTGCGCAGGATGGCGATGCCCGGCGTCTTGGTGCGCACCAGCATGGTGAAGCTCGCCACCACGTTCATCGAGGCCACCAGCACGATCAGGCTGAGGATGATGAACATCAGCACGCGCTCGACCTCCAGCGCGCCGACCAGCCGGGAATTGAGCGAGCGCCAGTCGGCGAAGCGCAGGTCGTCGCGTCCTGCTCGATCCTTCAGCCCCTTGAGCACCTCGGCGAGGTTCTTCTGATGATCGATGACCTCGATCTCGATCGACGACACGGCGTTCTCGGGGATGTTGAAATCGTCCTGGATCAGGTCGAGCGGCACGATCGCCAGGGTCGAGTCGAACTCCCAGCGCTTGACCATGAAGCTCGCCAGCACCTTGTAGGTGACGTCGCGCGCCGTGAGCGTGCCGTTCTGGTTGCGCGAATAGGTGATCACGGTGAACGACTCGCCGAAGCGCAGGCCGAGCGCCTGGCGCAGCCGTTCGCCCATGATCACGCCGGCTTCGGTTTCGAACTGGCCAGGCGCGCCGCCGACGATGCCGTCGCGGATGATCGAGCGCTTGAGCGCGTCCTCGGCGCGCATGCCGCGCAGCTGCACGCCGCGCGTGAAGCCGCCGCCGCTGACCACCGCCTGGCGCTCGATGATCGGCGTCACCGAGCGCACGAAGGGCACGGTCTCGAGGCGTCGGGCGAGGCTCTCGTAATCGGTCAGCATGCCTTTGGCCGCCGACACCCTGATATGGCCGTTCATGCCGATGATGCGGCCGAAGATGTCGCCGCGGAAGCCGTTCATGACGCTCAGCACGACGATCAGGGTGGCGACGCCCAGCGCCACGCCGATCAGCGCGAACCAGGCGATGAACGAGATGAATCCCTCGCGCTCGCGACTGCGGAGGAAGCGCCAGGCGATGGCGCGTTCGGTGGCGGAGGGAAAGAGGCTCACCTCTCCCCTCCTGTCGCTGCCCACACCCTACCCACGGCGCAGGCCCTCGATCGGATCGAGCCGGGTCGCCACCCAGGCCGGGTAGATCGTGGCGAGGAAACAGAACAGCAGCGCCATGGCGGCGATGCCGGCGATCTCGTCCCAGGCGATGCGCGCGGGCAGCTCGGTGAGCTGGTAGAGCTGCGGGTCGAACAGCGTCAGCTTCAGCGGCGAACACTGCAGCCACTGGCGAATGGTCTCGATATTGTCGGCGAACGCCACGCCCAGGCCGACGCCCAGCGCTGTGCCGACGATGCCTAGTCCCATGCCGTCGAGGAAGAAGACGCGCAGGATGGCGCCGCGCCGCGCGCCGATGGTGCGCAGGATGGCGATGTCGGGTCCCTTGGTGCGCACCAGCATCATCAGGCTGGAGACGATGTTGAAGGCGGCGACCAGCACGATCAGGGTCAGCACCAGGAACATCACGTTGGCCTGCTGCGCGACGGTGGCGAAGAACGCGGAATTCGCCTCGATCCAGTTGAAGGCGAAGTACTTGTACTCGAGCACCGCGTTGATGCGGGGGATTAGCGCGTCGTAGGCGCCGGGATCGAGCGCGAAGACCTCGATCATGCTGGTCTTGTCCGGCGTCTCGAAGAAGTCGCGCGCGTTGTCGAGCGAGGCGTAGATGAAGTTGGTGTCGTAGTCGAACATGCCGACCTCGAAGATCGCGCCGACCTCGAAGCGCCGCGTACGCGGCAGTCGGCCGAGCGGCGTATCCACGCTGGTCGGTGAGACGATGGTGACGATGTCGCCCACAGAGACGCCCAGCACCTCGGCCAAACGCGCACCGACGGCGACGAAACGGCCGCGCGACAGGCTCGACAGATCGCCCCTGCCCTTCTTCTTGTCTTCGGTCGTGGTCGGGGCCTTGCAGACGCCGCGTTGCGGACCGGCCGCCGTCACGCCGGAGACCGAATCGGCGATCGGCTTGCGCAGCATCAGATCCGCGGGCCGCATGCCGCGCAGCATGATGCCGCGCACCTGCTCGCCGGCCGCGACGATCGCCTGGCCTTCCAGCACCGGCGAGACACCGGCGACGCCGGGGACCGCCTTGATCTTGGCCTCGATCGTCGGCAGGTCGGTGATCGCCTCGCGCCCGGCGGTCACCGCGAGGTGGCCGTTGACCGAGGTGATCTGGCGCAACAGCTCGACGCGAAAGCCATTCATCACGGCCATGACCACGATCAGCGTGCCGACGCCCAGCGCGATGCCGACCAGCGAGAAACCGGCGATGATCGACAGAAACCCCTCGTCACGCCGCGCGCGCAGATAGCGCAGCGCGATCAGCCTCTCGACGGCGGCGAAGGCCATGCGTCAAGGCACCCCTTCTCCCCGCGAAGGCGGGGAGAAGGTGCCGAGCGTCAGCGAGGCGGATGAG
>CAYTFW010000057.1:0-33035 GCA_964437145.1 uncultured Rhizobiaceae bacterium
CCTTCACCGCGGTGGCGCAGCGCGCCGTGCCGCGTATGAAGAAGGGCGGCAGCCTGCTCACCCTCACCTACTACGGCGCCGAGCGCGTGATGCCGCACTACAACGTCATGGGCGTGGCCAAGGCCGCGCTCGAGGCCAGCGTGCGCTACCTCGCCGCCGACGTGGGCGACCTCGGCATCCGCGTCAACGCCATCTCGGCCGGCCCGATCAAGACGCTCGCGGCCTCGGGCATCGGCGATTTTCGCTATATCCTGAAGTGGAACGAGCTGAACTCGCCGCTGAAGCGCAATGTCACGACGGAAGAGGTCGGCGGCGCCGGCCTGTTCCTGCTGTCGGACCTCGGCAGCGGCGTCACCGGCGAGGTGATGCATGTCGATTCCGGTTATCACGTCGTCGGCATGATCAAGACGTCATCGGCGCCGCAGCTCGGCGAGCTGCTCGCCGACTTCAAGGACTGAGTGTGGCTGGCAATACCTTCGGGCATCTCTTCCGGTTCACGAGCTGGGGCGAAAGCCACGGCCCGGCGATCGGCTGCGTCGTCGACGGCGCGCCGCCACGCATCCCGTTGAGCGAAGCCGACATCCAGGCTTTTCTCGACAAGCGCCGCCCCGGCACGTCGCGTTTCGTCACGCAGCGCCAGGAGCCGGACGCGGTGAAGATCCTGTCGGGCGTTTTCGAGGGCGTGACCACGGGCACGCCGATCTCGCTCATGATCGAAAACGTCGACCAGCGGTCGAAGGACTACGGCGCGATCAAGGACCAGTTCCGGCCGGCACACGCCGACTACACCTATCTGCAGAAATACGGCGTGCGCGATTATCGCGGCGGCGGCCGCCAATCGGCGCGCGAGACGGCCGTGCGTGTCGCCGCCGGCGCCATCGCGCGCAAGATTCTCGGCGACGGAGTCGCCATCAGGGGCGCCGTCGTGCAGATGGGCACGCAGAAGGTCGACCGTGCCAAATGGGACTGGGACGCCGTCGGCGACAACCCCTTCTGGTGTCCCGACCGCCAAGCGGCGCAGGCCTGGGAAGGCTATCTCGACGACGTGCGCAAGCGCGGCTCCTCGGTCGGCGCGGTGATCGAGGTCGTCGCCTCCGGCGTGCCGGCCGGCCTGGGCGCGCCGATCTACGACAAGCTCGACAGCGACATCGCCCGCGCGTTGATGAGCATCAACGCGGTGAAGGGCGTGGAGATCGGCGATGGCTTCGCCGCCGCGGCGCTTTCGGGCGAGGAAAACGCCGACGAGATGCGGATGAAGGACGGCAAGGTGACGTTCCTCGCCAACCACGCTGGTGGAATCCTCGGCGGCATCTCCTCCGGCCAGGACATCGTCGCGCGCATGGCGGTGAAGCCGACCAGCTCGATCCTGACGCCGGTGCGCAGCGTCGATCGGCACGGCAACGACATCGAGATCCGCACCACCGGCCGGCACGATCCCTGCGTCGGCATTCGCGCCACCCCGGTCGCCGAGGCGATGATCGCCTGCGTGCTGGCCGACCACCTGCTGCGCCATCGCGCGCAGTGCGGCTGATGGCCAAGCGCGAGCGCCTCGAAGTCCGCTTCAGCCAGACCTTCCACATCACGCTGGCGGCGATCGGCGTGATCCTGCCGGCCGTGGCGGCGATCTGGCTGGCGATCAACTACGAGCGGCTGGGCAGCGAGGGATCGGGCGGCCGCTTCGTGTGGCTGGGCCTCTGCGCGGCGGGCCTGCTGTACTACGCCGGCCGCGCCATCGCGCGCCTGCGCGAGACGCGCCCGCAGATCATCGTCGACAACAAGGGCGTGTGGCTGGGCTTTGGCCGCGACGTGCTGCTGCCCTGGGCCGACATCCGCCTCGCCCGCCCGCGCGGCATCCGCCGCACCCTGCAGATCGGCATCACGCCCGAGCTTTACGGCCGCCTGAACCTGTCGCTGTTCAATCTCGACGACAACTTGACCGCGGTTCCCGGTGGTGGCGCTTCGGTTGGGGTGCGCTTCAACGGCCTGGACCGGCCGATGCGCGACCTGTACGAGGCCATCAGGGCCTGGAAACCCGGCCTGCCCGTGCGTTGAGGACCAATATGCCGCAGCCTACCCATCTCTGGAAGCTCGACATCCCCTCCGCCGACCCGACGGAGGAGGATCTCAAGAAGTACTGGGCGAAGTGCGTCGAGAAGCTTGGCATGGTGCCCAACGTCATCCGCGCCGTCTCGACCAACCCCAAGAAGGCCCGCGCCTTCATCTCGATGTACAACGAGCTGATGCTGGGCGAGTCCGGCCTGAGCAAGCTCGAGCGCGAGATGGTCGCGGTTGTCGTGTCGAGCGCCAATCGCTGCTACTACTGCCTCGTCGCCCACGGCCAGGCCGTGCGCCAGTATTCCGGCGACCCGCAGCTCGGCGAGATGCTGGTGATGAACTACCGCGTCGCCGAGCTGCCGGCGCGCCAGCGCGCCATGCTCGACTTCGCCTGGAAGCTCACCTTGAGCCCCTTCGATGTCGGCGACGCCGATCGCGAGGCGCTGCGCAAGCTGGGCTTCAGCGAGCGCGACCTGTACGATCTGTGCGACGTGGTGGCGTTCTTCAACATGTCCAACCGCATGGCGCATGGCACGGAGATGATGCCCAACGCCGATTATCACGCGCAGAGCCGCTGATGCCCGACACGACCCTACCGATCGACAGCGGCACGGAGCCGACCCGCCTGCGGGTTGAAGCGTCGTCGTTCTGCCAGCTGCGGTGCCCGTCCTGCCCGACCACTGAGCGGGCGATCGACGCGCATGTCGGCAAGGGATTCCTCAAGCCCCAGGACTTCGCCGCCCTGCTCGACGCCAATCCCGCCGTGCGCGAGATCGAGCTGTCGAACTACGGCGAGGCGCTGATGAATCCCGGGATGCCGGACATCCTGCGCATCGCGCATGAGCGCGGCGTGGCGACCATGATCGCCAACGGCGCGAACCTCAACACGGCGTCGCCTGCGGCGCTCGAGGCGCTGGTGCGTTACCGCGTGCAATCGATCATGTGCTCGATCGACGGCGCCACGCAGGAGACCTACGAGAAGTACCGGGTGCGCGGCAACCTCGAGAAGGTCCTGGCGAACATCCGCGCCATCAACGACTGGAAAGCGAAGCTCGGCATCGACGAGCCGCTGCTGGTCTGGCGCATGATCCTGTTCGAGCACAACAAGCACGAGGTCGAGCTCGCGCACGCCATGGCGACGCAGCTCGGCATGCGCTTCAAGCTCAAGCTCAGCTGGGACGAGGACATCGCGCCGACCGAGGTGACGCCCGAGGTGATGCGCTGGCTCGACACGCCGGCGGTGCGCCGCTCCGATTGGGAAGCGCAGACCGGCGAGACCTATCTCGCCAGCATGTGCGAGCAGCTCTGGGACGAGCCGCAGATCAACTGGGACGGCAAGGTGCTGGGCTGCTGCCGCAATTTCTGGGGCGATTTCGGCGGCAACGTCTTCAAGCAGAGCATGGCGGAGGCGCTGGGCCACGAGAAGATGCGCCACGCCAAGGCGATGCTGCGCGGCGAGGCTGGCGAGCGCGCCGATATCCCCTGCTCCACCTGCGACATCTACCACAAGCGCCGCGCCGCGGCGCAGTGGATCAACCGGCCTTAGCTTTCTGGGACCGCCGGCGTCCCGCCGGCCTCCTGCGAAGAGCCGGCGAGACGCCGGCGGTCCCAATCAAGCCGTCGCCTTCGCTGGCTTCGCCGTCGGCTTACGTCGCAGATCGAGCAGGCTGCCCAAGATACCCTTGGGCAGGAAGATGATGAACACGACCAGCAGCACGCCGTAGACGAGGTTGTCCCAGCCCACCGCCTTGGTGCCGAAGCCGATGCGCAGCGCCTCGGCCATCATAATGGTGATGATGGCGCCCACGGTCGGGCCGAGCGAGACGTAGATGCCGCCGACGACGACGGCGAAGACCATCTGCAGCGACACAGCGATGCCGCTCACCGTGTCGGGCGAGATGAACATCTGGTACTGGCAATAGAGCGCGCCGGCGAGCGCCGTCATCACGGCGCTGAGCACGGTGATCTTCAGCTTCTCGGCGGTGACGTTGACGCCCGCGGCGGCCGAGGCGTCCTCGTCCTCGGAGATCGCCTCCATGGCGTAGCGCGCCATGCTGCGGTCGACGAAGTGCCAGACGGCGAGGCCGACCACCCACACCCCCAGCGCGATCAGATACCAGGTCTCCTTGTCGGTGAACTGCAGGGCGGCCAGCCCGCTGCCCTTGGTGCGCTCCGGCGTGTAGCCCAGCGAGCCGCCGGTCCAATCGCGCGTCGCGGTGATGACCTGCAGCACGATGCCGGACAGGGCGAGCGTCACCAGGGCGAAGTAATGGCCGGTGATTCGGAAGCGGAAGCACGGATAGGCGACGATCAGAGCCAGCACGCCGGCGGTCAGCATCGCCGTCGGGATCCCGATCCACGGCGAGACGCCGAGATGGTTCCACATCAGCGCCGTGACATAGGCGCCGATCCCCATGAAGCCGCCATGGCCCAGCGACACCAGCCCGAAGCGGCCCATCATCGACCACGAGGTGTAGGCGAAGGACCAGATCAGGATGAGGATCAGGATGTGCAGCGGATAGGCCGAACGGTAGACGAACGGCAGCAGAATCAGGGCGAGAAGCCCGACGCCGCCGAGGATCTGGTTGCGCGAGAGGCTCATGAGCGCCTCGCCAGCAGGCCGCCGGGTCGGATGAACATCATCACGATGAAGAAGCCGAAGGCCAGCACGTAGCCCCACTCCAGATCCGACGCCAGGCTGCCGATGGCGATGATCTCGGCGAACACGAAGGCGGCGATGAAGCCGCCGATCAGATTGCCCAGCCCGCCGAGCACGCAGATCAGGAAGGTGATCGGCCCGAAGCTGAGCCCGACGAAGGGATGCACGTCGTATTGCAGCACCAGCACGCAGGCGCCCAGCCCGGCCAGGCCGCCGCCCAGCGCCGAGGTGATGAGGTAGATGCGCCGGCTGTCGACGCCCATCAGGGTCATGATCTGGCGATCCTGCGCGATGGCGCGGATGGCGATGCCGGTATAGGTGCGGGTCAGGAAGAGATAGACCAGCACCATGCCGACCAGCGCCGCGCCGAAAGCGATCAGGCGCGGATAGGAGATGAACATATTACCGACCTCGAGCACCGGCAGGCGGATGCCGAGGTTGCGGAACTCGATGCCGAAGGCGACGGTGGCGAAGCTCTGCAGGAAGAACAGCACGCCGCCGGTGGCCAGCAGCTGATTGATCGGCGGGGCGTTGAGCAGCGGCTCGATGACGATGTAGTGCAGCGCCATGCCGAGCGCCGCGACCAGCGCGATGCAGGCGATCACCGCCAGCGGGATCGGCACGCCGTAGACCGTCACCAGGAAGTACATGCCGTACATGCCGACCATGATCAGCTCGGCGTAGCAGATCCAGGTTACGTCGATGACGCCGAAGATCAGGTTCAGCCCCAGCGCGAGCAGCGCCAGCAGGCCGCCCAGCAGGATGCCGTTGATCACGGCCTCGGCCATCTCGATGCTGAACAGGAAATCCATCGCGAACTCTCCTCAGACGCCGAGATAGGCTTCCTTGATCGTGTCGCTCGCCAGCATCTCGGCCGACGTGCCCGAGGCGCGAATGCTGCCGGCCTCCAGCAGGTAGGCGCGATCGACGACCTTGAGCACCTGCTGCACGTTCTGCTCGACAATCAGCACGGTGAGCCCGCTCGCACGAATGCGCCGCACCAGCTCGAAGACCTGCTGGACGACCACCGGCGCAAGCCCCGCCGACGGTTCGTCGAGCAGCAGGAGCTTGGGATCCGACATCAAGGCGCGGCCGATGGCGCACATCTGTTGCTCGCCGCCCGACATCGTGCCGGCGAGCTGCGTGCGGCGTTCCTTCATGCGCGGAAAGAGGTCGAAGACGAACTCCATCCGCTGCGCGAACTTGGCGCGCGCCGAGGGGATGAAGGCGCCCATCTTCAGATTGTCTTCGACGCTCAGCCTGGGGAACAGCCGGCGGTTCTCCGGCACATGGGCGATGCCCATCTCGATGATGCGATGCGCCGGCGTCGCCACGACGTCGGCGCCCTCCATCGAGATCGTGCCCTTGGTCGGGCGGATCAGGCCGGAGATCACCCGCATCAGCGTGGTCTTGCCGGCGCCGTTGGGGCCGATGACGCCCACCGCCTCGCCAGCGTTGACGTCGAGGTCGATGCCGAACAGCGCCTGGAAGGCGCCGTAGCCCGCGTCGACCGAGCGCAGCTGCAACATGGCGCTCAGCCTCCGCTGCCGGTCGCGGCCTGCACCGCGCTCGCATCGGTGCCGAGATAGACCTCGATCACCTTCGGATCGTGCGCGACCGCCGAGGGCAGGCCTTCGGAAATCTTCTCGCCGTGATCGAGCACCATGACGCGGTCGACCACGCGCATCAGCACGCCCATGATGTGCTCGACCCAGATGATGGTGATGCCGAGTTCCTTGCGGATACGACGCAACATGTCGGCGGCCTGATCCATTTCGTGCTCGTCGAGCCCGCCTAGGCTCTCGTCGGCGAGCAGCAGTCGCGGACCGGTGGCCAGCGCCTTGGCCAGCTCCAGCTTCTTCAGTCCAGCGGCGCCCAGGCCGTCGACCGAGGCGTCGCGGTCGGTCGGCAGGCCGACCATCGCCAACGCCTTCTCGGCGGCGTCGAAGGCTTTCGACTTCGAGTGGCTGCCCTGGCCGTAGTAGCCGGCCAGCGCCACGTTGTCGAAGATCGACAGGCGGCGGAACGGCCGCGGGATCTGGAAGGTGCGGCCGATGCCGCGGTTGATGATCCAGTGCGGCGCGTGCCCCGCGATCTGGCGCCCTTCGAACAGGATCGATCCCGCCGTCGGCGCCAAAGTGCCGGACAGCATGTTGAAAATGGTGCTCTTGCCCGAGCCGTTGGGGCCGATCAGGCCGAGGATCTCGCCCTGATCGACCTTGAAGGACACGTTGTTCACCGCCGTGAAGCCGCCAAAGCGCTTCACGAGTCCATCGACGCTCAACACGAGAGGACCGTACCGCTGGTCGCGCTCACTCGGAGGGTCACTTCATCGCGTAGGGCGAGGTCGCCGGGAATGGCAACACCGCCTCACGCTGGGCCTGGCTCTTGGGCCACACGATATGCGCCTGATCGTCGATGTACTGCACGATCACCGGGAAGGCGCGCGCGTTCTGCCCGGCCATCGGCGAGCCCTCGCCCTCGAACTTCACGCCGAAGCCCAGCATCGTGCCGCCTTCCTGCAGGTCGACCTCGAGCGCCGCCTTGCGCAGCGCGTCGGCGTCGATGCCGCCGTGCTTGCTGATGGCGCGCGGCAGCACCTCGGTGAAGAAGACGTAGGCGTTCGAGGCCGCCATGCCGACATGCGCCGACTTGATGGTGGTGCCCGGCCGCGCCTTCTCGTACTCGGTGCCGACCATGGCGATCAGCGGCGGCAGCTTGGCGTCGAGCGCCTTCTGGTTGGACTGCCAGATCGAGATCGGATCGACGTTGAAGAAGTGGTTGACGTCCTTACCGAGCGCTTCCTTCAGCTTGTCGTAGACGCCATAGCCGGCACCGTGGCCGACCAGGGCGTTGAAGCGCAGCCCGCCCTCGCGCGCCTGGCGCAGGAACAGCGAGATGTCGGGGTTGTAGCCGGTGTGGAAGAGCACGTCGGGCCGCGCGCGGCGCAGCTTGGTGACCAGCGCCGAGAGATCAGGCGCGGTCGCGGCGTAGCCTTCCTTCAGCACCACTTGGAAGCCGGCCTTCTTGGCGCCTTCCTCGTTGCCTTTGGAGACATCGACGCCATAGGCGCCGTCCTCGTGGATGATCGCCACGCGCAGGTCCTTGGGCTCCTTGCCGAACTTGGACTGGCTGTGGGCGGCGATGAAATCCATCGACATCAGGCCGAACTGCCGGCCGCTGGGCTGGGCGCGGAACACGTACTTCAGATTGCGGTTCTCGAGCACCGCCGAGGAGATGCACGTGGTGATCCACATGAACTTCTTCATCTGCTCGACGCGCGCCGCCGCCGGCACGCATTGCGCCGAGGAGTAGAAGCCGAGCAGCATGTCGACCTTCTCCTGCTCGACCAGGCGCACCGCCTCGTTGATGGCGACGTCGGGCTTGCTCTGCGCGTCGGCGTAGACCGCCTCGATCTTGTAGCCGGCGACGCCGCCCTGCTTGATGAAGTGATCGATCATGATCTTGGCGCCCAGCGCCTGCAGGTCGGAGCCGCCGCCGGCCAGCGGGCCGGTGTAGTCGTAGATCACGCCGATCTTGAGCTTCTTCTCCTGCGCCTGGGCGACGCCCAAGGTCAGGGCGGCGATTGCCACGCCACCCAACAGCAGGCCGAACGCGCGCTTCATCATGAAGTCCTCCCGGGCGACACAGCGCCAGATTCTTGTTGGCGCGATCACACGGGCTGGACACCGCAATGTCAAGCGCCGTGGCCGGCTGGGCGACCACGCCGCGAAAAACAGCCAGAGATTTCGTTCCTGGTATCAGCGGGTTATACTCCCCGCATGCCGGGTTAGCTCAGGGGTAGAGCAACCGCCTTGTAAGCGGTAGGTCGTCGGTTCAATTCCGACACCCGGCACCAGGCGCGCGGCCGACGGTTCCCTCCCGGCGGTGCCAACGCGAGGACATAACGTGCCGGAAACCGGCGCCAAGAAGATCCGCGTCGCCTATCTGGTGACGCATCCCATCCAGTATCAGGCGCCGCTTCTGCGCATGATCGCGGCCGACCGCGACATTCATCTGAAGACCTTCTTCGCCACCGATTTTTCCGCCCGCGCCTTCCACGATCCCGAGTTCGGCCGCGCCGTCGAATGGGATGTGCCGCTGCTCGAGGGTTACGAGTCCGAGGTGCTGCCAGCCTGGCCCGGGACGCGCTATCCCGGCGACGCCTATTTCGATTCGTGGCGACCGTTCAGCCGCGGGCTGCGTCGGCGGCTGCGCGCGGGGCGCTTCGATGCGCTGTGGATCCACGGCTACGCCCGCCTGCCGCACCTCGCGGCGATGCTGGCGGCGAAGTCGGCCGGCGTGCGCGTGCTGTTGCGCGACGAGACCAACGCCATCGGCCAGGCGCGCTCGGGCGCTCGAGCCCTAGCCAAGCGGGCGCTGTTCGGAGCGATCGACCTGATGGTCGATCGTTATCTCACCATCGGCGCGCTGAACGAGGCGCACTACCGCGACCTCGGCATCGATCCGGCGAAGTTCACGCCGATGGGCTACGCCGTCGACAACGCCTGGTTCCAGGCGCGTATGGCGGAGGCGGCGGTCGAGCGCGAGGCGCTGCGCCGATCGCTGGGCCTCGCACCGGGCCGGCCGATCGCGCTCTACGCCGCCAAGCTGATCGACCGCAAGGCGCCGCTCGATCTGGTCGAGGCCTTCGCCGCCGCGACACGCGAACGAGACGCGGTGCTGCTGATGGCCGGCGACGGCGAACTGCGCGGCGCCGTCGAGGCGCGCATCGCCCGGCTGGGCGCGACCGAGCGCATCCGCCTGCTGGGCTTCCAGCCGCAGCGCCAGCTCGCCGCGCTCTATGATCTCTGCGACCTCTTCGTGCTGCCCTCTGAGCGCGAGACCTGGGGTCTGGTGGTCAACGAGGTGATGAACGCCGGCCGGCCGGTGATCGCCAGCGACCGCGTCGGCTCGGCGCGCGATCTGGTGCGCGACGGCGTCAACGGCTTCGTCTACCCCTTCGGCGACATCGCGGCGCTGACGACGCGGATTCGCGAGTCGCTGGCCGATCGCGATCGACTCGCCGCCATGGGGCGCGAGAGCCTGACCATCATCGAGGGCTGGGGCTTCGCGCAGAATCTCGCCGGGCTGAAATCGGCGTTGGCCCGCCTCTTCCCCGATCGCGGCATCGAGGGCACGTCGTGAGCCGCCGCCGCCTGCTGATCGCCCATCCCGGCGCGACCTCGCTGCTCTACCCGCTGGTCGCCCTGCTGCAGCGCATGGATCTCGAGGTGCGCTTCGAGACCCTGTTCTACGACCGGCCGGGCGACACGCTCCATCGCCTGGCGCAGGTCCTGCCGGCGGCGCTCGGGCGCAAGCTGGCGCGCGAGCTGGGCAGGCGCAGCCATCCCGAGATCGATTCCGCGCGCGTCGCCACCGCGCCGTTCGCCGAGCTGATCCACATCGCCTCGGCGCGTCTGCTCTCACCGGCGACAACCGCCGCGGTGCTGCGCTGGCGCAACGCGCGCTTCGATCAGCGCATCGCGGCGATGATCAAACGCGAGCGGCCGGACTTCTTCATCGGCTTCGACGGCTCGGCCGAGCGCAGCTTCGAGGCCTGCCGCACGAGCGGCACGATCTCGCTGCTCTACCAGGCGATCGGCCATTTGCGCAGCGGCCTCACGACGCTGATGGAGGAACAGCGCCTGTCGCCGGAGTTCGCCGGCGTATCCTTCGGCGACATCTCTGCGGCATGGCTCGCGCGCAACACACGCGAGGCGCTGCTGGCCGACCGCGTCGTCGTGCCGTCGGAGTATGTGCGCGACACCATGGTCGAGAACGGCCGAGATCCCCAGACCATCGACCTGCTGCCGTTTCCGATCGACGTGGCGCGCTTCACGCCGGCCACCGCGCCGCGCGGCGACGGCAAGCTGCGCGCCCTCTTCGTCGGCCAGATCGGCCTGCGCAAGGGCGTGAAGTACATTCTCGAGGCCGCGCGCCTGTTGGCGCGGCCCGACATCGAGGTCGTGCTAGTGGGCGGCATCGTCGACGGCGCCGACTGGCTGAAGCGCTACGACGGCCTCTACCGGCACATCGCCAACGTGCCCTACGCCGAGATGCCCGACATCTTCCGCTCGGCCGACGTCTTCGTCTTTCCCTCGCTGCACGAGGGCTCGGCGATGGCGGTGAACGAGGCGCTGGCCAGCGGCCTGCCGGTGATCGTCACGCCCAACGCCGGCGCCATCGCGCGCAACGGCGTCGAGGGCTTCGTCGTGCCGTTGCGCGACGCCCACGCCGTGGCCGATCGGCTGGCCCGTCTCGCCGACGATCCGGCGCTGCGACAGCGCATGGGGCTCGCCGCCCGCGCGCGCGCCCAGGCGCATGACGCCTCGGCCTACGCGGCGCGGCTCGGCGCGCTGCTCGACCGCCTGAAGCCGCCGACGTGAAACGCCTGCCGCTCGCCCTCGCCTTTCTGGCGCTGCCGGCGTTCGCCGCCTCGGTCTGGTTCGCCTTCCTGCGCCCGATCGAGCCGATCATGCCGTCCTATCTCGAGCTCGCCCAGGCGCTCAGTCGCGGCGAGACCACGCGCGGCTTCGAGCCGCTGGGCTATCCGGCGCTGATCGCCGGCTGGCTGGGCGGCATCGAGCGCACGCTGCGCGTCGTGCACGCGCTGTGCCTGTGGGGCGTCTGGGCGATCGTCGCCTGGCTCGTGCTGCGCATGGCGACGCATGATCGCGACGGCACGCGGCGCGGCCGGCCGTGGTGGCTCTGGGGGTGGATCGCCTTCTGGCTGGCGACGATCTTCCTCAACCCCTATTTCCTGATCGGCCTGCCGCGCGTCAGCGACAGCGCCGTGAACATCCTGCTGATCGGCGCGGTCTTCGCCTGCGCGTTGGCCGCGCGCGAAACGCGTCTTCTCGACTGGGTGCTGGCGGGCTGTGCGCTCGGCCTCTTCGTCCTGGTGCGTCCGAACGCGATCACGCTCATGGTCGCGCTCGCCATCATCGCCTGGCTCGCGCGCACGCCGTGGTCGCGGCCGCTGGCGGCCGCTCTCGCCGCGCTCGCCGCCTTCGTGGCGCTATCGTGGACCCTGACCGGCGCACCGGTCTTCTGGCCCAAGAACGGCGGCTACAACCTTTTCGCCGGCAACAACCCCTTCGCCTATGCCGAGCTGGTCGGCAACCACAACGCCGAGTACTCGCTCGACAAGGGACTGCGATGGTGCGGCGTCGAGGGTGACCGCTACAGCGTACCGGACGACACCTATCTGCGTTGCACGGTCCGCTTCGTGGCGGAGAATCCTGGCGAGTTCGCCAGGCTGACGGCCTACAAGGCCTACACCATGCTGTTGCGCCCCAACCTGAAGCTGGCGGATACGCCGACGAAGATCGCCATCCAGTACGCGATCCTGCTGCCGGCGCTGCTGTGGTGGGCGCTGTTCATCGTCAGCCACCGCTTCCGCGTGTCGCTGCCGGGCGTGTCGGGGTTCCTGTTCGTGCTGTTCTACGCCGCGCCCTTCGCGCTCACCAACGCCGATCCGCGCTTCCGCATCCCGCTCGACGTGGTCTACGCGATGTCGGCGCTGGCCTTCGCGCTGGGCGATCGACTGCCGATCCGTCACGCCGCGCGGTCGCGCGCGCAGCGGCCGCTAAGGCCCTAACGCCGGCCGCCGGGATCGGGCCTCGGCAGGGCGGCCATGCGGCGGCCCGGCATCGGCTTTGCCCAGCGCACCGGCCGACGAACGTTGTGGATGGGTTGCGGCGCGCCTGGCGCCCAGGATTGCGGCTGCGGCGTCGCATAGGCGACCCGCCGCGCGGCCTCCTGCTGCAGCGCCATCCGCTCGACATAGGGCAGGCCCAGCACCAGGCCAAGCGTGAGGTAGAAGTAGTAATTCAACGGCTCGACATCGAGCGTCCAACCCTTGAACGACACCAGGGCGCAAAAGGCGATCATGGCGCAGGCGACCGAGGCGATGCTCTTGAAGCGCTCGAGCCTCATCTGCGCGCGGATCTGCAGGCAGTAGAGGAACAGCAGGCCGTAGCAGCCGATCAGGACGAAGAAGCCGAGCACGCCCAGCTCGACCACCGCCTTGCCGTAGAAGTTCTCGATGAAGGCGCCGCCATCGACGAGGAAGGCGAGCTCGGAGCGATCGAGCCCGTGGCGCGCCGCGCCGGTGTTGGTGCCGGCGCCCAGGCCGAACAGGCCGCCTTTCTCGACCGCGTCCATCAATCCCTTGACGGCGAACTCCCTGCCGTAGACCGAGGTCAGCGTCGCCACCTCGCTCGCCATGTTGGCGCCGTCGAGACCGGAGACGGCGAGGAACAGCGTCAGCCCGCCGACGATCATGATGATGTTCCACAGCATGCCCTTCGACCGCATGCGGAACATCTGGATCATGATCATGACCATGGGCATGAAGAGGAAGTTGCCGCGCGCGCCCGAGCTGAAACCACAGATCATCGCCACGCCCATGCTCAGCCAGAGGAACATGCGCCAGCCGCGCGACGTCTCCAGCTCCATCAGCATCATCAGTGGAAACAGCATGTACCAGCAGAACACGCCATACTGCGAATTGTACTGGAACGAGCCGGTGATGCGGTACAGCCGGGCGCCCAGATAGTCGAACTCGCCCATGATGTTCTTGGCGTACTCGCCATAGAAGAAGGTCATGGTCTCCTGGTAGTCGTAGGTGATGGCGCCGATGATCATCACCAGACCGACCAGCCACGGAATCCAGGCGGTCACGACGATGGCGCGCAGCAGGCCGCGCAGATCGAACTCGCTGCGCGCGTAGGCAGCGCCGATGAACAGCAGCGGGACATAGAAAAGCCAGACCTTGGTACCGATGCCGGCGACCATGGCGTTGGGCACGGTGGGCTTGGTCAGCGAGATCAGCACCAGCAGCACCAGCGCGCCGTAGATCGCCACCACCTGCACCGGTACGCGCTTGGCCTGCGGCGAGCCGGCGAGCAGGAAGTAGGAGATGTAGAGCGGGATGACGACGATCAGGTCGCGCATCAAGGTACCGAGCGGCGACGGATAGAACGCCACGATCACCGGGCCGGTGAGCGGTGTGTAGTAGGCGAGACCCAGCACGCCCCAGCGCCAGTTGACGATGATCGCCACCCAGACGGCGAGGATGATCGGCAGGCCGACCAGGAGGATTTCCATCCCGTCCCCTCCTCAGCCCGCCATCGGCGCCGGACGCGAGCCGGCACGGAACGTGTCCATCACGTCGAGCGCCCAGGCGCGCCAGCCACGCAGCTTGGCGCCGGCATGCGAGGGCACGCCCAACCAGTCGCGCACCGGCACGACGAAGCCGCGCTTGGCGCGACCGGCGAGCGACCGGGCGACCGATGGCGACAGCAGCGCCGGCAGCTCGGCCTTGGTCACCGGTCGCGGCGCGGCGATCAGCGGCGCGAGCGCACGGAAGAAGCCGACATCGACGAACGGCGTGCGGATCTCCAGGGAATGCGCCATGCCCGCCCAGTCGGCGTCGCGCAGCAGCTGGTTGCGCAGGTAGAAGCTGAGCTCCAGCGCCGCGACGCGCGCGTTGGACGAACGCACGCCCTCGATCGCCGACGCCAGCGTCGTCTCGGTATGCAGATCGGCCAGACCCTGGCGCACGATGTCCCCGTCGAGCAAGCCGGGCAGTTCCCACGGCATGAACAGACCGCGCCGCAACAGATAGGCGCCGCCATAGGACGAGCCATACTCGAACAGCCCGGCATATTTCGGCGAGGTGAAGTGCCGCAGGACGGGCTCGCTGACCACCCGGAAGCCACGGCCGAGCGCCGCGAATGGTGATGTCAGCCCGACCATCTGCGGGATCTGGCGGAAGCTCGGATAGCCGGCGAAGACCTCGTCGCCGCCGATGCCCGACAACGCCACCTTCAGGCCGGTCGAGGCGGTGGCCTTGCTGACGAAATAGACGTTGGTGCCGTCGATCGTCGGCTGGTCCATCGCGCGCAGCAGGTGATCGCGCGCCGCGGCGAACTCGGCGCGGTTGATCCAGACGGTCTGATGCTGCGTGCGGTGCGTACGCGCGGTCGCCTCGGCGATCGGCGTCTCGTCGAGCGCGCCGCCGCGATACGCGTCGAAGCCCAGGGTCACGGTGCGCAACGGCTGCGCGTTCTCCGGCGTGGCGAACTCCGCCACCAGCGACGAATCAAGGCCACCTGACAGGAACACGCCGACCGGCACATCGGCCACCATGTGATGGCGCATGGTGTCGACGATGCGCTCGCGCAGGAATTCCACCCGCGCCGCGCCCGTCGGCGCGGTCGGGCCGGCTTCCGCCTCGGCCAGCACGTTGGCGATGGCGTGATAGCGGCGCAAAGTCGGCGCCTCGCCCGTGGGCCGCCACAGCGTGTGGCCGGCAGGCAGCGCGCGGATTCCGCGATAGAGCGTGAACGGCTCGGGCACCGAACCCCAGAGCAGGAAGCCGACCTCGGCCGCCGGCTGCGGCGCGGTGTCGACGCCGCCGCCGGCGATCAGCGCCTTGACCTGCGACGCGAAGCGCAGGGTCTTGCCATCGTCGGCGACATAGAGCGGCTTGATGCCGAACGGGTCGCGCGCCAGCAGCATCGCGCGACGGTCACGATCCCACAGCGCGAAGGCGAACATGCCGCGCAGACGCTCGACCATCGCCGGCCCCTCGACATCGTAGAGGTGCAGCAGCACCTCGGTGTCGGAGTTCGAGGCGAAGCGCCGACCCTTGGCCTCCAGCTCGGCCTTCAGCGCCCGGTAGTTGTAGATCTCGCCGTTGAAGTTCACGACCAGCCGGCCGCCGTCATGCGCCATCGGCTGGAAGCCGCGGTCGGAGGTCTCGATGATCGCCAACCGCCGCTGCGCGAACAGGGCCGCGCCGCTCTCGTCCTGCCATAGCCCGGCGCTGTCGGGGCCCCGCGAAACCATGACCTCGGACATGCGGATCAGGCTGCGCAGATCGTCGGGGTCGGCCGTCGACTCGCCGACCCGCCGACCGCCGACCATCACCTCGACATCGCCCAGCCGCGACGATCCCCGGACGCCTGCGAAAGCGGGCGAGCCATAGTGGAAAAGGCCGGCGATGCCACACACTTAGAGGAGACCTCTCTGGCGACCTTACGCACCCCACAACAATCCGGGGTTCGTTGGGCACCTAATCTATAATTGTAGTATTCTGAACATGTTATGATAATTTCTTGAGCTCTGCAATCGGATCGGTCCCGGCCGGACCGGATACCCAACAACGACCTGTCGCCCCCGCTCCATGCGTATCCTGCACCTGATCGCGACCTTGAGCCGGGAGAGCGGCGGCCCGGCCCAGGCCTGCGTCGAGATGGCGGCTGCCGTGGCACGGCGCGGCCACGACGTCAGCATCTATACGACCAACTGGAGAGAGGGCGGCATCGAGGACGTGCCGACCGACCGGCCAGTGGTCCGCGACGGCGTCGCGGTGCGCTATTTCCCGGTCCACGCTCCGCGTTTCTGGAAGCCCTCGCTGGCCATGGCCCGGGCGCTCAGCCGCGACATGGCGGGCTTCGACGTCGTGCACCTGCACTCGATCTACCTGTTCCACGACCTGATCGGCGGCCACTACGCGCGGCGCCACGGCGTGCCCTACATCGTGCGCCCGCACGGCATGCTCGACCCGTACATCCGCGCCCATCACCGCGCCCGCAAGTGGTTGATGGAGGCGGCGTTCCAGAACCGCGTGCTGCGCCACGCCGCCGCCATCCACTACACCTCCGACATCGAGCGCGAGATCAGCACGCCCTTCGCCATGGGCGCGCCGCCCAAGGTCGTGCCGCTGGGCGTCGATCTCACCGGCTTCGATGCCCTACCCTCGCCCGAGGTCTTCCATCAGCGCTTCCCCGAGACGCGGGGCAAGACCATCGTGCTCTATCTCAGCCGGCTGCATTTCAAGAAGGGCCTGGATCTGCTGATCCCGGCCTTCGCCGAGCTCGCCGCGAAGGACCCATCGTTGCACCTCGTGTTGGCCGGCCCGGACGATGGCATGGTGGCGAAGTGCCGGGAATGGGCGGCGCGCGACGGCGTCGGCGACCGCGTGACCTTCACCGGCATGCTGCGCGGCGAAGACAAGCTCTCGGCATTCGCCGCGGCGCGGCTTTTCACCCTGCCCTCCTACAGCGAAAACTTCGGCATCGCGCCGGTCGAGGCGATGGCCGCCGGGCTGCCCGTCGTGATCTCCGACCAGGTCAACATCTGGCGTGAGCTGAAGCGCGGCGGCGGCGCCACGGTGATCCCCTGCGAGCGCGCGGCGCTTGTCGCGGCGATGGCACCGCTGCTGGCTGACGCGCCGGTCGCCGCCGAGATGGGCCGACGCGCCCGCACTACGGTCGATCAGCTCTATCGCTGGGACAATGTCGGCGCGGCGTTGGAGGCGATGTACCGCGACGCCGCGGCGACACGCGCGAGCCCGCGTCTATCGGGAGTGGTGGCATGAGCCGAAGCGTATTGGTCACCGGCGGCGCCGGCTTCATCGGCAGCCAGGTGTGCAAGGCCTTGGCCCAGGCCGGTTTCACGCCCATCGCCTACGACACGCTGGAGAAGGGCCACGCCTGGGCTGTGAAATGGGGGCCGCTGGAACGCGGCGACATCGGCAACCGGTCCCAGCTCGACGCGGTGTTCACGCGCCACAAGCCCGGGGCGATCATCCATCTCGCGGGCTACATCGAGGTCGGCGAGTCCATGCGCGATCCCGACCGTTATCGTCACAACAACGTCGACAAGAGCCTGGTGCTGATCGAGGCGGCCGAGGCGCATGGCGTGGCGCATTTCGTGTTCTCCAGCACCTGCGCCGTCTACGGCACGCCCAAGCGCCCGCTGCTCGACGAAAGCCACTCCTTCGGCCCGGTCAGCGTCTATGGCGAGACCAAGCTCGAGGTCGAGAAGGCCCTGCGCGCGCCCGGGCGAAAGATGCGCACGATCTGCCTGCGCTACTTCAACGCCGCCGGCGCCGATCCCGACGGCGAGATCGGCGAAGCGCACGACCCGGAAAGCCACCTGATGCCGCTGGCGATCGACGCCATGCTCGGTGTCGGCAAGCCGCTCACGGTGTTCGGCGACGACTGGGACACGCCCGACGGCACCTGCGTGCGCGACTACGTGCACGTCGCCGATCTCGCCGACGCCCATGTCCGCGCGCTCGACTATGTCGCCAAGGGCGGCACGGCGCCGGCGTTCAATCTCGGCTCCGGGC
The DNA here is from genome assembly GCA_964437145.1 of uncultured Rhizobiaceae bacterium. Lineage (GTDB taxonomy): Bacteria > Pseudomonadota > Alphaproteobacteria > Reyranellales > Reyranellaceae > JAFAZJ01. The sequence goes on from CAYTFW010000057.1 coordinate 17,865, forward strand.
ACGGTTACAGCGTCAAGCAGCTGATCGAGACCACCGGCCGGCTGGGCGGCAAACCCGTGCCGCACAGCGTCGGCGCGCGCCGCCCCGGTGATCCTCCCAAGCTGGTGGCCGACACGACGCTGGTGCGCCGCGAATTGGGCTGGAGCCCCGGCCGCGATCTCGACGCCCAGATCAGCGACGCGATACGCTGGCGCCGCAAGATGCCGCGTTAGTCTCGGCTGTCATTCCGAGCGCAGCGAGGAATCTCGACTGCCGCGCCGCCTGGATTCCTCGCTGCGCTCGGAATGACAGGACGGGGAGAATCCACCATGTTCGCACCGCTGCAGGGCGTGCGCGTCGTCGACCTGACGCACGTCTATGCCGGCCCCTACGTCACGCACGTGCTGACTCAGCTCGGCGCCGATGTGGTGAAGATCGAGCGCCCCGGCGTCGGCGACGTGATCCGCGCGGGTCTGCGCGGCGTGTCGCCACCCGGCTTCGCCGCCCCCTTCGTCGGCATGAACCACGGCAAGCGCTCGCTGACGCTCGACCTGAAGGATGCGCGCGGCAAGGATGCGCTCTCGCGGCTGATCGAGCGCGGCGATGTGCTGGTCGAGAATCTGCGGCCGGGCGAGCTGGAGCGCATCGGCTTTGGTCCCGAGGCTGCGCGCCGGATCAACCCGCGCCTGATCTACGCCTCGGTGTCGGGCTGGGGCCAGACCGGCAACCAGGCGAGCCGCGCCGGCTACGACCAGGTGATCCAGGCCTCGACCGGCATGATGATGATGCAGGGCGAGGCCGGCACGCCGCCGATGAAGATCGGCTTTCCGGCGATCGACATCGCCACCGGCATGAACGGCGCCTGCGCGATCCTCGCCGCGTTGCTGGAACGGCAACGCACCGGCACGGGCAGCCGCATCGATATCGGCATGGGCGATTCGGCGCTGATGCTGATGATCGGCAACAGCTCCGCCTGGTTGGTCGGCGGCCTGCCGCACGAACGCGTGGGCAACCGCGCGCTGACCTCCAGCCCCACCTCCGGCGTGTTCGAGACCGCCGACGGCTCGATCTCGGTCGCCGCCAACACGCTCGAGCAGGGCCACAAGGCGCTCGACGTCATCGGCCGCCCCGAGCTCAAGACCGATCAGCGTTTTGCGCCCGTGCGCAAGGGTGGCTTCTTCCACGTCGCCGACCCTGACGGCGCCGAGCGCGAGTTCGCGGCGGCCTTGAAGGCGCGCGACGCGGAGCACTGGGAGGCGGCGTTCAACGACGCCGGTATCGCCTGCGGCAAGATCCGCACGATCCACGAGTTCCTCGCCGGACCCTATCGCTCGATGCCCGGCATCCACCGCACGATCACCGACCAGCCCGGCTACGACCGACCGGTCGAGGCGCTGGGCGCCGGCTTCCGCGTCGACGGCACCATCCCGGCGGCCACCCGTCCCGCGCCACCACTCGGCGGCGACTCGCGCGCGGTGCTGGACGAGTTGGGATTCAACGCCCGCGAGATCGATGCGATGGCGAAGGACGGCGTGATCTGACATCCGCTGCGCGGGCAGAGTCACTCTGTCATTCCGAGCGTAGCGAGGAATCCAGGAAGGCCGCCTGGATTCCTCGCTGCGCTCGGAATGACAGCGGCTACGTCCGAACGATCCTCGCTACGCCAACTTGAACGGCAGGCTGCGCAGGCGCTTGCCGGTGAGCGCGAAGATCGCGTTGCCGACAGCGGGCGCGATCGGTGGCGTGCCGGGCTCGCCGACGCCGCCCATCTCCGAGTCGGGCGAGCCGACGATCACGGTCTCGATCACCGGCATGTCGGCCAACCGCACGACGTCGTAGTCGGGGAAGTTGCTCTGCTCGACCTGGCCGTTCTTGATCGTGATCTCGCCGTGCAGCGCCGCCGACAGGCCGTAGACGATGCCGCTTTCCATCTGCGCGCGCACGATGGCCGGATTGACCACGCGACCGCAATCGACGGCGCAGACCACGCGCTTCACGCGGATCGCGTTGCCCTCGACCGCGACCTCGGCGACCTGCGCCACGATCGAGCCGAAGGATTGGCGCAGCGCGATGCCGCGGCCGATGCCCGACGGCGGCGGCGTACCCCACCCCGCCGCCTTGGCCGCCGCGTCGAGCACGGCCAGGTGGCGCGGCTGATCCTTGAGCAGCTCGCGGCGCAGCGCGAGCGGATCCTTGTTCATCGCCAGCGCCACCTCGTCCAGGAAGCACTCGTCGAAGAAGGCGGTGTGCGAATGGCCGACCGAGCGCCAGAAACCCACCGGCACCGGTCCCTTGGGCACCACCGCTTCGAGACGGTAGGACGGGAAGCCGTAGGGCGGCCGCTCGACGCTGTTGCCATCGGGATCGCCTTGCTCGCCCAGGCGCAGCACGCGGTCGATGAACTGGCCGGTGGCCGACTGGCCCACCAGCCGGCAGCGCCACTCCCATGGCGCTTCCTTCGAGGCGCGCGCCTGCATGCGCGCCACCGCCATCGGCCGATAGAAATCGTGGCGCATGTCCTCTTCGCGCGACCACATCACCTGCACCGGCTTGCCCGGCACCGCCTTGGCGATCGCCACCGCCTGGCGCACGAGATCGGGCTCGGCGCGCCGGCCGAAGCCGCCGCCGAGATAGGTCGTGTGGATCGTCACCTGCGCCTGATCGATCTCGGCCGACTTGGCCGCGACGTAGCGCATCAAAGACGGCGACTGGTTCGGCATCCACAGCCGCAGACGGCCATCGGCGAAGAGCGCCGTGCAGTTCATCGGCTCCATCGTGGCGTGCGCCAGATACGGCGCGCGATAGGTCGCCTCGATGCCGCGCTCCATCGGCCGCTGCGGTGTCGGCGTGGTCTGGAAGCTGCGCGTCTTGGTGGCGTCGCCAACGGCGCGCGATTGCGCCTCGTAGTCTCGCATCAGCGTCGCGCTGTCGAGCTTAACGTTGGGTCCGTCATCCCAGGCGATCTTCAGCTGCTCGTTCAGATAGCGCTGCGCCTTCCACCAACTCTCACCGACGACGGCGATCGCGGTAGGCAGCTCGACGACTTTCGTCACGCCCTTCGGCAGGCCGCCGGCTGGTATCGTGAAGCCCTTGGGCTTGCCACCGAACACCGGGCTGTTGGCGACGGCGGCGTAGAGCATGTCGGGCAGGCGCACGTCGACGCCGAAGGTCGCGGTGCCGGTGACCTTGGCGGCGATGTCGAGGCGCGGCAGCTCCTTGCCGATGAGCTTGAAATCCGCCGGCTTCTTGACCGGCACATCGCCGAGCGGCTGAAGCTTGCCGATGGCGTCGACAAGCTCGCCGAAGGTCGCGACTTGCTTGCCGTCGCGCGTGCGCACGCGCGAGTCGGCGATCACCAGATCGGCCTGCTTCACGCCGGCTTTCTGCGCCGCCGCGCGCAGCAGCAACTCGCGCGCCGAGGCACCGGCGAGCCGCATCGGCTCCCAGGCGTCGCGTGTCGCGGTGCTGCCGCCGGTGGCCGAGACGCCCAGGATTCCGGCGACGCGCGAGCCGGCCCACAGCGCGATATCGCGCATCAGCCCGGGATCCTGCGCGCGTCCACCCTCGAGCAGCATCTCGACGTTGCGATAGATGCCGAGGTCGGCGGCGTCCTCGACGCGCACGTCCTCCCACTTCGCATCCATCTCCTCGGCGACCAGCACGGCGAGCGCGGTGTGGATACCCTGCCCCATCTCGGCGCGTGGTGCTGCGACGATGATGGTGCCGCTCTTCGACACCTTCACCCAGCCATTCAGCGACACCTCGCCGTCGCGCGCCTTGAACGCATCGCGTCCGCCCAGCCGGTCGCGCTCGTGCGCGAACCACCAGCCCACGATCAGCGCGCCGGTACCCAGCGTGCCGCCGATGATCAGCTTGCGCCGCGTGAGTTTCATCGCCGCGCCTCCATCAGCGCCGCCGCGCGATGCACCGCCTTGCGGATGCTCTGGTAGGTGCCGCAGCGGCAGATGTTGGTGAGCGCCGCGTCGATCTCGGCGTCGGTCGGTTTCGGCTTCTCCTTGAGCAACGCCGCGGTCGCCATCATGAAGCCGGGCTGGCAGTAGCCGCATTGCGGCACCTGCAGCTCGATCCACGCCGCCTGCACCGCGTGCAGCCGCTCGCCACCCAGGCCTTCGATGGTCACGACCTCGCGCCCGGCGACCTGTTCGAGCGGCACCGAACACGAGCGCATCGCCTGGCCGTCGACATGTACCGTGCAGGCGCCGCAGGCGGCGACGCCACAGCCAAACTTGGTGCCGACCAGCGCGAGGTCCTCGCGCAGCACCCACAGCAAGGGCTTGTCCGACTCGACCTCGATGTCGCGCCGCTCGCCGTTGATTGTGACCGCAACCATCGGCCCTCCAAGCGTCTACATGAACGCCGTTAAGATAGACTTCAGCGAGGCCATCAACCAGTGAAATCGCCGGCGGCGCACAACTTGCCGCATCCACCACGCCGCGCGATCGCTCCGACCTGGCAGCGTGGAGTCGCACGTCGAAGACGATCACGTGTTGCCAGCCGACCCGTTCGATTGACGCGCATTTTCGGCGCTCCGAGCGGGCGATCGTGGAGAGCGTGATCCGTGCAAGCCGAATCGATCTGTCATTCCGAGCGCAGCGAGGAATCTTTCGGCAACGGAAAGATTCCTCGCTGCGCTCGGAATGACAGAGAATCCAAGCTGGTCGGATTCCACCCTAGTAGGGCGCAAACCACTCGCAACCGTCGTGAGACATCGGGCATGATGCATGCCCGTCGTTGGCCGAGCAGACCGAGGAAGAACCCGCGCCGTGTCGCGTACCGTCAATAGCGGATGGGCCGCCACGTCGTTCGTGCTCGCCGTCACGGTGTCGTGGTCCCTCTACTTCGGCTGGGACGTCGTGATCACCCAGGGCTCGCTGCCCAGCCCCGATTCCTTCTCCCGCATCAACCGCATCATCGCCTCGATCGAGGCTGGCCAAATCCTCGGCCACGTGCCGCGCGACAACAGCGGCGCGGTCGTGCCGTTGCACTGGTCGCACCTGCTCGACGTCATGATCCTGGCGCTGACCCTGCCGCTATGGCCGTTCCTGGGCTTCGATCAGGCGCTGCGCATCGGCGCCGCCGCCGTCGGTCCGCTGACCTGCGCGTTGGCGGCGTGGACGGCGATGGGCGCGGCGCGGATAGCCGGCCTGTCGCCATGGCCCGCCTCCTGCGCCGGCCTGCTCTCGGGGCTGAGCACGGGCGTCTTCGCTTACGGCGCCTTCGGTCGTACCGACCATCACTTGCTGATCCTGGCCATCGCCACGGCGACGCTGAGCCTGGCCTGGCAAGCGCGCGAGCTCGGCCCACGTCGCGCAGCGTGGGCCGGCGTGCTGGCCGGGCTGGGCGGCTGGACGAGCCCGGAGATGATGCCCTTCGCCGTGCTCGGCTGGGCGGTCGCGATCCTCGGCGACACCGCACGCGATGGCCGTGTCGGTCGGCGCGCCACGCTCTATGCCGCCTCCTATCTCGCCACGGCGCTCGTCGCGTTGATCCTCGATCCACCCGACGCCGGCCGCTTAGCCGTGGTGTACGACCGCCTGTCGCGACCGATCGTCGAGCAAGCCCTGCTGATGACCGCGGTGGCGTTGATCGGCGCGCGCCTGTCGCCGGTGGGCACCGCGCCGTGGCCGACGGCGATCATCGGCGCCGTCGTCGCGCTGTGCGCGATCGGCCCGTGGGCGGCGCTGTATCCGCAGTTTTTCCAAGGTAGCGCCGAGTACTCCGAGGAGGCTTGGCGGCGCATCTGGGCCTTCAATGGCGAGTTGTTCTCGCCCTTCGTCGACCCCGGACTGTTCGCGTTCTTCCTCGCCGTGCCGCTCTTCGTGCTGCCGATCGCCTGCGCCCTGCTGCTGGCGAAACGACGCACGCCGCTCGACGTGCTGGTCGTGGTCGGCGCGCTCTTCGTGCTCTATCTCGGCTGTCGCCACATCCGGCTGACGTTCTATCCGCAGCAGGCCGCCGCGATCGCCATGGCGATCATGCTGGCTCGGGCGACGGCTTCGGCGCCGGCGCTCCGCCGCTTTCTGGTGCTGACGCTGGCGACGCTGGTGCTGGCCTTCGTGCCGATGGCCGGTCTCGCGATCTTCGGCGAGAGCAAGACCAGCGCCGTGGGCGGCAAGGACTGCGATCCGGGCAGCGCGGCCGCGGCGCTCGCGCCGTTCGCCGGCCGCGTGGTGCTGTCGCCCTACATGGATTCGCCGGAGCTGGTCTACTTCACCAATGCGCTGACCGTGGCCGGCCCCTATCACCGCGCCGAGCGGCAGATCCTCGACTCGCTCGACGCCTACGAGACGCGCGATTTCGCCGGGCCCGCACCGCCCGCCGCCTTCGCCAAGACGCGCGCCGCGGCCGTGCTGGTGTGCACGCGCCAAGACCACATCGCGGGCACGCTGGGCGCGGCGCTGCGCGACGGCCGCCCGCCCGCCTGGCTCGAGGAGCGTCCCGTCGCCGCAAGGAGCGGCTACCGGTTCTACGTCGTGCGCTGACGCATCAGGTCTCGCCGAGCAGCGCCTGGCGGAAGCGGTCCTTCAGATGCGCGCCGTCCTGCGGCGGCATCACGAACTCCAGCTTCTCGACCATCACCTTGACGACGCGGAACACCGGGCCGTTCTTGCGCCTGAGGTCGGCGACGAGCTGCGTCACCTCGGCCTCGTCGCGCACCGTGGCGCTGTCGGCGATGCCGCAGCCGCGCGCGATGACGCTGAGGTCGGCGCCGGCACCGGAATCGGTTGGCCCGTTGTTGCGTGCGCTGGTGTGCGTCGCCTGATTGCCGGTCTCACCGAACTTCTCGTTGTCGAGCACGCAGATCGCGAGGTTGTGCGGCTGCTGCGTGGCGACGGTGGCCAGCGAGCCCATGCCCATCAGCATGTCGCCGTCGCCGGTGATCACCAGCACGCGCTTGGTCGGCTGCGCGATGGCGAGCCCGAGCCCCATCCCCACCGTGGCGCCCATCGCGCCCCAGAGCGGCATGTTGAGCGGCCGATCGCCGGCCTCGGTGACATCCCAGTTCGACGAGCCCAGGCCCGCGATCACCAGCAGATCGTCGGTCGCACCTTCGAGGATCTTCTTGACCAGCGGGCGGCGGCGCAGCGTGGCGTTGCTCATCTCACTTCTTCCCGAAATTCTTGATGCCGATCAGCTTTTGGCGCAGCAGCACCGCCACGGCCTGCCCGCCGTTGAAGGCGGTGCGCGCGGCGGCGTCGACCGTGGCCTTCACCTCTTCGGCCTTGTCGACCGAGTAGAGCAGCACGCCCATCGCCTCGAGTACCTTGGGCGTGCCCTGGCCCATCGGGTACTGCCAGGAATTGAACTCGCCGTAGTCGCCACGCATGGTGATCAAGGTCAGCAGCGGAAAGCGCAGGGTCTTGGTCAGGCCCATCAGGTTGATGGTGTTGCCGACGCCGGAGCTTTGCATCAGCAGCACCGAGCGCTGACCGCCCAGCCAGGCGCCGGCGGCCAGCGCCACGCCCTCTTCCTCCGTCGTCAGCGCCAGCGTTCGCATGGCGTTGGAGCGCTGGCAGGACTCGATCAGTCGGGAGTGGCCGGCGTCGGGCACGTGGTAGACCTGCCGGATCTCATGCGCCTGCAGGACGGCGAAGATGTCGTCGCGCCAATCCGGCGCCGCTTGGGCGTTCATGCGTCTCTCACTCTAGATTGCGTTACCACTTCGGCATTGGACCTGGCGGCGCGAATGGCCGTTCCAGCGCGCGCTCTACCATCATCAGGCGGTCCTGACCGTAGAAGAGGTCGCCGTCGACGATGTAGGTCGGCGAGCCCGGCACGCCGTTGGCGATCGCCAGCTCGCTACATTGGCCGAACGCGCTCTGGATATCGGCTGAGCGCGCGGCGTCGAGGATCGCCTTGGCGTCGGCGCCGACGCCGCGTATCAGGCGCTCCATCACCTCGGCGCTGGAGAGGTCGCGATCGTCGCGCCACAGCGCGGTGAGCATGTCGACATGCAGGCGATCGACATCGGCGCCCGCAGCTTGCGCGGCGAGGATAACGCCGGCCGACAGCGTGCGGTCACCGAAATGATGCACGGGATCGACCAGCGCGGGGATGCCGAGATACTCGCTCCAGCGTTCGATCTCGCGGCCGAACTGGTAGGCCTTGTGCGCGGTCGATCGCTTGTCGAACGGCAGGCTGCCGGCCGCCGGCACGACGCGCGACAGATCGACCGGGCGATGGATCAGCCGGCGGCCGAAGCGGCGCGCCAGATCGACGATCCGTTGCGCGCCGAAATACGCGTAGATCGAGCGGGTCGAGTAGTAATAGTCGATGGTCTTCATCGGGCCGCACTATGGCACGTATCAGCCCTTGCGCTCGATAAAGGTGTCGCCGAGCACCAGCACGTCCATCTTGGTGCGCAGGAAGCAATCGATCGCCTCCTCCGGCTTGCACACCACCGGCTCGTTCTCGTTGAAGCTGGTGTTGAGCACGATCGGCACGCCGGTCTGGTCGCGCACGGTCGAGATCAGGCGGTGGTAGCGCGGGTTGGTGTGGGCGTCGACGGTCTGCAGCCGGCCCGAGCCGTCGACATGGGTGACCGCCGGAATCTTCGGCCGCTGTTCCGGCTTGATGCGGAAGACCTGCATCATGAAGGGCACGTCGTCATCGGTCTCGAACCAGTCCTTCACCGCCTCGCGCAGGATCGAGGGCGCGAAGGGGCGGAACGATTCGCGGCGCTTGATCTTGAGGTTGAGGATGTCCTTCATGTCGGCGCGGCGCGGGTCGCCGAGGATCGAGCGGTTGCCCAGCGCGCGCGGGCCCCACTCCATGCGGCCCTGGAACCAGCCGATCACCTTGCCCTCGCCGATCGCCGTCGCGGTGCGGCGGCAGAGTTCGGCCTCGTCGGCGATGATCTCGATCGCGCAGTGCGCGGCGTCGAACTCGGATTGCCGCGCGGCCACAGCGGCGGCGATCTCCTCGGGCTTCGCCGACGGCCCCCAATAGGCGTGGTCCATCACGAAGTGACGCTTGGCACCGCTGCTCTCGGGCAGGCCGTGCCAGACCTGGAAGGCCGCGCCGATCGCGCCGCCGGCGTCGCCGCCGGCCGACTGGATGTAGCAGCGCTTGAACGGCGAGCGCTCGTAGACCTTGCCGTTGGCGACGGAGTTGTAGGCGCAGCCGCCCGACAGCACGACGGCGTCGCACCGGTAGCGCTTGTGCAGCGCGCCCAGCAGGTTGAAGAACGCCTCCTCGTACATCGCCTGGGCCGAGCGGGCGAGGTCCTTGTGGCGCTGCTCCAGCGGCTCGTCCTTGCCGCGCGCCGGACCCAGCAGCTCGACCATGGCCTGGGACCAGATGCGCCCGCCCGAGGGCGTGCCGTCGCGCACCTCGTATTTCGAGCCTTCCTTGGCGTGCGTGTAGTAGCGCAGGTCGAGCTCGAAGGAGCCGTCGTCCTTGAGCTTCACCAGCTGGCGCATCTGCTCCAGGTACTTGGGCTCGCCGTAGGGCGCGAGGCCCATGACCTTGTACTCGTCGCCGTAGTTCGGGAAGCCGATGAACTGGGTGATGCCCTCGTAGAAGATGCCCAGCGAGTTGGGGAAGTGCACGCGGCCATCGATCCGCAGCCGGTCGCCCTCGCCCATGCCCCAGGCGGCGCTGGCGAAGTCGCCGAAACCGTCGACCGACACCGCCACCGCGCGCTCGAAGGGCGAGACGTAGAAGGTCGAGGCGAGATGGCAGAGGTGATGCTCGACGGCATGCACCGCGCCGCTGAACCTCGCCTCGGGCACATGCGCGGCGAGCTGCTCGGCGACGTCGTCCCACTGCCGGCGGTTGCGCACCCGGCTCATGATCAGATCGAGGCTGGGGCGCTTGGTGACAACGTAGCCGACCTTGCGCCAGAAGCTCGCGCGGCTGTCGCGGTTGATCGCGACGTGGCCGACCTGGTCGAGGGTGATGTCTGCTTCTTTCAGACAATATCTGATGGCCTCGCTGGGGAAGCCGCCCCAGTGTTTCGCTCTGCGGAATCTTTCTTCCTCGGCGGCGGCGACCAACGCGCCGTCCTTCACCAGGCAGGCGGCCGAGTCGGCGTGGAAGGCGTTGAGGCCCAGGATGTAGGTCATTTCTTGAGGTCGCGCTGCAGCAGGAGCATCGAGAGGATCAGGTCGGCGGTGGCGCGCTGGCAGGCGTAAAAGAGTCCGGCTTTGCCGTCGAGCAGCAGGCCGCGCACCAGCAGGCAATAGAGGAACACGAACGGCGGCCCCAGCACGCGGGTCAGCCGTAGCCGATCGCCCCAGGACAGCTGGCCCCACGGCGTCGTGGTCAGCTTGTCGACCTCGCGCCGCTGGTAGCGGTACTGAGAGAGCAGCCAGCGCTCGAGACTCTTGCGATCGTCATGGTCGATGCGCCCGCGCAGGATCGGCACCGTGCCGGAGACATGCGCCTTCTCGGTGTGACCGTCCTGCACGAACCGCACGCGGTCACGGCGGAACACAGTGGGCAGCGGCGGGTAGAGCGAGCCGCGCAGCTTGCGGCCATCGACGCAATAGTCGAAGGCCGTGCGGTAGCCACCGACATCGTCGCTTGGGCGGAGCGCGGCGATCTCCTCGATGGTGGCCTGGGGCACGATATAGTCGGCGTCGAGCCGCAGCACCCAGGGCGTGGCGATGCCGGTCTCCTGCACCGCATAGGTCCATTGCCGTTCGTGGCTGTCGAACGGCCGGGTGAGCCAGCGGACATTGGGGTAGCGCGCCGCGATCGCCGCCGTCTCGTCGTCGCTGCCGCTGTCGACGACGACGATCTCGCGCGCCCAGCCCAGCCGATCGAGGTTGCGCCCGATGTTCGGCGCCTCGTTCCAGGTCAGGATCACCGGCGTGATCTGGTCCAGCATGGTCAATTTAATAGATCGTCGCAAATTACTGAAATAACGCCACTTTCGTCAAATTTCTTAGATCATGCTATAATTCAAATCGCGCCGTCAGGCCAGCGATTTTCCGGCCATCCTGTAGCAGTAGACACACTGGCCATCGACGATCCAGTCGAACGGGCGCGCGGCCAGCGCCGCGAAGGCCACCTTGCCCGCCCCATCGCCCGGCGTCGCCCAGTCGCTGGGCATGAAGATCACGTGGTGGGTCTTGTCGAGCCACTCCAAGCCGCTGCGGAACACCGCCTTCTCGGCCCCCTCGATGATGAGCTTCACCGCCAGCAGCTCGCTGGCGCCGGCCTGTGCCATCAGCTGGTTGATGGTGACGGTCGGCACCGCAAGGCCCTCGCCGCCCACCACGCCACGCGCCTCGCCGACCCGCACCCCCCAGGGCTCGAAGCCCTCGCGGCGCAGGGACAGCGTGGTGGCATGGTCCCACAGCCCTGCCTGAATCGGCACGATATTGGGCCAGGCCGCTGTGTTGCGCTGGATCATCGCGAAATTGGCGGGATCCGGCTCGACGGCGAAGATCGTCGCCTCGGGATAGTCGCGCGCCAGCCACAGGCTCGACAGGCCGATATAGGCGCCGCCATCGACCACGGCGCAGGGCTGCGGCGCCGCCCGCGCATAGGCTCGCAGCGCGCGAAATTGAGGAAATCGGCGCTGATCGAGCTCGCCACGCAGGAAGACCTGCTCGAAACTGGCGATGTCGGTGGTACCGGCGCGCAACCAGATCGGGTGATCGAAGCCGGGGACGCGCACAGCGCGCAAGCCCGCGCCCGGGACGGCCAACGCCCACCACGCTTTCAGCCCTGCGCCCAGGCCGAACCGGTCGACCGCCCGATAGAGCAGCCGGAGCCCGTTCCTCAGTCCCATCTGAATTCCACCATCGCCGGTATTATGTTGATTCTGCTTGAAAAAGACAGATATTTAAAGGTATACTGCAGGATGTTCATGATGGCCGGTAACGGTCGCTGTGGATGGTGATTGTTGGACCGCGCGCCTGGACCATTTCACAATACAGGATACATATCGCGGTCTTCATAGTCGGTGCCGGTTGACGGTGTCGGTCAGTCATTAAGAGGCCTCCCGTACGGCGGGGATGATATGGACAAGTCCAGGGCATATTCCGAGACCAAGCTTCTGTGGCTCACCCGGATCGCCGACATCCTCGCGCCGGCTTTGGTCGGCTGGGTCGCGATCGCGGCCTGGCTGCCGCAGCATTTCAACCTGTTCGCCGATCAGTACTTCCTCGCCATGGCGGCCAGCTCGCTGCTGGTGGCCAACGTCTTCCACGCGCTGAACCTCTACTCGATCCGCGGCCTGTCCAGCGTGCCGCGCCAGATCGGCCGGGTCACGGTGGCCTGGACCGGCGTGCTCGCCTTGCTGATCGCCACGGCGTTCGTCACCAAGGTTTCGGCCAACTTTCCGCGTGGCTGGGCCATCCTCTGGTATGTCTGGACCCTGGGTGGCTTCATCGCCGTGCGTTTCGTCGCCGCCGGCGTGATCGCCCGCTGGATGGAGTCCGGCAGGCTGACCCGCGACATCGCCGTGGTCGGCGCCGGCCCGCATGGCCGCCGGCTGATCCAGCATCTGCTCGAGGCCGGGGACACCGACTACCGCATCGTCGGCGTCTTCGACGACCGCGCCCAGCGCGAGATGGAGCCGATCGAGGGCGTGCCGGTGCGCGGCACGGTCGACGACCTGATCGAGTACGCCCGTGGGCACCATGTCGATCAGATCGTCGTGGCGCTGCCCTGGGCGGCCGAGCTGCGCGTCATGGGCATCCTCAAGAGGCTGTGGGAGCTGCCGATCGACATCCGATTGGCGCCCGACATGATCGGCTTCCGGCTGGCGCACTGCTCCTACAGCGAGCTCGGCAACGTGCCGGTGCTCAACGTCTTCGACAAGCCGCTGTCGGAAGACAAGCTGCTGCTCAAGCGCATCGAGGACATCGGTCTGGCGTTGCTGCTGCTGCTGGCCTTCTCGCCGGTCATGCTGGCGACCGCGATCGCCATCAGGCTCGACAGCCGCGGGCCGATCCTGTTCCGCCAGACGCGCTACGGCTTCAACAATCAGCGCATCCAGGTCTGGAAGTTCCGCTCGATGTACGCCGACGATTGCCGCGACATCGCGCCGGTCCAGGTCGGCCGCGACGACCCGCGCATCACGCGCGTCGGCCGTTTCATCCGCCGCACCTCGATCGACGAGCTGCCGCAGCTTTTCAACGTGCTGGGCGGCAGCATGTCGATGGTCGGCCCGCGCCCGCACCCGATCGACACCAAGGCCGAAAACGTGCTGTTCGAGGAGGCCGTCGCCGAGTACGCCGCGCGCCATCGCGTCAAGCCCGGCCTGACCGGCTGGGCCCAGGTCAATGGCTGGCGCGGCGAGACCGACACGATCGAGAAGATCCGCCGGCGCGTCGATCACGACCTCTACTACATCGAGAACTGGTCGTTGCTGCTCGACATCAAGATCGTGCTGATGACCATCGTCACGGTGCTGCGCGGCAAGAACGCGTATTGAAACGACCACCTCGTCATTCCGAGCGAAGCGAGGAATCTCCCGGGGACGAGTAGGACTGTCGCATATGGAATCTTGTTTACCTTCCCCCGGAGGGGGAAGGTGGCGCGCGAAGCGCGACGGATGGGGGATGTTTCAACACTCGCGGTGTCCGTCTTCGACATCCCCCATCCGCCCTTCGGGCACCTTCCCCCTCCGGGGGAAGGTAAAACCAAGTCAAACCCGCCAAATGCGATCACCTCGCAGGGCTGCGGAGTGGTCGCGGGGAGATTCCTCGCTTCGCTCGGAATGACGGCTAGGTTTCACGCATGCGCATCCTGCTGCACGACAATTCCGGCCATCCCTTCCAGGTCCAGCTCGCGCGCGAGCTGGCGCGGCGCGGCCATGTCGTGCGCCATCTCTTCAACGCCCGCTTCCAGACGCCACGTGGCTCGCTCACGCAGTTGCCCGGCGACCCCACGACATTCGAGGTCGCCGCCATCGATCCCGGCCGGCCGATGGCGAAGTACGATTACTTCACCCGCTTTCGTCAGGAACGCGCCTATGGCCGGCTGCTCGAGCGCGAGCTCGGCGCCTTCCAGCCCGACGTCGCCCTGCTCAGCAACACACCGCCCGATTCGCTGCTGGCGCCGCAGCGCTGGTGCCGCGCCAACCGCCGCGGCTTCGTCTTCTGGGTGCAGGACATCTACGCCGAAGCGATCGCGCGGCTGGTCGCGCCCAAGCTCGGCCCGTTGGGCGCGCCCGTGGTCTGGCACTACCGGCGCCTCGAAGCCGGTCTGCTGCGCCGCAGCGACCAGGTCGTCGCCATTACCGACGATTTCCGCCCTCTGCTGCGCGACTGGCGCGTTGACGAGCGGCGCGTCTCGACCGTCGAGAACTGGGCGCCACTGGAGGAGCTGCCGCCACGCGCGCGCGACAACGACTTCGCGCGTCAGCATGGCCTGAACGACAAGCTCGTCTTCATGTACTCGGGGACCCTGGGGCTGAAGCACAATCCCGGCCTGCTGTTGGGCATCGCCGAGCGTTATCGCGACGATCCCCATGTGCGCGTCGTGGTGGTCTCCGAAGGGCTGGGCGCGAGCTGGCTGACCGAGCGCAAGCAGGCGGAACGGCTCGACAATCTGCTGCTGCTGCCGTTCCAGCCGTTCTCGCGCATGCCCGACATGCTGGCGTCCGCCGACGTGCTGATGGCGATCCTCGAGCCCGAGGCCGGCGTCTACTCGGTGCCATCCAAGGTCCTGACCTATCTCTGCGCCGGCCGCCCGCTGCTGGCGGCGATGCCGTCCGAGAACCTCGCCGCGCGCACCATCGCCGGCCAGGACGCCGGCCTCGTGGTCGCGCCTGACGATGCCGAGGGCTTCGCCGGCGCCGCGTCACGCCTGCATGACGACCCGGCGGTCCGAACCACTATGGGTTGCAATGCCCGGCGCTATGCCGAAGCTACCTTCGATATCCATAGAATTGGCGACCGGTTCGAGGCGATCCTCACGAAAGCCAGTCACCTGCAATGAACGCAGGGCATGGCAAGACTAAATACTGTGCTTCGGCGCCCAATAGCCTACTAGATATGTGAGTTCACGTCTTTGTCAAAATTAAGCAACACCTCATAAACTTCTCGCAAAGCTCTGGAAAATTTATATAATCACTACCAATTTAATGCATGAATTTACGGGTGTTTGTGATGCGCGACGACGACATTGTCCTGGTGACCGGCGCTGGCGGATTTATCGGTGGTCATCTGGTCGAGCATCTGCGCTCGGCCTGTGGCATGACCCGGATTC
>CAYTFW010000058.1:0-32649 GCA_964437145.1 uncultured Rhizobiaceae bacterium
GCGCCTGGGCGACACGCTGTCGGCCGGCGGCGATGGCGGCCTCGATATGCGGCTGGCGCAGCAGCCGCGAGGCGCTGGGCTGGGCACCGCGGGCTGAGAAGCCGGCGCGGATATAGGCGCGGGTGGCGTTGCCGTCCTTGAGGTACTCCAGGACGAAGCGCTCGTGACGCGCCGATAGGGGGCGGGGTGAGGGAGGGGTGATTGGATCGGTCATGCCGGCCAGGATACGCCTCGCCGCGCCGAGACTCGATTTCCGCCGCTACGCGCGCGTTATGCGAGCATCCGAAGCCGATGGCACAGGCCTCTTGCTCGCCGCTACGACGCGGATAGTGCGCGCTTCCCTTCTCCCCGCGCAGGCGGGGAGAAGGTGCCGAGCGCCAGCGAGGCGGATGAGGGGCTTCCTCGCGCCACAACGAATATCGTCGTTGTCGAGACTCCGCGAAGCCCCTCATCCGCCCTTCGGGCACCTTCTCCCCGCCTGCGCGGGGAGAAGGAAAAACCGCTACTGCGCCGCGACGCGCAGCGCGTTGTCGAAGGCGGCGCGGTTGTCGCGGGCGATCTGGCCGCGCTTGATCACCATCAGGTGATTCTCCTTGCGCGCGGCCATGCGGATATCGGTGAGCGGATCGCCGTTGGTCACCACGAGGTCGGCGATGTTGCCGTCCTTCAGGCGACCGTGATCGGCGAGGCGCATCAGATCGGCGGCACTGGCGGTCGAGAAGAAGAGCGAGTCGCGCGCGCTGATGCCGATGTCGCACATGAACTCGAGCTCGAGCGCGTTGTCGCCGTGGCGGTTGTAGGGCGTGCCGGCGTCGGTGCCCATGGCGATCTTGCAGCCGGCCTCGTAGTACATCTTGATCGACTGGACATGGCGCTCGGCCATGCGGCGCGACTTCTCGATCACGTAAGGCGGGATGCTGGCGTCGCCGGCATCGGCGCCGCGCAGGATATGCACCAGCGCCGCCAAGGTCGGCACCAGCCAGGTGCCGCGCGTGCGCATCTCGCCGATCGCCTCGTCGGTCATGAAGATGCCGTGCTCGATCGAGGTCACGCCGCCGCGCACGGCGTTGAGGATACCCTCGGTACCCTGGGCGTGGCTCGCGGTGGTCTTGTGGAAGCGCTGCGCCTCGGCGATGCCGGCGCGCATCTCCTCGGCTGTGTAGTGCGCGTCCTCGGGATTGACGCCCGGTGTCATGACGCCGCCGGTGGCCATGATCTTCACCAGGTCGGAGCCGGCATGGACCTGCTCGCGCACGGCGCGGACCACGTCGTCGACGCCGTCGGCGACGCGTCCCGTGCGATTGCCGTGGCCGCCGGTCATGCAGATCAGGCGGCCGGCGCAGCGCATGGTCGGGCCGAGAAAGCGGCCGGCGTTGTAGGCGTCGCGCAGCGCGAACTCGATATAGTCCTTGCCGCCGCATTCGCGCACGGCGGTGACGCCGCCTTCCAGTGTGGCGCGCATGAACTCCATGCCGCGCACCGCGAGCTGCGCCGGGGTGAGCCGATCCTGCACCAGCCCCGGATTGCCCTCGGCGCCCAGCAGCGAATGGATGTGGCAGTCGATCAGGCCCGGCAGCACGGTGCCGCCCGACGTATCGACACGCGGCCCGCTATAGCCGGCGAACTCGCCCGCCGGCGCGACGCGCTTGATGCGCCCGCCCTCTTCCAGCAGGCCGTGATTGTCGAGAGAGCGCTCGCCGTCGAACAGGCGGCCGCCGATGTAAAGCGTGGGCATGGGGACTCCGGAACCCGGGGATGCTGATGGCACGCATCCTCTCATATGGGACCGCCGGCGTCTCGCCGGCTCAGGGAAAAGGCCGGCGGGACGCCGGCGCTCCCATGAAGACTAGTGCATCGAGCGGTTGATCGAACGCATCTGTCATTCCGAGCGCAGCGAGGAATCTAGGCATCTTTCCTGGATCCCTCGCTGCGCTCGGGATGACAGAGTGGCTCAATCTTCTTGCTCGCCGCTCAGGTCTTGCGCTCGCCCGAAGCGGCGCGGAGCTTCTCGATGTGCTCGCGCAAGCCTTCGATATGCGGGTTGTGCTTGAGCGCCTCCTCGTAGGCCTTCGCCGCTTCGGCCGGCCGTCCCAGCTCGGCCATGATCATGCCCAGCCCCGACCACGCGCCGAAATGCCGGGGCTCGAGCGCCACCGTGCGCTGGATGTCGGCCACCGAGGCGGCCATGTCGCCGCGCAGGAAATGCACCGTGGCGCGTTTGTTCCAGGCCTCGGCGAAGTCCGGCGCCTTGTCGATGAGCTGACTGAAGGTCTCGACCGCGTCGTCGAGACGCTGACGCGCCATCTGCACCATGCCCTGGCGCATCAGCGCATCGAGCTCGGCGGTGTCGGCCTTGATCCAGGTCTCCCAGATCGTCTGCTGCAACGCCGCCGCCGCGACCGGATCGTCGATCGTGGTCAGGCGCTGGAACAGCCCATCGAGCGCCGGATCCTTCTGCGTCGCCATCGCCGCCTCCGCGCTCATCAGCAACACCGCCAGCAGCGGCGCGAACCATCGGGACCTGGGCATGATCGCCTCCATCGCGGGCGATGGAGTGTAGCATGGTTACGGCGTCACACCGTTGCGCGCCATGATCTCGGCGATATCTGCCTCGATCGCTTTGGCCACCTTGATGTCATCCGCGCCGCCGGTGACATCGCCCTGACGCTGCCGCGCGACTCCGCGGCCATAGAGCGCGACGCTCCGGCGATGGCTACTGGAATCGCCATGGCGGAGCACCACGTCGAAATCCGCAATCGCCGCGTCAAATCGACCAGCCCTCAGCAGCGCGATCCCGCGATCGCCATGCACGTGGATCTCCTTTGGCGCGATGCGCAGGGTCCGATCAAAATCGGCGATCGCGGCCTCCAGCTTGCCGGCATCGAGATACCAGCCTCCGCGGACCTTGAGCGCGAGGTGAAAATTCGGATTCAGGCTCAGTGCCTTGTTGCAGTATGGCAACGCCTCCTCGATGTCCTTGGCGTGCATGCAGGCATAGGTCTGCCAGGTCGGGCTGATGCTGATGGCGTGGTCAAGATCCCGCCGGGCATTTTCATGCTGCCCCAGTTCCTCGAAAGCTTTGGCGCGCTCCTGGAATACGCCCCAGTCTGACGGATCCAGCCTGGTCGCCTCGTCAAATTCCCGGATAGCCGCCTCGTATCGCCTCATTTCCATGTACGTCACACCTCGAAGTACGAAGGCTTTCGCATTCGAGGGGTCCAGCCGCACCAATGCATCGAAGTCCACCAGTGCCCGGTCGTAGTCCCTCTTCCGGAGATACTCCTGACCACGCTGGCGCAGGGCGTCGGCGAACCACGGATTGAGTCGCAACGCCTCGCTGTAGTCGGCGATTGCCTTGTCGTGGTCACCGCTCCAATCGTGTGCGTAGCCACGGTAGTAGTAGAGGATGGCAAGGCGTTGCTCAGTCTCACCACCGAGTTCGATCAATACCGTGCAGCTTGCGATCCACTGCGCCCGCTCGACGCGCTCGGTGAGATCGCAGCGACGCCATAGCTCGGCGCGGTCTTGCGCCAGAGCGGGCAGCGCCGCCAGCGCCAACGACACGCTCAGCAATAGCGCTTTCATCAGAGCCTCGCGCACACGTCGCCTCACACCAAACGGAACCGGCCCTCCAGCGTCGCAGGCATCGGCCCGCCTGTCACCCAGTCCAGCAGCTCCACCGTGTGCGCGATGGGGATGGCGCTGCCTGATCCGATCTGGCCGATGCAGCCGAAATTGCCCGCCGCGATCACGTCGGGCCGGACGCTCTCGATATTGGCGACCTTGCGATCACGGAGGCGTCGCGACAAGACGGGTTGCAGCACCTGATACGTGCCGGCCCAGCCGCAGCACAGATGGCCCTCGGGCACGTCCTTCACGACGAAGCCCGCCGCGCGCAGCAGCGCCTTGGGCGGCTCGGTGAGCTTCTGGCCGTGCTGCATCGAGCAGGCGGCGTGGTAGGCGATCACCACGGGCGAGCCGTCTTCGCGCACCGGCCTGCCGACCGGCCGCAGCACATTAGGGGCCAGCACCTCGGTGACGTCGCGCGCCAGCTTCGCCACGATCTCGGCGCCGCCGCGCCATTGCGGATCCTCGGCCAGCAGATGGCCGTAGTCCTTGAGCGTCGTGCCGCAGCCCGAGGCGTTGGCGATGATGGCGTCGAGCGGGCCGTCGAGCTCATCGATCCACGACGCGATGTTGCCGCGCGCCAGATCGCGCGCCGCCTCGCGCTGGCCGGTGTGCAGCACCGAGGAGCCGCAGCAGCCCGCGCCCTCGGCGATCACCACCTCGACGCCGTGGCGCGTCAGCAGGCGGACGGTGGCCTCGTTGACCTCCGGCGCCAGCACCTGCTGGCCGCAGCCGTTCATCAGCGCGACGCGTTGTGTCCGTGTGCCGTGCGCGACGAAGGTCTGCGGCCGGTCGACCGGCGAGGGCGGCGCGAGCCGCTTCGGCACGGCGTCGAGCATGGCGCGCAGGCGGCGCCAGAACGTGGCGCCGCCGGGATCGGGCGAGGTCGTGGGCAGCAGCGCAGCGAACGGCTTGGCGAGCTGGCCCAGCACCATGGCCCAGCGGAACAGCGCCGGGTTGGGCATCAGCCGATTGAGCGCGCCGCGCACCAGGCGATCGGCGAGCGGTCGCTGATACGTCTCCTCGATATGCGCGCGGCCGTGATCGACGAGGTGCATGTAGTGCACGCCCGACGGGCAGGTCGTCATGCAGGCGAGGCACGACAGGCAGCGGTCGATATGGCGCGCGACGATCTCGGTCGCCGACGCGTCGCGCTCCAGCATGTCCTTGATCAGGTAGATGCGCCCGCGCGGGCTGTCGCGCTCGTCGCCCAGGGTGACGAAGGTCGGACAGGTCGCGGTGCAGAAGCCGCAATGCACGCATTTGCGCAGGATGGTGTTGGCGCGATCGATGTCGGGATCGGCGAGCTGGGCCAGGGTGAAGTTGGTCTGCATGCTAGGTACTTTCCACCCGCCGATCCCGCCCGGTCGCACGCCCAAAGGCCCACAACACAAGCGCCAAGGCAACGGGCACAGTCGCGATCACGACGTAAAGCACGGGCTGCCGCTCACCCGCGCGAGCTATTTCTTGGCCATAGGAGTAACCGAAGAAGCCGACCAGTATCTGGGGCCCAAGCAGCCCGCTGAACCAACGCGCTGACGGCGGCGGCCACCATGTGATGAGCACCAGGGCCTGGGCGATCACGCCCGATATGAGGATCTGCCCAAGCAGGAAGAAGTCGTAGAATGCAAAGAGACGGCGCGTCTCGGCTGGCGATTCCGCCTGAAAATGCCTAACCGCAAAAAGGATTGCGACCAGAAGAACCATGGCGACAAGCGTGGCATGTCCAATCGGCGCGACACGCCGCATCTCCTCGACAGTTGGTTTATCTTGCCCTTCGTCCATGGCGAGAGCGTGTCTATCGGCCGACAAAGACTGAGCGCGGATCAAAGCTTTCCTTCACCCGCTTCGAGAGCGCGGCGAGCGCGGTCGGCTGCGGCTGGAAGACGGACACCGCGTTGCGGATCGTATCAGGGGCGCGGATCAGCGTCGCGTGACCGCCGGTGGCGGTGAGCGCGTCGCGCACGATATCGGCGTTGGCTTCGCGCGTGGTGAGCCAGATCAGGCCTCCGGACCAATCGTATTGCGCGCGCGCGTCGGGCAGGCGGGCGCGGATCGCGGCAACGATCGTCGCGCCGTGGCTTGGCGGGCAGGAGAGCTTCCACAGCAGGCGGTCGGGATCGTTGACCAGCGGCCTGGCGTCGCGCAGCTCGGTCCAGAACAGACGCGAGCGCATGGAGTGCAGCTCTTCCATCTGCGGCGCGATGCCAGCGAATTGTTCGCGCAGCGCGCTCATGCGCGCGTCGGCCGAGGGGGCCACGCCCTCGATGCGCAACGCGGTGATGGAGCCGCCCTGCTTGGTGACGAGGTCGATGCCGCTACGCGCGGCGATGTCGGCCGGCAGATGCGCCGCACCGCTGACCTCGTGCGGGCTGCCCATCGCCGCGCACATCGCCTTCACCGCCGTGGCGTCGTCGAGGCCGACCAGCATCAGGGTGCGCAGCTTCTCGGCCGCGGGCACGACCTTGACGGTGATCTCGTGCAGGGCGGCGAGCGTGCCGCGCGATCCCGCGAGCAGCTTGGAGAGATCGTAGCCGGTGACGTTCTTCACCACGCGACCGCCCGACTTGAAGGGCTCGCCGCGGCCGTTGACGCCCTGGAAGCCCAGGAAGTGATCGCGCGCCGCGCCGTGGCTGATGCGCCGCGGGCCGGCGAGGTTGCACATCAGCGCGCCGGCGAGCGTGCCCTCGCCCGCCGCACCACCGAGCATCGCGCCGAGGTCCGGCGGCTCGAAGGCCAGCATCTGCTTGCGCTGCGCCAGGAGGTCCTCGACCTCGCGGATCGGCGTGCCCGCCTTGACGGTGATGACGAGTTCTTCCGGCTGGTAGTCGACGACACCGCTAATGCCCGCGAGCGACAGCGTCTGATCGGCCTTCACCGGCGGACCATACGCACGCTTGCTGCCGCGCCCCTCGATGGCGAGCGTGACGCCATCGTTCACCGCCCACTCGATCGCCGCGCGCAGCTCGTCGGGTGTGCGGGGTTGGAGGGTGGAGGACATCTATCTTCCCCCGGCGATCGCGTTTGCGTTTCTTCCCTTCTCCCCGCGAAGGCGGGGAGAAGGTGCCCGAAGGGCGGATGAGGGGCTTCGCGGTGTCTCCACAGCGACGATCGTCGTCGTTGCGCGAGGAAGCCCCTCATCCGCCTCGCTGACGCTCGGCACCTTCTCCCCGCCTGCGCGGGGAGAAGGGAAAAAAGTGCGCGCCGCGAGGCGCGCGCCGCTCGCATCCATCAGAATCTCGGCAGATCCGGGAACGGGACCTGGCCTTTGTGCACCACCAGGCGGCCGAGCTCGGCGCAGCGGCGCAGTTGCGGGAAGACCTTGCCGGGGTTCAGCAGGTGGTCGGGGTCGAAGGCGCATTTGAGGCGCATCTGCTGGTCGAGATCGACCTCGGTGAACTGCACGCCCATCAGGTCGCGCTTCTCGATGCCGACGCCGTGCTCGCCGGTCAGCACGCCGCCGACCTCGACGCACAGCCGCAGAATGTCGGCGCCGAATTCCTCGCAGCGGCGCAGCTCGTCGGGATCGTTGGCGTCGAACAGGATCAGCGGATGGAGGTTGCCGTCGCCGGCGTGGAAGACGTTGACCACGCGCAACCGGTGCTTCTTCGACATCTCCCGCATGCGGCCCAGCACCTCGACCAGGCGCGCGCGCGGCACCGAGCCGTCGAGGCACATATAGTCGGGCGTGATCTGGCCGACCGCCGGGAAGGCCGCCTTGCGGCCGGCCCAGAACAGCACGCGCTGCTGCTCGTCCTCGCTCACCCGCAGCGTCGTGGCGCCGCGCTCGCGCCCCAGCGCCGCGACGCGCTCGATCAGGTAGTCGACCTCGACCGCCGGCCCGTCGAGCTCGACGATCAGTAGGCCCTCGGCGTCGAGCGGATAGCCGGCGCCGACATAGTTCTCGGCGCATTGCACGGCGTCCTTGTCCATCATCTCCATGCCGCCGGGGATGATGCCCGCGGCGATGATGGCGGCGACGCAGTCGGCCGCGCCCGACTCGGTCGGGAAGCCCATCAGCACCGCGCGCGCCGTGGCCGGCTTGCGCAGCAGGCGCACGGTGACCTCGGTGACGACGCCCAGCAGCCCCTCGCTGCCGGTCATCAGCCCCATCAGGTCGTAGCCCTCGGCATCGAGATGCTTGCCGCCCAGCCGCACCACCTCGCCATTCATCAGCACGATCTCGAGGCCGAGCAGGTTGTTGGTGGTCAGGCCATATTTCAGGCTATGCACGCCGCCGGAATTCTCCGCCACGTTGCCGCCGATCGAGCAGGCGATCTGCGAGCTGGGATCGGGCGCGTAGTAGAAGCCTTCGTGCTGCACCGCGTTGGTGATGCCGAGATTGGTGACGCCGGGCTGCACGCGCGCGCACCTGTTGTCGTAGTCGATCTCCAGCACGCGGTTGAACTTGGCCATGCCCAGCAGGATGGCGTCGCCCACCGGCATCGAGCCGCCCGACAGCGACGTGCCGGCGCCGCGCGGCACGACCTTCACGCCCGAATCCTGGCAGTAGCGCAGAATGCGCGAGACCTGCTCCACCGTCTGCGGCAACACGACGACCAGCGGCATCTGGCGATAGGCCGAGAGCGCGTCGCATTCGTAGGGCTTCATGCCCTCGACGTCGTCGATCACGCCCTCGCCCGGCACGATGGCGCGCAAGGCGGCGACGATCTGCGAACGGCGCGCGAGGATCCCGGGGTCGAGCGGCGGCATCTGCATGCCGCCAATACAGCGCAAATGCGTCGGGCGCGGAAGCCTCGTCGACGGCCCGCAGCCGCCCAGGTTCTATGACCTGGCGGACGCGAGGGCGCCCTACTGCCCCTTGCGCCGGCTACGCAGCAGCACCTCGTCGTCCTTCTCCGGCAGGGTGTACCAGCTCTTGGGCTTGGCCGGCGTGCGGGACTTGGTGGCGTCGAAGTCCCGGCCCTCCCATTTGGAGGCCCTGGGCGAGGGCGCGGTCGGCGGCTTGGTTTCCGCCCAAGCGGGCGTGGCGGCAGCGAGGGCGGCGAACGCCACGCCGGCGCAGATCAGCCGTCTCGTCACAGACATCGGCATAGCGGCCTCCCGGTCCGTCGCACGGCATACGGACCCGAAGGCGGAACCATCCCCCAAAACGACGGGCGGCGGAAGCTTGCGCTCCCGCCGCCCGATCGAAACAGCCCGGTTCGGGCCGGCGAAATCAGCCGGCGCGCGCCTTGAAGCGCGGGTTGGTCTTGTTGATGACGTAGACCCGGCCCTTGCGGCGCACGATGCGGCAGGCCTTGTGGCGGGTCTTGATCGTCTTCAGGGACGAACGGATCTTCATGGTCGCAATCCCAAAAACAAACCCCCGGGCGACCGGGGGAAATTCGAAGCGGCGCGGACCATACGGATCGACCCCCGCCCTGTCAACCCGACGTCGTCGACCGCCGGGCGGCGGGTCGGCCGACCGACCCGTCGCCCGCGACGCCGCGGCCTCAGCGCGCCAGCTCGGCGATCTGCTTCGGGCCGGCCCAGGCGAGCTGGTTATAGGACTCGGACTCCCACCAGCCGTGGATGGTCCGGATCTCGCCAACCGTGCCGCCGGCGATGGTGCGCGCCAGGCGCTGCACATTCTCGATCTGCACATCGAGCTGGTGCCTGCAGAGCTTCTCGCGAGCCGTCCCAACGGCGGCCATCCAGTCACTAAATGCTTTCTCGTAGTTCGGCTTGTGCATGGCGAAACGCCGGTCGCTGTCGAGGCGCGCACGGATGGCGGTATCCGCGCTGAGAGCGGCGCCAGCCTGGTTGATGACCTTGATCTCGGCGTTGTTGAAGCTCTTCGTACCGCCATCGTGGGTCCACTGGCCCGCCCTGTTCTGCTCGGCGAAGCTCCAGCCGGCGCCCTTCTTGAACGACATCTTGCGCAGCGGGCTCAGGGTGACATCGGCGCCCCGGCCGCCGCCGCCATCGACGGTGTAGTACGTGTCGCCGCTGTGGCCGACGATGACGCCGACATGCACGGCGAGCGCGCCGTTGCCACGGGCCAGATAGAGGTGATCGCCGGTGCCCTCGACATAGTAGATGTCGCCGATGGTCAAATGCGGGCGGACATTCGCGTTGTTGTCCTCGAAGGCCTTGCCGCCGTTATGGGCGGTATCGGCGCGGCCGCGCCGGGCCTCGAGGTACTTCGAGTTGTCGTTGCGGGTCTTTTTTGTCGGCGTGCCGAGATCGATCATCGGGCCGCTGGGGGTGTTCACCGTGATCGGGCTGCCGTCGATCATGTCGCAACCGGCGGCGTGGTAGATGCCGCGCGCCGTCATCACGCAGGTCGTGCCGCCACCGCCCTGGCCCATCGCCTTGAGCTGCTTCAACGCCTCGGCGCCGTCGAACAGGCCACCCAGCGTGTAGAGCGCCGGCAGGTCGGGGCTGGTCGGCCCCAGGCCGGCATGGGCGCGCGCCACGGCGGCGATGCGCTGGTCCACCGAGTCCGGGAACTCGGTGTGGAACTCGGGATAGAAGATGAACTGGCCGGAGCGCTTCTTCATCGTCTCCTTGAGCGCCTTGCTGTTGACCATGGCGTGGCGCAGCGCCGAGAGGAAGGAGTTCACCCGCCAGCCATAGATCGGCTCGAGCACCGGCCTCAGGCTGTCGCCGCCCGGCAGCACGCCCAGCGCGCCGGCGGCCATGACGTTCAGCACCCGGTCGTCCATTTCGCTGCGGTTGCTGGAAGCGGCCATGGCGGCGATGCGGCCGCGCAGGCCGGAGTCGCCGGCGGCGGCGGCAAGCTGGTCGATGATCGGCTGCAGGGCCTGGGCGGAGGGCACCACGCCGAGCTTGGTCGGCAGGGAGTCGAGAACGCTATCGATGGCCATGGGGCTCTCCATGTCTTTGGGTGAGCGCAGCATGCCAGCGCTCGATGCCGTGGCCGTGTCTTGCGGCCCGCCGAATTGTGTCGTGTGTGTCGTCGCGCCGGCCCGGCGGGCGACCGCGAGGCTGGACTGGGCGCCGGCGCTGTCGTAGGCGGGAAGGCGATGACCGAGTCCCGCCCCCGCCTGCTGATCGCCAACGACCTGACCGCCCTGCTCGCCGGCCACGCCGCGCGCGAACCGGCCGGCACGGCGATCGTCGCCGGCGACGAACGCGTGAGCTGGGCGAAGCTGGAGGACCTGTCGCGTCGCGCCGCCCAGGGGCTGGCCGATCTCGGCGTCGGGCCGGGCGATCGCGTGGCGCTGTGGCTGCCCAACGTGCCGGCCTGGCTGGCGCTCTATTTCGCCTGCTGCCGGCTGGGCGCCATCGCCGTGGCCGTCAACACGCGCTTCCGCGCCGTCGAGGTGGCCGACATCGTCGGGCGCTCCGGCGCCAAGGTGCTGGCCTGCGCGCCGGGTTTCCGCGGCATCGACTTCCTGGGCATCCTGGCCGAGCTGCCGGCCGACGCGCTCGGCGCGTTGGGCGCCGTGGTGATCGTCGGCGAGGCGCCGGTGCTGCTACCGCCGGCGCTCGAGCGGATCGAGCGCGTCGGTTTCGACGATCTGATCGAGCGCCCGGCGATGGACGTGATCCATGGCGGCGCCGATTCGGGCTGCAATATCTTCACCACATCAGGGACCACCAAGGCGCCCAAGTTCGTCCTGCACCGCCAGGGCGCGATCGCCGCGCACTGCCTGCGCGTGGCGCGCGCCTTCAAGATCACGGCGCCCGGCATGGGCTGGCTGCCGCTATGCGGCGTCTACGGCTTCAACGTCGCGCTCACGACACTGGCCGCCGGGCGGCCGATCGTGCTGATGGACGCCTTCGAGCCCGAACGGGCCGCGCGGCTGATCGACCGCTACCGGCCCGACCTGCTGTTCGGCTTCGACGAAATCTACGAGCGCCTGCTAGCCACGCGCGACGCGGACATCCCCTTCCCGTCCGTGCGCTGGGCGGGCTACGCCAATTTCAACACGGCGCTGGCCGACCTGCCGTGGCGCGCCGACAAGCGCGGCCTGAAGATGGTTGGCCTCTACGGCATGAGCGAAGTGCAGGCGCTGTTCGCCGCCTGGCGCGCCGACGCCGATGTCGAAGCGCGCGCCCAGGGCGGTGGCCATCCCGTCTCGCCGCTGGCCGGCGCGCGCACGCGCGACCCGGAGACCGGCGAGGTGCTGCCGCCGGGCACCGCCGGCGAGCTGGAGCTGATCGGCCCGTCGATGATGGTCGGCTATTTCGGCAACCCCGAAGCCACCGACGCCGCCTTCACAGAGGATCGCTATCTGAGGACCGGCGATCTCGGCGTCGCCCATGCCGACGGCAGCTTCACCTATCTCAGCCGCATGGGCGACGCGCTGCGCCTGGGCGGCTTCCTGGTCAATCCGCTGGAGATCGAGCAGCACCTGATGGCGCACCCGATGGTCGCCGATGTGCAGGTCGTGGCGGCGGCCAGCCGCGAGGGCGTGCGCGCCGTGGCCTTCGTCGTGCCGGCGGCCGGCGCCGGCTTCGACGAGCGGGCGGTGATCGCCCATGCCCGCGCCGGCCTGGCGAATTACAAGACGCCGGCGCGCGTCTTCAGCGTCGACGCCTTCCCGACCACGCCCAGCGCCAACGGCCCGAAGATCCAGCGCAACAAGCTGCGCCAGATGGCCGAGGAGCGGCTGCGCGGCGACTGACTTTGGGAGCGCCGGCGTCCCGCCGGCATCATGCGAAGAGCCGGAGGGACGCCGGCGCTCCTAAAGAGCCCTATCGCATCCGCGCCATGAACCGCGCCGCGCCGGGTATCGCGAGGTTGCCGACCGCGGCGCCGAAATACGCCTGCGGCTCCGAGGGGCGCGCGCCCAGCCACACCTCGCGCTCGCGCACGCAGGGCAGCGACCGCTCGAAGGCCTCGCGCCAGGTCGCGGCGCCGGCGTCGATCGCGCCTATCAGGCAACGATCGAAGTTCACGTAGCGGTCGTCCATCCGGGCGCCGTAGGAGTCGCGGCCCTTGGCCGAGGCGGCGATGAGGACGCGGTTGGGCTGGCGCATGCGCGCATCGAGGAACACGCCAGCATCGCAGCCCGAGATGATCACCACGGTCGGGCGGTCGCCGCAGTGCTGATCGAGCAGACGATCGAGCTCGCCGGGGGTCAGCGTGCGACGACCGCGATCGGCGTCGAGATGGAAGCCGCCGACGTTGCTGTGCCCGGTAGCGAAGAACAGGCAGGCGCCCTGCTCGTTGCCCAGCCATTCCATGGCTTGGCGGATGCCCGCGCGGCTGGCGTCGAAGTCGCCCGCGCCGCCGGTCAGCGCCGTCGCCACACGCGTTACCCCACGCGCGCGAAGACGCTGCGCGAGGTCGAAGGCCGCCGCGTCGTACGCCGACGTCGAGTGTGAGCCCGAGACAAGCACCGCCTTCCAGTGCCCGGCCTCGACGGTCGACACGGGGCTGAGGGGCGCGGCCATGCGCCGCTCGCGGAGCACTGAGCGGGAATCGACGACGAGGCTCTCGGAGCTGGCGGGCGAGCGGCGCTCCGCCGTCACGCGCCACGGCGAGCCATTCTGACGGCCGTCCAGTGGCGCGGCACTGGCGTCGAATGACGAAAACAGCGCGGCGGTCGCGGCGGCGATCCACATGGTGGCAAGGCGGATGGATTCCACGCCGCGCATCGATGCCAATAGCATCGGAAATCCCCAAGCGAGCAATGTCTTTGATCAACTAAAAATAGTATGTATGAACAAAATATGGTTCACACAGCGCTGAGAAGCCACGAGGAAATCGACGCACTTCGGTTGTGATTCATGAATCAAATGCGAAAAAACAAGTAATGCGGCGATAATATTGACACGACTTGCCTGAGGATTTCTCTGTAAGATATTAGAGACATGTCGATTTTGGATATTTTCTCACACATGAGAAAACACGAGCGGGGCTTGTTGCCCGATGAGTGCGATACTCTCTTGGAAATATTCACGACTTATAATTGAATCAATCTCTCAATGCGCAGCGTCATCGAGAAGCCAAGACGAGCGCCTTGTTGGTATTGACGGAAGCTGAGGGATGATCCGCCATCGCTCTCGGCGATGGCATGTGACGCTCAAGCGGCGAGCGGGCGCAAAGCTCGTGGGTCGATCATGCGCGCCACAGCAGCGGCGCGGTTGGAAGATGGCCAACACCCCATCGGCGACGGCCACGCGCCGGCATCAATCGCGCGACGAGCCCGCGCAGCGCCGGTGACGTCGGAAAAAGAAAGGGCCCCGCTCCGCAAGCCCAAAGAGCGAGGCCCCGCAGACGGCCATGCCGTCGATTGGCGATGTCAGATCATCGCATCTGCGCGGTGAACCGCGTCGCACCGGGTATCGCGAGGTTGGCGACCGCGGCGCCGAAATACGCCTGCGGCTCCGAGGCGCGCACGCCCAGCCATACCTCGCGCTCGCGCACACAGGGCAGCGCGCGCTCGAAGGCCTCGCGCCAGGTCGCGGCGCCGGCGTCGATCGCGCCCATCAGGCAGCGGTCGAAGTTCACGTGGCGCTCGCCCATCTTGGCGCCGTAGGAGTTGCGGCCCTTGGCCGAGGCGGCGATCAGGACGCGATTGGGCTGGCGCATGCGCGAATCGAGGAACACGCCGGCATCGCAGTCCGAGATGATCGCCACGGTCGGGCGATCGCCGCAGTGCTTGTCGAGCAGGCGATCGAGCTCGCCGGGCGTGAGCGTGCGATTGCCGCGATCGGCGTCGAGACGCAAGCCGGCGACGTTGCCATGGCCGGTGGCGAAGAACAGGCAGGCGCCCTGCTCATGGCCCAGCCACGACAGCGCCCGGTGGATGCCGGCGCGGCTGGCGTCGAAATCGCCCGCGCTGCCGGTCAGCGCCGTCGCCACGTGCACCACCCCACGCGTGCGCAGGCGGTGGCCAAGGTCGAGGACCGCCGCATCATGCGCCGGGATGGCGCGCGAGCCGGAAACCAGCACGGCCTTCCATTGCCCGGGCTCGAGCTCGGTGGTCGACACCGGATTGGCCGGCGCGGCCGTACGGCTGTCGTGGCGGGACGATCGTGGATCGACGACCAGGCTTTCGAGGCTGGCGAGCTGGCGGCTCTCGGTCGGCGCGCGCCACGCCGAGCCGCCCTGACGGCCATCCTGCGACGTGACACAGGCGCTGAGCGACGACAGCAGCGCGGCGGCGGTGAAGAACATGGTGACGGGGCGGATGGATTCCGCCCAGCGTGTCGATGCAAATGGCACCGGAAACCCCCGAGCAACAATAAATTTGGTCAAATACGAACGACAAATATGGCGGTGATTGTTATCGTTGCCGTGCAAAGAGGCCAAGTAAAAATAGAAACTTGTGGATCGAACTTGATGATTCAGATGCGAAAAAATCGTTAAGCCGCTGAATACGACTGCCACGCACTGTCGGGGATTCCCCCATAAAGCATTGAAAAGACGGATTGTTTTTATATTTATTCAATCTTCCAGAAAATATCCTGCCGAGTGATTGCTCAACTCACGCGTATTCCCAAGGGAATTTCATGCCGACTGATCGAAGGAACCTGTCGGTAGGCGGCATGATCGAGACGCCGCGCCGGGCGTCCCGCACACCGTCGACCTGACGGGCTCGAGGATGGCAAGGAGCCTTACCAGGCAACCGGGTGCCGGGTCCTGATCTCCGCGCGCGCGGCGCGGACGCCGTCAGTCGGCGGCGATCGCGCCGTCGCGGGCGTTTTCCCGTACCGGGGCGCCAACGATGCGCAGCGACAGGTCGGCGTGCAGCTCGGCGACCTGCTCGTCGGTCCATTCGCCGCCGGCGCGGTACCAGTAGGCGACGTAGGTGCACTGATTGAGGATCGCCATGGCGACGATCTTCAGGTCGTCCTTGCCGCCCCGGCGCAGGCTGCGAAAGACGCCGCTGCGCGCGCCATCGTCGAGCACGCGCACCAGCATGTCGCGGATACGCCGGCGGCTGGCGCGGATCTCCTGCAGGCGCGTGTTGTCGAGCCACTCGAACTCGCGGTTGGCGACCACCGCCTCGATGCGCCGGCGCGCGTGGCGCAGCGTATAGACGTGGGTGAAGGCGCGCAGGCGCGCGACGGGGTCAGGGCCGGCCTTGGCCAGTGCCTCGCCGCACTCCTTCTCCAACACGCCCTGGGTCGAGCGGATGATGGTGGCGAGCAGGTCGTCCTTGGACGAGAAATGGTTGTAGAGCGCGCCCTGGGTCAACCCGCAGGCGCGCATCACGTCGCGTACGGTGGTGATCTGGAAGCCGCGGCGGGCGAACAGATCGAACGCCGCCGCCTCGATCGCCTCGGATGGCGGCGTGGCGCGGGCGCCCGATACGGCGGCGGCTGGTCTAGCGGTACGTCGCGCCACGATGGGCGACCTCCCTTGTCTTGTCGGTCGGGCGCGGTTGTCAGTCCCGCCTCGAGGGAGGCGCACTGTAACCAAGCCGCAATGCCGCGTCCAACCGGGGCGATCCAGCGGGTCGGGGCATATCAGCGCGCACCCAGGCCCCGTGCCAGGCTCCACGCCAGCTCGGCGTTGGGCCGCACCAGCTTGCCCGACTCCAGCGCGCGCAGGTTCGAGGCCGTGCCGTCGAGCCCACGCGCGTAGACGCCCTGGCGGATGCAGGCGATGCGGAAAAGATTATAGGCCATGTAGAATTCCCAGTGCGGCAGCGAGGACTGCCCGGTGCGCGCGCCGTACAGGCGCACCATCTCGGCCTCGCCGGGGATACCCAACGCCGCGAGGTCGACGCCCTGCATGCCGCCCTGGTCCTGCGGGATGCGATACATCATGCAGAGATAGCTGAGCTCGGCGAGCGGATCGCCCAAGGTCGAGATCTCCCAATCGATCACCGCCAGCACGCGCGGCTCGCTCCGGTGATAGATCATGTTGTCGAGGCGATAGTCGCCATGGACGATGGTCGTGCTATCGGCTTCCGGCGCATTGGCCGGCAGCCACTCCAGGAGCTTGTCCATCGCCTCGATCGTCTCGGTCTCCGAGGCTTTGTACTGCCCGCCCCAGCGCTTGATCTGGCGCGCGACGTAGTTGCCGGGGCGGCCGAAATCGCCCAGACCCACCGCCTGGTAGTCGACCTTGTGCAGGCGCGCCAGCGTGTCGACCTTGGCTTCGTAGATGGCGTGGCGCTGCGCCGGCGTCTGGTCCGGCAGCATCGGATCCCACAGCACGCGGCCGTCGCAGAACTCCATGATGTAGAAGGCGGTGCCGATGACCGAATCGTCCTCGCAGAGCGCATAGGCGCGCGGCGTCGGCACGTCGGTCTTGTTGAGCGCGGCGATGACGCGGAACTCGCGGTCGACAGCGTGCGCCGAGGGCAGCAGCTTGCCCGGCGGCTTGCGCCGCAGCACGTAGCGTCGGCCACCGCCGTCGCTCAGGCGATAGGTCGGATTGCTCTGCCCGCCGCGGAACTGCTCGACGGTGAGCGGGGCGCGGAAACCCTCGACCTTGGCCGCCATGAAACGCTCGAGCGACGCCACGTCGAAGCGGTGCTTGTCCTGCACCGCCATCGTGCCGATGAACTCCGCGCCGCGCGCCGCCATGACGATCCCCGTCCGAAAGCCGACGCGGCGAGTGTGCGTCGACCGACGCCGCCCGCGCAACGCCGCGCCGTACCCGCTTCCGCCCAGCGGCAGGTCCGTGGGCTCGGTACCGCCGTCCGCGCGGACGGAGTCGCGCGAAGCGATCCGCATCGCGGAAGCTAGAGTCGCGTGGAACGCTTGCGAATATCTGACGATCAACCTGTGACGAGGTGACAGACGCGAAGCCGCGCAATTTGCTTGGGGCGCCCGACGAATTGTGCAAAGAGTCGCGGCGCAGGAAGCCGTAGGCAGGCGGCGGGCGGTGCTTGCCCGCACAAGCCGGCAACGGCGCAGGGTGGCTTCGGGGAGGAATCGGGTGGATCGCCTTTTCAGTAAGGACCTGTGGTCCGGGCTGATGTTCGCCGGCTTCGGCGTGCTCGCCCTCATCATGGGCAACAAGCTCGCCATCGGCACGGCGATCCGCATGGGGCCCGGCTACGTGCCGCGCATGCTGAGCTACATCCTGATCGGCCTGGGCATCGCCATCGTCGTGCGCGCGATCCTCGCGCCGGGCGAGGCGATCGAGCGGCTGCGCTGGAAGCCGATCACCATGATCACCATCGGTGTCGTCGTCTTCGCCCTGCTGTTCGAACGCGCCGGCCTGGCGCCGGCGCTGGTCTGCCTGATCTTCCTCGCCGCGCTGGGCGGCCAGGAGTTCAAGCTGGTCGAGACCATCCTCGCCTGCGCCGTGCTGATCGCGCTGTGCGTCGCCATCTTCAAGCTCGGCCTGGGCATGAATATAAGCATCATCCGGGGAGTGTGGTGACATGGATCTGCTGAACCATGTCGTCCAGGGCTTCGGCGTCGCGCTGACGTTCCAGAACCTGCTCTACTGCCTGATCGGCTGCATGGTCGGCACCTTGATCGGCGTGCTGCCGGGCATCGGCCCGGTGGCGACCATCGCCATGCTGCTGCCGCTGACCTTCAAGCTGCCGCCGACCTCGGCGCTGATCATGCTCGCCGGCATCTACTACGGCGCGTCCTATGGCGGCTCGACCACGGCGATCCTGGTCAATCTGCCGGGCGAGGCGTCCTCGGTGGTCACCACGCTCGACGGTTACAAGATGGCGCAGAAAGGCCGAGCCGGCGCCGCGCTGTCGATCTCGGCGGTGGGCTCGTTCTTCGCCGGCACCTTCGGCACCGTCCTGATCGTGCTGTTCGCGCCGGCGCTGACGGCGATGGCGCAGAAATTCGGCCCGGCGGAGTACTGCTCGCTGATGGCGCTGGGCCTGGTGGCGGCCGTGGTGCTGGCCAGCGGCTCGGTGATCAAGGCGATCGCCATGGTCTTCCTCGGCCTGCTGTTCGGCCTGATCGGCACCGATGTGAACACCGGCGCGCAGCGTTACACCTTCAACGTGCCGGAGCTTTCCGACGGCATCGACTTCGCGCCGATCGCCATGGGCCTGTTCGGCATCGCCGAGATCATCGCCAACCTCGAGAAGCGCGTGCTGGGCCGCAGCGTGGTGGCGGCCAAGATCACCAGCCTGTGGCCGACGCGCGAGGAGGCCCGCCTGGCGGCGCCGGCGATCTTGCGCGGCACGGCCCTGGGCTCGCTGCTCGGCGTGCTGCCCGGCGGCGGCCCGACGCTCGCGGCCTTCTCGTCCTACACCTTGGAGAAGAAGCTCTCCAAGACGCCGCAGGAGTTCGGCAAGGGCGCGGTGCAGGGCGTGGCGGCGCCGGAGGCGGCCAACAACGCCGCGGCGCAGACCTCGTTCATCCCGATGCTCACGCTCGGCATCCCGTCCAACGCCGTCATGGCGCTGATGGTCGGTGCCATGATCATCCAGGGCATCCAGCCCGGCCCCGAGGTGATGACCAAGAAGCCCGATCTGTTCTGGGGCATGATCGCCTCGATGTGGATCGGCAACGCCATGCTGGTGATCATCAACCTGCCGCTGATCGGCATGTGGGTGAAGCTGCTGACGGTGCCCTACCGCTTCCTCTACCCGGCCATCCTGCTGTTCTGCTGCATCGGCGCCTACTCGCTGCAGAACTCGACCTTCCACGTGCTGATGGTCGCGGGCTTCGGCGTCGTCGGTTACTTCTTCCTCAAGCTGGGCTGCGAGGGCGCGCCGTTCCTGCTCGGCCTCGTGCTCGGCCCGCAGATGGAGGAGTATTTCCGCCGCGCCATGCTGCTGTCGCGCGGCGACGCCACGGTGTTCCTCACAAGGCCGATCAGCGCCAGCCTGCTGGCCGTCACGGCGCTGCTGCTGCTGCTGATGGTGCTGCCCAACTTCCGCAAGAAGCGCGAGGAGGCGTTCCACGAAGAAGGCTGATCGCGGCGACTTCCGCGCGAACGACAAAGGCCCGGGGGCGACCTCCGGGCCTTTCTTTTTCTGGGGTGACACGAGCCCGTGGTTCCGGGATGCTCTGCGGCGAAACAAGGGAGGGAACAAGAAATGAGGTCAGTCGCAGTGCTCTTTGCCGTCGGCGCCCTGGGCGTCGCGACGGCCGCCGCCCAGGAGCCGATCCGCATCGGCGCCATGTATCCGCTCACCGGTGGCGGCGCCGTCTACGGCGTGCCGGCGATGGCCGGCCATCAGCTCGCCATCGAGGAGATCAACGCCAAGGGCGGCGTCATGGGTCGCAAGCTCGTGTCGATCGAGCGCGACGACAAGATGAATCCGGCGGCGGCGTCCTCGACGATGAAGGAGCTGATCACCAAGGACAAGGTGCACATCGTCGTCGGCGGCCTGGCCTCGTCGGTCGGGCTGGCCATGTCGGAAGTCGCCAAGCAGGAGAAGGTCGTCTACATCGCGACCATCCCCAAGACCATCCAGATGACGACGGACAAGCTGCACCGGCACGTCTTTCGCACCGCCTCGCACACCGACTTCGAAGGCGACACGATGGCCATGCTGGTCGGCAAGAACAAGCTGACCAAGCTCTGCCACCTGCAGCTCGACTACGCCTACGGCAACGACCTCGAGGCCGGCATCCTGAAGGCGCTGCCGAAATACGCGCCCAACGCCAAGGTGGCGCTGACGCTCAAGCCCAAGCTGGGCGCGACCGACTTCAACCCGTTCATCCCGCAGGTCATGGCCGCGGGCTGCGACGGCGTGCTCTCCGGCCTGTGGGGGCCGCATTTCGTGTCGTGGGTCAAGCAGGCCAAGCCGCTAGGCTTCTTCGACAAGATCAAGTGGATCTCCGGCGGCGAGATCGCCAGCCACGAGATCGCCGGCGAGCTCAAGGACGATTACCCGGACAACGTGATCTCCAACACCTACGAGCTGTGGTACCACGCGCAGGACGCCTCGCATAAGGCGTTCCAGGAGGCGCTCGCCAAGAAGCTCGGGACGCCCGAGACGCCGCAATGGGCCCTGCTCGGCTATATCGGCGTGCACTACGCCGCCGCGGCGATGGAAAAGGCCAAGTCGACCGATTCCGACGCCATCGCCACCGCGCTGGAAGGCCTGACGATCAAGTCCCCGGTCGGCACGCTCACCATCGATCCCAAGACGCATCAGGCGAATATCGGCCAGTTCTGGGGGCCGATGGTCAAGAAGCCCGGCCGCGCGTACCGCATGATGGACCCGATCGAGTACATCCAGCCGAAGTGACGACGGAGCCGCGTGACGCGGCGTAGTCGTCATCCCGAGCGAAGCCGAGGGATCTTGTCTCGCTCCGCTCGGGATGACGGGGGAGAATTTTGCCCGATGACCACCACGATGTTCACGCTGAACGCGTTCTATGGCCTGGCGCTGGCCATGAACATGTTCATCATCGCCTCCGGCCTGAACCTGATCTTCGGCGTTCTGCGGGTGATCAATTTCGCGCACGGCATGTTCTACATGTTCGGCGCCTACATCATCTTCACGGTCACGAAATCCTGGGGCGCGCCCTTCTTCGTGGGCGTGCTGGCGTCGGCCGCCGGCCTGGCGGTGATCGCCCTGGTCATCGAGCGCCTGCTGCTCAGGCACCTGTACGGCAAGGAACACCTGATGCAGCTGCTGTTCACCTTCGCGGTGGTGCTGCTGATGAGCGACGCCGCGAAGATGATCTGGGGCACCGACCAGTACTCCGTCGGCTATCCCGCCGGCCTCGGCGGCGCGGTCAATCTGGGCTTCGTCGTCCTGCCGCAGTACCAGCTCTTCCTCTGCGTGATCGGACCGCTGATCGCGCTCGCCATGTGGCTGCTCGTCGACAAGACGCGCGCCGGCCGTATCGTGCGCGCCGCGACCCAGGACCGCGAGATGCTGTCGGCGCTGGGCGTCAATGTGCCGATGGTCTACGCCGCCGTGTTCACCATCGGCTCGGCGCTCGCCGGCGTGGGCGGCGCGCTCGCCGCGCCACGCGTCGCGCTGGTCCCGGGCATGGACGCGACCATCATCAACGAGTGCTTCATCATCGTCATCATCGGCGGGCTCGGCCACATGTGGGGCAGCTTCGTCGGCGCGCTCGCCTTCGGCTTCGTCGTGCAGTTCGGCACCGTCTGGGCGCCCAACTGGCAGGATGTGCTGCCCTATGTGCTGATGCTGGTGGTGCTGATCATCCGGCCCTGGGGCCTGTTCGGCCAGCCCGAATCGGGGCACTGAGCATGCCCCGGCGCACCCATCTGATCGCCTCGGCGGTCGTCGTCCTGCTGCTGGCGCTGCTGCCGCTGGCCGGCAGCCGTCACGCCGTCGACCTCACCACCGAGGTGATGATCTACGCCCTCTTCGCGCTCAGCCTCAACGTGCTGGTCGGCTACACCGGCAACGTCTCGTTTGGTCACGCCGCCTACTTCGCCATCGGCGGCTATACCTGCGCCATCCTGCTCACCACCTACGGCTGGCCGCTGATCCTCAGCCTGCCGGCGGCAGTCCTGCTGGCCGGCTTCGTCGCCGGCGTCGTCGGCTATTTCTGCGTGCGGCTGACGCAGATCTATTTCGCCATGCTGACCTTGGCCTTCGCGATGCTGGTCTGGGGCGTCGCCTTCAAGTGGAAGGAAGTCACCGGCGGCGACGACGGGCTCACCGGCGTCAAGCTGCCGGCGATGCTGGTCAACCACGTCAGCTACTTCTATTTCACCCTGGTGTCGGTGGCGATCGCGGTCGCGGCGCTATGGGTCATCTGCCATTCCGCCTTCGGGCTGACCCTGGTGGCGGTGCGCGAGAACAACGTGCGCGCGGGCTTCGTCGGCGTCGACACGCGGCGCATGCGCTGGGCGGCCTTCACCGTGGCCGGCGCCTTCGGCGGCCTCGCCGGCGCGCTGTTCGGCATGTACCACCGCGGCATGTACATCGAGAACGCCTTCTGGACCGAGTCGGCGCAGGTGCTGATCATGGTGCTGCTGGGCGGCATCTATTCCTTCGTCGGTCCGATCATCGGCGCCGCCGTGCTGCACCTGCTGCAGGTCTTCACCAACCAGTACACGCCCTACTGGCCGACGGTGCTGGGGCTCATCCTGATGGTGATCGTGCTGGCGCTGCCCGACGGGCTGGTCGGCCTGGTCAACCGCTTCAAGGGCCGTGGGCGCCGGCCATGAGCGCGATGCTGTCGATCCAGGGCCTGTGGAAGTCGTTCGCTGGCTTCGTCGCCACGCGCGATGTGTCGTTCGAGCTGAAGGCCGGCGAGACGCACGCCATCATCGGCCCCAACGGCGCCGGCAAGACCACCTTTTTCAACCTCATCACCGGCCATCTGCGACCCGACAAGGGCGCGGTGTCGTTCGAGGGTCGCGCCCTGATCGGCATGCAGCCGCACAAGATCGTGCGCCTGGGCATCGCGCGCTCGTTCCAGCGCATCAACATCTATCCCCGGCTCAGCGTCTTCGAGAACGTGCAGGTGGCGCTGATCGCGCACGAGGGCCAGCAATGGAACCTCCTTCGCGCCGGCCGCTCGCTGCACCGCGAGGCCACGCGCGAGCTGCTGGAGCTGGTCGGCCTGGCGGCCGAGGCGTCGGAGACCGGTGGCGAGCTGAGCTACGGCAAGCAGAAGCAGCTCGAGCTGGCGATCGCGCTGGCCTCGAAGCCGCGCCTGCTGCTGCTCGACGAGCCGACCGCCGGCATGTCGCCGCAGGAGACCGGCGAGACCATCGCGCTGGTGCGCGACATCGTCAAAGCGCGCGGGCTCACCCTGCTGTTCACCGAGCACGACATGTCGGTGGTCTTCGGCATCGCCGAGCGCATCTCGGTGCTGCACCACGGCGAGATCATCGCCTCGGGCCAGCCCGACGCGGTGCGCAACGACCCCGAGGTCAAGCGGGTCTATCTCGGGGAACACGGCCATGGCTGACCTGCTGGTCGAGGACATCCACACCGCCTACGGGCTGAGCCAGGTGCTGTTCGGCGTATCGCTGGAGGTGCGTCCCGGCGAATGCGTCGCCCTGATCGGCCGCAACGGCGTCGGCAAGACCACGACCATGCGCTCGATCATCGGGCTGACGCCGGCCAATCGCGGGCGCGTGGTCTGGAAAGGCCAGGACGTCACCCGGCTCGGGCCGCATCGGATCTGCCGCCTCGGCATCGGCTTCGTGCCGGAGGACCGGCGTATCTTTCCCGAGCTGTCGGTGTGGGAGAATCTCGATATCGCGCGCCGTACGGGTACCGGCGGCAAGGCCACCTGGCGTGAGGAGCAGGTCTTCGCCCTGTTCCCCGACCTCGCGGGCATCCGCGACCGCAAGGGCGGCGTGCTGTCGGGCGGCCAGCAGCAGATGCTGACCATCGCCCGCACCCTGATGGGCAATCCCGAGCTGCTGCTGCTCGACGAGCCATCGGAGGGGCTGGCGCCGTTGATCGTCGAGTTGCTGCGCATGCGCGTGGCCGAGCTCAAGGCGACCGGCCTGTCGATCGTGCTGGCTGAGCAGAACCTGGAATTCGTGATGGCGCTCGCCGATCGCGTCTACATCCTGGAGAAGGGCGAGGTGCGCTTCACCGGCACGCCCGCCGATCTGCGGGCCGACAAGAGCATCGTGCAGCAATACCTCACGGTGTGATCGCCGCGTCGGGCGCGTGCGCGCGCTCCAGTCCCGTGGTATCTTGTGACTGGGGTGTTCCGGGGGCGGCTCGATGATGATCCTGCGTGACCATCCGGTACCGGTGGCCGCGGCGCTGGTTCGGGATAATCGAGCCGATAGAGTCGTGTCGACAGTCGCAGTCACATCTCCAAAGTTCGGATCCGCGGTGTTGGCGCTCTGCGTCGCGCTCCTCGCCTCCGCTGCGCACGCGCAGACCCCAGTGGCGCTGGTCGAGGAGGTCACCGGTACGCCGCCGGGCGTCGAGTTCATGGACTATGTGAGCCCGGGCAAGGTGATCGCGCTGGGGCCGCGCGACGCCATCGTGCTGGGCTATATCCGCTCGTGCTGGCGCGAGACCATCCGCGGCGGCACCGTCACGGTCGGCCAGGAGCGCAGCGACGTCGCCGGCGGCAATGTCGAGCGGGTGAAGGTACGCTGCGACGGCGGACGCATGGAACTGGCCGCCGAGCAGGCCAGGCAGGGTGCGACATCGGTGATGCGCGATCCGGCGTCGCGTCCGCGCCGCGCGGCGCTGCCCAAGCCGCAATTCGTCCTGCATGGCCGCTCGCCCGTCGTCGAGCTCAAAGGCGGTGGCACGATCGCGATCGAACGGCTCGACGCCGCCGGCGAGACCGTCAGCCTCGAGCTGCCGCGCGAGGGGCTGCGGCGCGACGCCTTCGCCGACCTCGCCGATTTCGGCGTCTCGCTGTCGCCCAGTGGCCTGTATGTGGCGCGCGCCGGTGAACGGCAGGTCGTCTTCCAGGTCGATGGCGAGGCGCCGTCGGGTAAGGCGCCGATCGCCGGCCGGCTGCTGCGCCTCTCGCCGGCGGGCTGAGTCGCGCGCCAAACTGTGTGTTGACCGTCGGCGGCGTCGGGGTACGGTTCTCGCGACGTTGGGGGAGTTCCTGACATGGCGCGTCTGGCTTTCCTGTTCATCGCGCTGATCGGCCTGTGCACCACCGCCGCATGGGGGCAGACGGAGACGCGCGTCGCGCTGGTGATCGGCAATGGCGCGTACCAGCACACCGACCCGCTGCGGAACCCGGTCAACGACGCGCGCGCCATGGCCAAGGCGCTGCGCGAGGCCGGCTTCGAGGTGATCGCGCGCGAGAACCTCACGCGCCGCGCCTTCGTCGAGGCGTTGCACGAATTCTCCGGCAAGGTGCCGCCGGGCGGCGTCGGGCTCTTCTACTACGCCGGCCACGGCATCCAGGTGCGTGGCGTCAATCATCTCGTGCCGGTCGACGCCACGCTGGCCAACGAACGCGACGTCAAGTACGAGACGGTCGATCTCAACGACGTGCTGAACGGCCTGGACGAGGCGCGCGCGCGGCTGAGCCTGGTGATTCTCGACGCCTGCCGCGACAATCCCTTCGGCCGCCGCTTCCGCTCCGCCAGCCGTGGCCTCGCCCAGACCGACGCGCCGCGCGGCACGGTGATCGCCTACGCCACCGCGCCGGGCGACACCGCGTCCGACGGCGACGGCACGAACGGCCTCTACACGACGGAGCTGTTGAAGGCGATCGCCGAGCCGGGGCTGAAGCTGGAGGAGGTCTTCAAGCGCACGATCGACGGCGTGGCGCGCGCGTCGGGCAACAAGCAGACGCCGTGGGTCAGCTCGTCCTTCCGCGGCGACTTCTTTTTCAACGCCGCCGCCGCCGCGCCGGCCCCTGCCGCCGCCATCCCGGTGCCGCCCGGCGTCGATCCGCTCGAGCAGACGGCATGGACGACGATCGCCAACAGCACCAACCCGGCGATGTTCGAGCTGTTCCTCCAGCGCTTCCCCAACGGCGCCTATGCCGATTTCGCGCGCGCGCGGCTGGAGGAGCTCAAGACCGCGGCGGCGCGCGAAGTCAAGCGCCGAGCGGTCGATGCCAGCCCGCCGCCTCGCCCGGCGGACGACGCGGTCGAGGCGGCGCTGAAGCTCGCCGACATCGACCGCAGGCGCATCCAGGCGGCGCTCACCGCCAAGGGCTTCGATACCTTGGGCACCGACGGCGCCTTCGGCCCGCGCACGCGCCAGATGATCACCAACTGGCAGAAGAGCCGCAACGAGCCGGCCACCGGCTTCCTCACCGCGACCCAGGCCGCGCTGCTGTCGCAAGAGGGCCAGAGCGCGCTGGCGAAGATCGAGGACGAACGCCGCAAGGCCGAGGCCGAACGACAGAAGGCGGCGGCGGCGCCATCGGCCCCGTCATCGGCGTCACCGCCGCCAGCGACGGCCGCCTCAGCGGACTCGCTGCGCTTCGATGGCACTTGGCCGGCCCAGCTTTCGTGCGAGCCCTCGAAGAGCGCGGCAGCCTACATCATTCATCTCACGATGACCATTCGCAACGGCGAGCTCACGGGCCATTACGTCGGCCGAGACGGTTCACAGACGGCGTTCAAAGGCAGGATCCAGCCAGATGGTTCGGCCATGATCGCGGTCGACGGCGCGACTGGAGATCCAAAGTACGCGTTGGGCAACGTGTCGCCTGGATCGCGCGTCTCCTACCAGATGGCCGTCCGGTTCTCCGGGCGCAACGCCTCAGGTACGCGCGTCAGCGGCCGGCCGTGCACGATCACGATGTCTAAGCAATAGGCCGAACGGGACATCGCCTGCATCAGAGGATGATAGTGGCTCAATCTCGGCGTTCATTCGTTGCCGAGCTGCTGCTGCTCGACGAGCCCTCGGAGGGGATGACGCCGCTGGTCGTCAATCTGCCACGGCGAAACGTGGTCGAGCTCAAGCCGACCGACCTGTCGATCGTGTTGGCGGAGCGGAACCGGCGTTCGTGATGGCTCTTGCCGCTCGCGTCCCCCCTCGAAAGGGCGAAGCACGCCTCCACGGCACACCCGCTGATCTGCGCACCCACAAGCGCATCTTTCAGCGGTACCTCACGGCATGATCGTTGTGGGGGTATGCGCCTGTTCCAGTTCTGCGGTAACCTTCGGCGCAGAAGGGTCCGGGGGGACGGTTTGGGGGTCTGGCGCATTTCATGGCTGATGATCGCGGTGGTGTTGACCAGCGTGGGCGGCGCATGGGCGCAGAAGGAGTCGCGGATCGCGCTGGTGATCGGCAACGGCGCCTACCAGCACGCCGACCCGCTCAGGAACCCGGTCAACGACGCGCGCGCCATGGCCAAGGTCCTGCGCGACACCGGCTTCGAGGTGATCGTCAGCGAGAACGCCACGCGCCGCGCGCTGATCGCCAGCCTGCGCGAATTCTCGGGCAAGCTCGCGCCCGGCGGCGTCGGGCTGTTCTACTACGCCGGTCACGGCATGCAGGTGCGCGGCGCCAACTACCTGATCCCGGTCGACGCGGCGCTCAGCAGCGAGGACGAGCTGCGCTACGAGACCATCGACCTTAACGACGTGCTGGGCCGCTTCGACGAGGCGCGCACGCGTCTCAGTCTGGTGATCCTCGACGCCTGCCGCGACAACCCCTTCGCGCGCAAGTTCCGCTCGACCAGCCGCGGCCTGGCGCAGACCGAGGCGCCGCGCGGCACGGTGATCGCCTACGCCACCGCGCCCGGCGACACGGCGGCCGACGGCGATGGCGAGAACGGCGTCTACACCACCGAGTTGCTCAAGGCGATCGCCCAGCCCGGGCTGAAGCTCGAGGAGGTCTTCAAGCGCACCATCGATGGCGTGGCGCGCGCGACCGCCAACAAGCAGACCCCGTGGGTCAGCTCGTCGTTCCGCGGCGACTTCGTCTTCACCGCCGCCGCCGCCGCGCCGCCGCCCGCGGCCCAGCCGGCGCCATTCGTGCCGGAGCAGCTCGAACTGGCGGCGTGGAACGCCATCGCCACTTCAAGCAATCCGGCGATGTTCGAGCTGTTCCTCCAGCGCTTCCCCAACGGCGTCTACGCGGACTTCGCGCGCGCCAAGCTCGATGAGCTGAAGGCGATCGAGACGCGGCGCGTCGCGCAGGAGGAGGCACGCCAGCTCGCCGCCGCCGAGGAGGCACGCCGCAAGACCCAGGCCGAAGCCCGTCAGGCCACGGCCGCCGAAGAAGCCCACCGCAAGGCGGAGGCCGAGGAGGCAAGGCGCAAGGCGGACGCCGACGCCAGGCGCGCGGCGGCCGACGAGGCCAGGCGCAAGACCGAGGCCGAGGACGCCAAACGCAAGGCCGACGCCGAAGCGAAGCGGGCGGCGGATGAAGAGGCCAGGCGCACATCGGCCGCGGAGGAGGCCAAGCGTCGTGCCGCGGCCGAGGAGGAGAAAAAATCGATCGAAGGCATCGAGGCGGCGCTGAAGCTGGCCGACATCGACCGCAAGCGCATCCAGGCGGCGCTCACCGCCAAAGGCTTCGACACGCAGGGCACGGATGGCGCCTTCGGCCCGCGCACGCGGTTGATGATCGCCAACTGGCAGCGCAGCCGCAACGAACCACCCACCGGCTACCTCACCGCCACCCAGGCGGCGCTGCTGTCGCAGGAAGGCCAGAGCGCGCTCGCCAGGATCGAGGACGAGCGCCGCAAGGCTGAGGATGAGAAGCGCAAAGCCGACGCCGAACGAATCAAAGCTAATCCTGCCGAGCCGCCGCACAAGGGTGACAGGCCGCCGGCGGCACGGTTCGATGGGAGATATGGCAAGGGTGCGGTTTCAAATTGTGGAAACCTGAGTTACGTCACAGTTGTCAACGGTGCGTTTAACTTTCGTTGGACCCAGTCTAGCGGCCCCACTCTGACCTGCCGCGTGCAGATCCAGGCCGATGGGACCTTCCACAACAACGATTGCGAACTCAAGATGACCGGGCAGATCTCCGGCGACGCGATGACGCTGCGCTTTCT
Organism: uncultured Rhizobiaceae bacterium; assembly: GCA_964437145.1. Taxonomy (GTDB): domain Bacteria; phylum Pseudomonadota; class Alphaproteobacteria; order Reyranellales; family Reyranellaceae; genus JAFAZJ01. Next base: position 28,843 of record CAYTFW010000058.1, read on the forward strand.
CTTGTCCAGTGGGAGACTCTGTACAGCGAGCGCTTCGCGCGATCGTTAGCGGACCTCGACAGGCAGCGGCGGCACCGTCACGCTCGCGCGGTAGTGGCGCTTACCGGTTGTTGCCCAGCTTATAGCGCAGCCACACCGCGCCGCCGTCGAGCGCCTCGCAGCTCGACAGCGTCATCGACGTCAGCGGGGCCGGCACGAAGGCCTCGCCCGCCGGCTGATCGAAGCTCGCCGACACGCCCTTGCCGCCATCGACCACGGGCTGGATCGCGACGCTGATCTCGTCGACCAGGCCGGCGCGCAGGAAGCCGCCATTGGCCGTGCCGCCGCCTTCGAGCAGCAGGCGCTTGATGCCGAACTCGCGGTTGAGGATCTCCAGCGCGAGCGCGAGGTCGAGCGTCTCCTTGCCGGCGAAGATGTAGGAGTGGCCCTCGCCGCGCAGGCCGGCGAGATGCGCGTCGCCCACTCGCTCGCTCAGCACCACGACGATGGGATCGCCGCCGATATCGGCGCGGCCCCAGCAGAGCTTGCCGTGCGTGTCGAGCACGACGCCGTAGGCCGCGGCGCCGCGCTTGGCGATGAAATGCTCGCGCGGAATCGGCGGGCCGTTATATGGCGGATAGGTCTCGTTCTTGCGCCGGCTGAACTCGTAGCCGGTGACACGGCCGACCAGCCAGGCGTCGCAGCCGATCTGGTCGTGCAGGCGCTCGAACAGGCCGGCATCGCTGCCCTCGGGCCGCCAGCGGCTGCGCCGCGTGCGCCCGTCGACACTCGTCACCATGTGGCAGATCACGTGGGGTTTCATGGCGGCGAGGATGCCGCGATTCGCCGGCGCGTGCCACCGTCGCGCTTGCTCGTCGCGCTCGATAACCGCTGCCGGTCGGGGCGCGCCACTCCAGTGGCGCGGCGGACGATCGACAAGACGCGCCACTGGAGTGGCGCGCCCCCAGCCTATCGAGGCGCTCAGCGCTCGGAGAGCTTCATCAGGTCCTCGGGATAGCGCTCGCCCTGCACGGTGATCGTCGCGGCGGTTGCCTCGATGTCGCGTAAGTCATCGGCGGAAAGCGCCACCGACGCCGCGCCGATGTTCTCCTCCAGCCGCGCCAGCTTCGTCGTGCCGGGAATGGGCACGATCCACGGCTTCTGCGCCAGCAGCCAGGCCAGCGCGACGCGAGCCGGCGTGGTGCCCTTGCGCGAGGCGATGCGCGCCAGCAGCGCCACCAGCCCGAGATTGACCTTCATCGCGTCGGGCGCGAAGCGCGGGGTGCGGCCGCGCAAATCGGTGGCGTTGAACGTCGTCGTCGTGTCGATCGCGCCGGTCAGGAAGCCCCTGCCCAGCGGACTGTAGGGCACCAGCCCGATGCCGAGCTCTTCGAGCGTGGGCAGGATCTCGGCCTCGATCTCGCGCGTCCAAAACGAGTATTCGCTTTGCAGCGCCGTGACCGGCTGGACCGCGTGGGCGCGGCGGATCGACGAGGCGCCAGCTTCCGACAGGCCGAAATGCCTGACCTTGCCTTGCCGGATCAGCGCCTTCACCGCGCCGGCGACCTCCTCCATCGGCACATCAGGGTCGACGCGGTGCTGGTAGAGCAAATCGATGCGATCGGTGCGCAGACGCTTCAGCATGCCCTCGGCCGCGACCTTGATGTGCTCGGGGCGGCTGTTGAGGCCGCCCAGCCGCTTGCCCGTCGCGGGATCGATGTTCCAGCCGAACTTGGTGGCGATGACCACCTGGTCGCGGAACGGCGCCACGGCCTCGCCGAGCAATGCCTCGTTGGCGAACGGGCCGTAATTCTCCGCCGTGTCGAAGAAGGTCACGCCGCGCTCGAAGGCGGCGCGGATGATCGGGATCATCGCGCCCCGGTCCGGCCGCTGACCGAAGGCGTCGGTCATGCCCATGCAGCCGAGCCCGATGGCCGAAACCTCGAGTCCGCTCCTGCCCAGTGTGCGCTTGCGCATCGCGTCCTCCGTCACGCCATCGGCCCGCCGCCGACCGCTGAGCAGTACCCGGAAACAGGGGTGCGCGGTACGACTCGTTGGCATCCCTGCGCGACGATGGCGAGGACCAAGGCCAGCCGGCGGCGTGGACCGCCTACTGGCCCAAGGTCATCTCGACGCCGCCGCACAGCGCCCAGCTCGCCGTCGACGCCAAGTTCACGACCTTCCACACGGGGTAAGTCTTGACGTTGCGAAGCGCGGCCCACAAATCGACGGCGAAATCCATGGTCTCCGTCGCGCTCTTGAACGAGGAGCCCGCTGTGTTCAACAGGGTCGCGAAGTCCCTGAACAGCGCCAGCCTGACGGCCTTGGGTTTCGCCGTGGAATGCACGATCGTGGTCGTCACGCGCCCCTCGCGCGTCGTGGTCTCGTTGTACGCCGAGACGATGGCCGTAGCGAAGAGAACGACGCTGCCGATATCGGCGCCCGACCACACGAAGCGCAGCGCGAACAGCCCCTTCTCGTCGGTCGTCGCCTCGATGAGCTTGCTGTTGTCGTCGCCTTTGTAGCCGATCGCCACACCGTCGTGGCCGATCAGCTTGCTCATCATGACGCGCACGTTTTTCGCCGTGAACCCGCCGCCGTGCGAATAGACCCGGCCGACGATCAGACCCAGATTGGTCATGAGATCCTCCTGCTATGCCACAAGGCATCGGCAGGGTATGCCGGCGAGCGCCACTATGATGTTCCGTGGGGCACATCGCGCGGCCGGCCGCTTCCCCTGCGCGGCGTCCGGCGCTAGCCTCGCGGCACCCGAGGAGGAAGCCATGTCCGATCTGCCCAAGCGCGTGATCATCGAGGAGGAAGGCCCGCGCGAGGGCTTCCAGTCCGAGCCCGCCGGCATCACGGTCGCCAACAAGGTACGCCTGATCGAGGCGTTGGCCGAGACCGGGCTCACGCGCATCGCTTGCGTGTCGTACGTGAACCCGCGCCGCGTGCCGCAGATGGCCGACGCCGAGCAGGTCGCCGCCGGCATCCGCCGCAAGCCCGGCATCGGCTACAGCGCGCTCTACCTCAACCAGCAGGGACTCGAACGCGCGCTCAAAGGCCCGCTCGACGTGCATGGCTCGCTGCGCACCAACGCCTCGGAGACCTTCTCGCGCAAGAACATCGGCAAGTCGCTCGAGGACGCCTTCGTCGAGCAGCGCGGCTGGATGCCGATCTTCAAGGCGCACGACATCCCGGTCGAATGGGGCGTCGTGCTGGGCGCCTTCGGCTGCAATTACGAGGGCGACATCGCGCCGGAGGTCGTCGTCACCCGCGTGCGCCAGATCCTCGACGAGGCGGCGCTGCTGGGCGTGACCATCAAGGGCATCAAGCTCACCGACGCCATGGGCTGGGCCACGCCCTTGCGCGTCGAGCGCGCCATCGGCGCGGTGCGCGCGCGCTGGCCGGAGCTGGAGATCTCCCTGCACCTGCACGACACGCGCGGCGTGGGCATGGCGGCGGCCTATGCCGGGCTGCGCATGGGCGTGACGATGTTCGACGCCTCGATCGCCGGGCTGGGCGGCTGTCCCTTCGCCGCCACCGAGGGCGCGGTCGGCAATATCTGCACCGAGGACCTCGCCTTCATGTGCGAAGAGATGGGCGTCGAGACCGGGCTGAACCTCGACGCGCTGATCGAGGCGGCGCATGTCGCCGAGTCGGTGGTCGGCCGCAAGCTGCCGGGACACGTCAAGAACGGCGGCTCGCTCGACGCGATCCGCCGGAGGAACGCCGCAGCCGTGTCTTAGCTGGGAGCGCCGGCGTCCCGCCGGCGCTTCATGATGCCGGCGGGACGCCGGCGCTCCCAAAGAAGGAGGAACCCACCCA
>CAYTFW010000059.1:0-32270 GCA_964437145.1 uncultured Rhizobiaceae bacterium
CAGCGAGGAATCCAGGCGGCTTTCCTGGATTCCTCGCTGCGCTCGGAATGACAGAGGGCTCGGGATGACAGAGGGCTCGGGATGGCGGGCTCAGCGTGGTGTCCGGCGGCGGCGCTTGCCGACGAGCTCGCTGACGATGCCGTGCAGGGTGCGGATTTCCTGGTCGGTGGCTTCGGCGCGCGAGAACAGCGCGCGGATGTTTTGCATCATGCGCGGCCGCTTCTCGGCCACCTTGAAGAAGCCGGCCTCGTCGAGCTCGGTCTCGAGCCGCCGCACGAAGTCCTCCAGCTCGCCACGGCTGGCGACCGCAGCGTCGTTGGTCACCAGTTTGGTCGCGCCAGCCTCACCGACCGCCTGCGACCACTCATAGGCGACCAGCAGCACCGCCTGCGCCAGGTTGAGCGAGGAGAAAGCCGGGTTGAGCGGGATGGTGATCACGACATCGGCGTGCGCCAGATCGTCATTCTCCAGCCCGGCGCGCTCCGGACCGAACAGCACGCCGACGCGCCGCTTCGCCGCGACGGCGCGCGCCATGTCGAGGGCGGCCTCGCGCGGCGGCGCGACGCGCTGCGTCAGCTCACGGGCGCGCGCCGAGGTGGCGTAGACGCGCTGCAGGTCGGCGACGGCGGCGGCGACGTCATCGAACACCCGCGCGTCCTTGAGCACCGCGTCGGCACCCGACGCGGCACGCTCGGCCCGGGCATTGGGCCATTCGTCGCGCGGCGCAACCAGGCGCAGCTCGCCCAGGCCGCAATTGAGCATGGCGCGCGCCGCCATGCCGATATTCTCGCCGAGCTGCGGGCGTACCAGGATCACCACGGGCGCGGCCGAGGCCGGCCGCGAGGCCTTCGACGGCCGGCCCATCAGGCGGGCTTGCCCGCCGCCGCCGGTGGTGGCGGCCGACGCAACAGGAACAGCAGCGGCAAGGTGGCGAGCATGAACCACGCCATGGCGCGGAAGTCGTTGAGATAGGCGATCAGGGTCGCCTGCCGGGTCAGCTCGGCGTCCCACATGGCGAGCGGGATCGACACGCCGGGCGCCGGCAGCGTGAGGTTGGGATTGAGCGGGCTGATGTAGCCGGCAAGCTCGGAACGATTGAGCTGGATGTTCTGCGATACCAGCGCCACCAGGATGGCGATGCTGAGGCTGCCGCCGAGGTTGCGCAGCAGCGCGTTGATCGCCGCCGCCTCGGTGCGCAGCGCCGGCGACATCGTGGCGAACATCAGGACACTGATCGGCACGAAGACGAAGCCCAGGCCGAAGCCCTGGCCGACGCCGGTCCAGATCACCGCCCAGGTATCGATGTCTGTCGTGAAACCGGTCATCACCCACATCGAACCGGCGGTGATGATCAGACCCAGCGCCATCAGGATGCGCGGGTCGTAGCGTCGCGCCAGCCGGCCGACCATCAGCATCGCGAACATCATGCCGATACCGCGCGGTGCCATCACCAGCCCGATCGTGATCGCTGGATAGCCGCCGAGATAGGCGAGGAACGGCGGCATCAGCGCCGAGGAGGCGATCAGACCCATGCCACAGGTGGCGGTGAACAGCAGGCTCACCGAGAAATTCGGATCCTCGAACAGTCGCAGGTCGAAGAACGGGTGGTCGGTGGTCATCAGATGGATGACGAACATGGTGAAGCAGACGCCCGCCACCACCGTCTCGATGATGATCTCGGTCGAGGTGAACCAGTCGAGCAGCTCGCCGCGGTCGAGCACGAGCTGCACGCAGGCGATGGCGAGGCCCAGCAGCGCGAAGCCGGTGAAATCGAAAGGCCGCCGTCGTGGCTCCTCCTTCGGCATCAGCAGCAAGAGGCCCAGCCCCGTGAGGATGCCGACCGGCACGTTGATGTAGAACACCCAGCGCCAGGTGAATTCCTCGGTCAGCCAGCCGCCCAAGGTCGGCCCCATGATCGGCCCGACCATCACGCCCACGCCCCAGAAGCCCATCACCGAAGCGTGGCTGCTCGGCGGATAGATATCGAGCAGGGTCGATTGCGAGAGCGGCGCCAGGGCCGCGCCGAAGGCGCCCTGCAGGGCGCGGAAGATCACGATCTGGTCGAGCGTCATCGCCGCGCCGCACAGCATCGAGGCGAGCGTGAAGCCCACCACCGACCAGAAGAAGACCGGGCGCCGCCCGAAACGCCCGGCCAGGAAGCCGGTCAACGGCGTCACGATCGCCGAGGCGACGATATAGGAGGTCAGCACCCAGGAGATCTGGTCATGGGTCGCCGACAGCGTGCCCTGCATGTGCGGCAGCGCCACGTTGGCGATGGTGGCGTCGAGCACATGCATGACGGTGGCGGCCATCATGACCAGCGCGAGCACGCCGCGATGCTTGACCTCGACCGCGGCGGCGGTCATTTGCCGCGCGCGGCGCCCGTCTGGGCGTTGGCGCCGCCCAGCCCGAAGAGACGCTCGACGCTGGCCACCAGGTCGCCGAGCGAACGCTTGTGGCCGGTGTCGATATCGACCGAGACGCTCATGCCCATGCGCAGCGGCGGGTCGCTATCGGTCGCGCGCACCTCGATGCGCACCGGGATGCGCTGCACGACCTTGACCCAGTTGCCCGAGGCGTTCTGCGGCGGCAGCACGGCGAACTCCGCGCCCGTCGCCTGGCTGATGCTGGTGACCACGCCGTGCCAGGTGCGATCGGGATAGGTGTCGACGTGGAAGCTGACGCGCTGGCCGGGCCGCACCCGCGCCAAGTCGGTTTCCTTGAAGTTGGCCTCGATCCACAGACCGGTATCGGCGACCACCGTCATCATCGCCGTGCCGGCCGAGGCGTAGGCGCCGACAACCGGCTTGCGCGCGGCGATGCCGGCGATCGGCGCCTCGACGCGCGTGCGCTTGAGGTTGAGGATCGCCTCGTCTCGCGCGGCGCGGATCTGGCGCACCTTGGGATGATCCTCGGCCTTGATCTTGGCATCGCCGGCCAACGCCGCCTCGATGCGCAGCAATTCCTCGTTGAGCATGGCCGTGCGCTGGCGCGCGACATCGATATCGCGCCGCGCTTCGTCCATCTTCGTGCCGAGCCCGATCCTGCGCTGCGTCAGGTCGCTCTGCCGCTCGAACTCGGCCTGGGCGTAGGCCTCCTGGCTGCGCGAGAGCTTGACCTCCTCGCGCTTCTGCCGCCAGCTGGCGCGCAGGCCCTGGATCTCGGCGATGGCGCTCTCCAGCTCAGCCTCGGTCCGGGCCAGCGCCAGCCGGTAGGGCGCGTCGTCGAGGCGGAAGAGCAGCTGGCCCTTGGCGACCGGCTGGTTCTCCTGCACCAGCACCTCGGCCACCACGCCGGCGATCTCCGGCGCTATCAGCACCCGGTCGCCCTTCACATAGGCGTTGTCGGTGCTCGCGTAACGGCCGGAGGCCATGTAGCTCCAGATCCCGATGGCGATGGCCGCGACGGGCAGCAGCCACATCACCGCGCGCGCCAGCGACCGCCGGCTGCGCCGGCGCGGCTGAGGCGCCGGGGCGGGTTGCTGCTCGCTCATGATGCTACCAACTGAACCCTCGAGATCGGACATGGCCCCTCCCGAGACCATGCGGATATCCGCCTTATAGCACGGCGCCCCCGCCCTCGCCCGACCACGTCAGCCGGCTGACAGGCATGGCTGCCGCGCTTTTTCGCTGATTCGCGCCAGTCTTTCCCTGGAGGACGATGGGAAATCCCCTAATCGGCCACGCCAGCGCCATCCCTGAACAGCTTGTAGGTGATGGCGTCGTACAGCGCGTTGTAGGCGGCGTCGATGATATTGGGCGAGACGCCCAACGTGCTCCAGCGCCGGCCCGCGCCGTCCTCGCTCTCGATCATCACGCGGGTGACGGCGGCGGTGCCGCCGGCCGAGTCGAGGATGCGCACCTTGAAGTCGACCAAGGTCATGTCGGCGAGCTCGGCGTAGTGCGGCAGCAACGCCTTGCGCAGCGCCTGGTCGAGCGCGTTGACCGGGCCGTTGCCCTCGCCGACCTCCATCACGCGCCGCCCCGCGACATCGAGCTTCACCGTCGCTTCCGAGAGCGTGATCAGGTCGCCCTTGGCGTTCCAGCGCCGCTCCGCCAGCACGCGAAAGCTCTGCAGCGCGAAGTAGTCCGGCACGGTGTGCAGCTCGCGCCGCGCCAGCAGCTCGAAGGAAGCATCGGCGCCGTCATAGGCGTAGCCGTTGGCCTCGCGCTCCTTGACGAGCTCCAGCAGCTTCGACACGTCGGGGCTCTTGGGATCGATCTCCAGCCCGATCTGACGGAAGCGCGCCACGACATTGGAGCGGCCGGCCTGGTCGGAGACGACGATGATGCGCTGGTTGCCGACCAGCTCCGGATCGATGTGCTCGTAGGTGCGCGGATCCTTCTCGACCGCCGAGACATGCAGGCCGCCTTTGTGCGCGAAGGCGCGCGTGCCGACATAGGCGGCGCTGCGGTTGGGCGCGATGTTGAGGCGCTCGTCGAGCAGGCGCGACAGATGGGTGAGCGTGGCGATCTTCTCGGCGCTCATGCCGACGTCGAAGCCCATCTTCAGCGCGAGATTGGGAATGAGCGCGATCATGTTGGCGTTGCCGCAGCGCTCGCCCAGCCCGTTGATCGTGCCCTGCACCTGGCGCACGCCCGCCTTCACCGCCGCCAGCGTGTTGGCCACCGCGTTCTCGGTGTCGTTGTGGGTGTGGATACCCAGCGAACCGCCGGGGATCTCCCGCGCCACCTCACCGACGATGCGTTCGATCTCTTCGGGCAGCGTGCCGCCATTGGTGTCGCACAGCACGACCCAGCGCGCCCCGGCGGCATACGCCTCACGCACGCAGGTCAGCGCGTAGTCGCGATTGGCCTTGAAGCCGTCGAAGAAATGCTCGGCGTCGAACATCACCTCCTCGGTGCGCGTTTTCGCGAAGGCCACTGAATCGGCGATCATCTCGACGTATTCGGTGCGGCCCAGCTCGAGCGCCACGTCGACGTGGAAATCCCAGGTCTTGCCGACCATGCACACGGTGCGCGCCTTGGTGCCGACCAGGGCGTTCAGCCCGGGATCATTCGAGGCGCTGCGCCCGGCGCGCCGGGTCATGCCGAAGGCGACGAATTTCGAGCGCTTGAAGGCGGGCGGCGCCGCGAAGAAGCGATCGTCGGTCGGGTTGGCGCCCGGCCAGCCACCCTCGATGTAGTCAATGCCGATCTCGTCCAGCGCGCGGGCGATGGCGACCTTGTCGGCCACCGAGAAGTCGACCCCCTGCGTCTGCGCGCCGTCGCGCAGCGTGGTGTCGAACAGATAGACGCGCTTGTCGTCGGCCACGTGTCCTGATCCTTTTCTCAGCCTGGGCGCGGTATCGCATGGCCGCTGTGGGCGCGCCACTCCAGTGGCGCGTCTTGATGCCTTGACGCGCCACTGGAGTGGAGCGCCCCGACCGATTTCGTGCCACCCTGCGGCGATGCGCACCGCCTCCTACACCCTGCCGGCCGACGACGACTACGGCCTGCACGTCCACCGCTGGTTGCCCGACGGCGACCCCCGGGCCGTGATCCAGCTCGCCCACGGGCTGGCGGAGCATGCCGGGCGCTACGCCCGCTTCGCCCAGGCGCTGACCGACGCCGGTTATGCCGTGCACGCCAACGACCATCGCGGCCACGGGCTGACCGCGCCCACGCCCGACGATCTGGGCTTTTTCGCCGAACGCGACGGCTGGCGGCGCGTGCTGACCGACATGGCGCTGCTGCGCCGACGCATCGCCGCCGACCATCCTGGCCTGCCGGTGATCATCTTCGGCCACTCGATGGGCTCGTTCCTGACCCAATGGACCATCGCCGAGCGCGGCGCGGACTACGTGGGTGCCATCCTTTGCGGCTCCAACGGCAAGCCGCCGCCGATCGCCGCCCTGGGCAAGCAGATCGCCCGCTTCGAACGCTGGCGGCTGGGGCCGCGCGGGCGCAGCGCGCTGCTGCAGAGGCTGTCCTTCGCCGATTTCAACAAGCGCTTCCGGCCCAATCGAACCGACGCCGACTGGCTGTCGCGCGACACATCAGAGGTCGACGCCTATGTCGCCGACAATCTGTGCGGCTTCGTGCCCACCTGCCAGATCTGGATTGACCTGATCGGCGGAGTCGAGCGGCAGATCGATCCAACGCTGCTCGCCGGCATCCCGAAGGACCTGCCGATCCATGTCATCGCCGGCACCGCCGATCCGGTCAGCGACGGCGCGAAGGGCCTGCCCTCTCTGCTGATCGCCTATCGCGACGCTGGCTTGCGCCGCGTCACGCACCGCTTCTACGACGATGCCCGCCACGAGCTGCTCAACGAGACCAACCGTGACGAGGTCACGGTCGATCTCCTGCGGTGGACAGGCGACGTCCTTACGGCAGCACGGCGCGGTTGACGCAGAGCGCCGGATCGACCGGCTTGCCGTCGAGCACCCGCAGTAGATTCTCCGCCGCTACCGCCGACACCGCGTCGCTGGCGTAGCCGGTCTGGGCGCCTATGTGCGGCGTCAGCACTACGTTGGGCAGCGACAGCAGCGGGCAGTCGGCCGAGGGCGGCTCGTCGCGGAAGGTGTCGAGGCCGGCGCCGAGCAGGTGGCCGGAGCGCAGGGCGGCAACCAGCGCGTCCTCGTCGATCACCGGCCCGCGCGCGGCGTTCAGAACGATGGCGCCCTTGGGCAGCGCCGCGAGCGCGGCCGTATCGATCATGCCCTCGGTCTCCTCGGTCAGCGGGCAGTGCAGGCTCAGCACCTCGGCGCGCCCCAGCAGTTCGTCGAGCGAGCCCACGCGCTCGACGCCGTCGATCACCGCGTTGATGTAGGGATCGTAGGCCATGACCTTGAGGCCCAGCCCCGCCGCGGCGCGCGCCACGCGCTTGCCCACGGCGCCCAGCCCTACGATGCCCATGGTGCGACCGCCGAGCTGCGTGCCCGTCGGCCCCTTGATCCAGCGCCCGCCGCGCATCGTGGCGTCGTGCGTCGGGATCGAGCGCGCCACCGCGATCAACAGGCCGATGGTCAATTCGGCGACCGACTGCGCGTTGACGCCGGCGGCGACCAGCACCGGGATCTTCTTCGCCGTCGCCGCCGGGATGTCGACGCTGTTGTAGCCTGCGCCGTGGCGCGAGATGCAGCGGATCGAGTCGGTGGCGCGGATGACGTTCCCCGACACGCCGTGACGCGCCAGGATGCCGTCGATCTTCTCCTTGCGCACCAGCGCCAGCAGCTCGGCATCGGTGCTGTTGTCGTTGACGAAAAGCACGCGGCAACCGGCGGCGCCCAGCACGTCGAGGCCGGGCTTGGCGAGATCGGGGCCGGTGATGGCGATGGTCCAGGGCATCAATACGGCCGCCCGTCCTTGTGGGTGAAGAGCCATTTGCCGTCGGCGCCCATCACGGCCTGGATGTCGTCGTTGGGATAGCTGCCTTCGTCGCCCGGCGTGCGGTCGCCGATCTCGAGATAGACCACGTCCTGCCCGGTGCGGTTGACCAGCTGATGCGCCATGCCGTTGGCGGGGAAGCCGGCGCACATGCCGGGTTTCAACGGGGTCTCGCCCGCCTCGGTCACCAAGGTCGGCTCGCCCTGCAGGATGTAGATGAACTCGTCCTGCTTGCTGTGGGTATGGAGCAGCGCCGATTCGCCGCCCGGCGTGAGTCGCGTCAGGTTGACGCCGAAATTCTTCAGCCCGAAGACATCGCCGAGCTGGCGCTTCTCGCGCTTGGCCATGCGGCTGAAGAACGGCTCGGGGTAGTTCGAGGGCTTCGTGCGCGGCGCGACCGAGGCGGCGGCGACGGCGGTCGGTCCTGGCGGTGTGCTGCTGGTCATGGCGTACGGTCTCCCGGCGATCGGCGGATATTCTGCGAAGCATTCGCCACGCGCGCCAGACGGTCGTGCCGCGTCGCCGCCATTTTCCCGCCTCGGCGCCGACGCGCGGCTGGTGTAGGGTAATCAGGTTCGCATCAGGGAGTTTGGGGCGGATGCTGGCTCTTGGGGGAGTTCGCCGACGTGCCTGGCCGGTCGCCGTGGCGCTGTCCGTCCTGGTCCTGCCCGCTCTCGCCGCGCCGGTGACCGCCGAGCTGCTGGCCCAGCGCGGTCGCGTGGTGACCGAGCCCGAGCCGGCCGATCCCCGTGCCGCGCCGCCGCCGTCGCGCCAGCCGCCGCCGACCGTCAACACCCCGCCCCCGCCGCCCTCACAGCCCCGACAGCCCGGCAAGGTGGTGACCGAGCCGGAGCCGGCCGGGCCGGGCGGCGGTCCGTCTTCGCCCGCGCCACCCTGGGCACCGCCGCCCCAGCCGCCATCGCAACCGCGGCCGACGCCGGCCAACGACCCCAATCCTCGACCGGATGTGAACCCGCCGGCGTCGGAAGCCTGCCGACGATTCCCCAATTTGTGCTGACCCGGGAGCGAACCATGTGGACGCGCCGTGAAACGATCTTTGGTGGAGCGCTGACCATATTGTGGGGCGCCGGCACGACCTGCGCGCACGGCCAGACGATCGGCGGCCATCAGCTCGCCGGCTGCATGCTGCCCGATCCGGCGGCCAACATCCTGCTTAACCGCAGCGCGCCGCCCTGGCTGTCGCTCAGCGGCAACGAGGAGCTGTTCCCGAAATCGGGCGATGCGCAGTTCGACTACGCGCTCGCGCATACGCTCTCGGCGATATCCGAGCTGCTGCATGTGCTGCCCGGCTTCTGCTACTTCGACGACTCGGAGGGCGAGAACGCCTACGCCACCAACCGCGTCAGACTCAATCGCGGTGACGGCACCGTGCTGTTCGGCAAGGGCCTGCTGCGCCGCCTGATGCGCCAGAAGGAACATCCCGACGTCAGCGTCGCCGCCGTCTGCGCGCATGAATTCGGCCACATCCTGCAATACAAGCGCGGCCTGACCCAGATCGTCGGCGCCGGCCAGCCCACCGTGAAGCGCGTCGAGCTGCAGGCCGATTTCTTCGCCGGCTACTTCGCCGGCGTGCGCAAGCTCAGCCGCCCGCAATTCCCCGCCGCCGTCTTCGCGCTCACCCAGTACAATTTCGGCGACAACATGGTGAACTCGCCCAAGCATCACGGCCGGCCCGACGAGCGCGCGGCGGCCATCGTGCAGGGCTTCGAGGCGGGCTTCAGGGAACGCCGCTCGCTCGACCAGGCGATCGGCATCAGCATCAACTACGTCAAGCAGCTCTGATGCCGTCACCGACCACGATCACCGCGCTACGCACCACGCTGTTGCGGGTGCCCTTCATCGGCGAACCGCCGGCCAACGGCATCATGCCGCCGACCCATCGCGAGCTCCTGGTGCTCGAGATCGAGACGTCGGGCGGCCTGTCAGGCATGGGCTACTTGCAGCCGTTGTCCGGCGGGCTGTTCACGCTCGATGCCTGCCTGAAGGAGATGATCGCGCCCAAGGTGCTGGGCCGCGACGCCAGCGAGGTCGAGGGCATCTGGACCGCCCTGTGGAAGAGCACCTACTGGCTGGGCCGCGGCGGTATCGCCACCTTCTGCCAGTCGGCGGTCGACATCGCGCTGTGGGACATTCTGGGCAAGAAAGCCGGGCTGCCGCTGCATCGGCTGTGGGGCAGCTCGCGCGCCAAGGTGCCCGCCTATGGCTCGGGCTGCTGGCGTGGGCTGGGCCGCGACGGGATGATCGATCGCGCGCGGCACTTCACCGGCATGGGGCTCAAGGCGATCAAGATGCAGGTCGCGCACATCAGGCCGTGGCGCGAGGACGTGAAGAACGTCCACGCCATGCGCGACGCGCTGGGGCCCGACATCGAGATCATGATCGACGTCAACATGGGCTGGAGCGCCGACACCGCGATCCAGGCCGGTCACCACATCGACGAGGCCGATCCCTACTGGCTCGAGGAGCCGGTGGTCTGCGAGGATTTCGAAGGCTACAAGCGCGTCGCCCAGGCGCTCAAGACCCGCGTGGTCGGCGGCGAGAGCCACTTCACGCGCTACGATTTGCGGCCGTTCTTCGCCAGCCCGCCCAGCACGCCGATCCTGCAGCCCGATCCGATGCGCGGCGGGCTCACCGAATTGCGCAAGATCGCCGCCGTGGCCGAGACCTGGGGCATCGCCATAGCGCCGCATCTCTTCCACGAGCTCACGGTGCATCTGATGGCCTCGATCCCCAACGCCAACTACCTCGAATACATGGACTGGAACGACGATCTGTGGATCGAGCCGGCGATCCCGGTCGACGGCTTCCTCGCGCCGCCCGAAGCGCCCGGCCACGGCCTGCGCTTCAAGCCCGAGATCTTGAGGGACTGCCGGGTCGGTGGCTTCGAGGTCAGGGCTTGACAGCGTAGCCGCGGACGCGCCAACGCCCGACGTATAGTCGAAATACCCTTTCCGTTCCCTTCCCCTTCCGCGTTTCTCTCACGCGTCGGGCGCGCGTCGTCGACGGGTGAGGGAAGCCTTGATGGCCGCTCCCTGTTGTTGATGTGAGGGCTTCAGGTTCTGAGCACGATAGCCTCGAGGCCCGAGCCGTGGCGCGCTGTCGGGCGCAGACGCACCACCCAGGGCGGCACCCCGAACAGTTGCTCGAAGGCGGCGATCCAGTCCGGCTCCTCCGCCTCGGTGACGCCGATCACCCAGACCGAGCGCCGCAGCAGCAGCGTGCGCAGGCCGTCGGCGCCGAGCTTGCGGTCCTCGGCGAAGCGCTCGCGGAACTCCTGGAGGCTGATGTAGTCGCGCTCGCCCAGGCCGGGCCGGATATCGTCGACGATCACCAGCTGGGCGCGGCGCCACTGCCAGTAGAGGATATTCGGCGGCCCGGCGTCGGCGGCGTCGATCACCTGGGTCCGCGCCTGCGCCCGGCGCTGCGCCAGCGCCGACTGGGCGAGCTTGCTGAACGACACATAGCGCACCTTGGCGCCGGCGAAGGCGGCTTCGGTGCCGATCGCGGCGGCGAGGCCAGTCTTGCCGACGCCCAGCGGCCCAAGCAGCAGCAGCGGACGCTCGGTCGCCTTGCCATCGACCGAGCTGGCGCCGGCGATGTAGGCCTCGATCGTCGGGCCGGGTTCCTCGGGCGCGCCGGGCGCGAAGTCGACCTCGATTCGCGACAGCCTGGACAGGTAGGGCAGCGCCGCCTTCTGCCACACGATCTTCTGGCGCACCCACCACAGCACGCCGCTCACCGCGAGGATGGTGATGCCGACGACGATCGCGATCCGCGCCAGCAGCATGTCGCTGATCGTCAGGTCGACGCCGAGCACGGTGCATGTCCAGACCTTCGCGCCGACGAACGGCAGCGGCATCGCCATCACCACGCCGGCCAGGATCCCGGCCAGCATGTAGAGCGTCGCGGTGGCGGCATTGCCGATCAGCAGCAGGCGGTCGACGGCGAAATGCCGATTGGCGCTGACGTTGAACTTGCGGAAGTCCAAGACCTCCTTGACGACCGGGATGGCGGCCAGCGCCGCGGCGGCGATCACCCAGTGCCACCCGTTCGCCAGCGAGCCGAAGATCGATACCAAGGCCGCCGCCGCGGCGGCGATCAGCAGACCGATGCCGATATGGCCCATCTGATCGGCGAGCCAAAGATAGGAGTAGGTCGCCGCGCTCTGGACTTCCTTGTCGATCAGGTCGACCTTGATCTGGCGCAGGACGTCGGCCGGCGCGATCGTCGGCGGTTCCGGCGTCTCGTCCCGTTCCAGGACGTCCGATATGGCGTTCTTGGCCATGACATCCCCCCGCCGCGAGCGCGGCGGTTGAGTATGTCACAACTCTCTAGACCAGCCTATTTCTTGATCGGCGCGCCCAGCGACCAGACATGGCCGAAGGGATCGCGCAGCTTGGCGTAGCGATCGCCCCAGAACATGTCCTCGGGCGGCATCAGGCCGGTGGCGCCGGCATCGATCGCCCGCTTATAGGTCTTGTCGACATCGGGCGCGTAGAGATGGACGGTCACCGTGCTCTTGCCCAGCGCTCGCGGATTGCTGGTGCCGCCCATCTCGGCGTACTCGGGGAAACTGTCATGCAGCATGACAACGCCGTCGCCGATCCTGATCGAGGCGTGCATCAGCCGCTTGCCGTCCTCGGCCGGCATGCGGATCATTTCCACGGCGTCGAACGCCTTCTTGTAGAAGTCGAGCGCCGCGGCGGCGCCATCGACGTCGAGATGCGGCATGACATGGGGCAGAGGCGTATCAGCCATGGTCGCGCTCCCGGTTCAGGTGGATTTCGGTTCGGCGCCAGCCAGCAGGCGATCGAGGCACTCGAAGCCGCTGGTCCAGCCCTCGCTGTGGCCCTTCGCGCCGCCCTCGTCGCGGAACAGGCCCTGGGTGAAGACCATGTCGGTCTCCTCGCCGCGATCGACCAGCTCGACGCTGACGATGGTCTCGTGCTCCCGCGGCGTCGACGGATCGCTGGTTTCGTGCCACGCCCAGGTGAACTCCAGGTTGGACGGCGCCTTCACCTTCAGGAACTTGCCGCTGACCGAATGGCTGCGCTCCGGCCCCTTGAGCGTCGCCGACCAGGCGCCCCCCTCGCGCACATCCAGCGCGCAGCGTGTCGCGCGGAAGCGATCCGGACCGAACCAGCGCGCGAACATCGCGCTGTCGGTCCACGCCCTGAACACCAGCTCGCGTGGCGCCTTGAAACGCCTGACGATGCGTAGCTGGCGCGTGTCGATGCCGGTGACGCCGTCCATGGTCCGCCCGCCTTGACTGTCATTAACTCTCTGGTTAAATAGTGCCCGCCGCCCACCCGAGTCAAGTGGCTCGACAGGGAGAACGTCATGACCGCGATCGTCAAACGCGAGGATTGGCTCGACGCGCGCCGCGCCCTTCTGCGCCGGGAAAAGGAGCTCACCCGCCTGCGCGACGAGGTCGCCGCGCTGCGCCGCGCGCTGCCGCGCGTGCGCATCGACAAGGATTACGTGTTCACCGGTCCGTCGGGTCCGGTGAGCCTCGCCGCGCTGTTCGCCGGCCGCGGCCAGCTCATCGTCTACCATTTCATGCTCGGGCCGGACTGGAACGAGCCGTGCAAGAGCTGCTCGTTCTGGGCCGAGCATCACGACGCTACGCGCGTGCACCTGGCGCACCGCGATGTCGAGCTCGTCGCCATCTCGCGCGCGCCGATCGCCAAGATCGCGCAAGTCAAGGAACGCTTCGGCTGGCGCTTCCCCTGGGTGTCGTCGCTCGACAACGACTTCAACTTCGATTTCGGCGTGTCGTTCCCGCCCCCGGACGGCAAGCCCGCCCAGCCGAACTACAATTTCGGCACCCAGACCTTCGGCGCAAGCGAGGCGCCGGGACTGAGCGTCTTCATGCGCGACGAAACCGGCGCGATCTTCCACACCTACTCGACCTATTCGCGCGGCCTCGACGCGCTCAACGGCACCTACCAGTTGCTCGACCTCGTGCCCAAGGGCCGCGACGAGGACGGCCTCGACTTCCCCATGGCCTGGGTGCGTCACAAGGATCGCTACGAGACGCCCTAGCCGGACGCCTTCACCTTCAGGACCCCGCACTCGCCAAACGTCGTGCTCCGCTGTGGGCAAATGAGGGGAGGTCACCGTACCCGCGGGAACAGGGGCATGCCGACCTCGACCCTGCGTCCGGCCTGCGCGTCGCCGCAGCGCCAATCGGTTGCGCCGAGCTTCAGAAGGAGCTTCCGGCTTGTGTCCGGCAGCAACGGGGCTATGCACCTCGCGATCGTGAACAGAGAAGACGACAAGCTGAACAGGACGCCCCTCAGCCTGGCTTCGCTGGCCGCTACCTTGGCCAAGTTCCATGGCGCTTCTTCCGCTACATAGCGATTGGCGTCCGCGACAAACGTCCAGGTCTCATCGAGAGCGCGATCGAAGGCAAAGGCGTGGAGGTGGGTCGCGATACGTTCGGGAAGCTGTCGGGCGGCGCGCAGTAATCTGTCGGCGTCCACAAAGCCATAGGGAGCGGCCGGCGTGGTCCCACCGCAGTAGCGCTCGATCATGCTGAGCACACGATGCGCGAGATTGCCGAGTTGTCCGGCAAGCTCGGACTCGTAAGCCTGTCGGAAGCGCGCGTGCGAGAAGTCGCCATCCCCGGTCGAGCGAATGTGGCGCAGCAGATAGTAGCGCAGCGCATCCGACCCCAGTTCCTGGGCCAGCGGCGCGGGATCGATGGCATTGCCTGCGGACTTGCCGATCTTGCGGCCCTCGGCGGTGATGTAACCGTGGACAAGAATTCGCGTCGGCGTCGGCAGCCCGGCAGACAGCAGCATGGCGGGCCAGTAAACCGCATGGAAACGCGTGATGCCCTTGCCGATTACGTGCTCGCGCAAGGTGGCCTGCGCCCACCACCGCGAGAGATCATCGTTGTCGATGCCGTAGCCGAGCGCGGTGAGGTAGTTTGCGAGCGCATCGAACCACACGTAGATCACCTGATCGGGATCACCGGGTACCGGTATGCCCCAGCCCCGCGCGCGAGCGGCACTGCGCGATATGCTGAAATCCTCGAGGCCACCGTCTATCCACGCCAGCACCTCGTGGCGTCGTGCCTCCGGGACGATCGCGATCTCGCGGTGGGTATAGAGTTTGCGCAATGCGCCTTCGTAGCGCGAGAGGCGGAAAAACCAGTTCTCCTCCTCGATCAGCTCCGGCTTCGTGCCGTGCTCGGGGCAATGCCCGTCGTCGAGTTCACCGGGCTTGTAGAACTGCTCGCAGCCGGTGCAGTACAGGCCGCTATAACCACGCTTGTAGATGTCACCCTTCTCAAAGCACGCCTTCCACAGCCGCTCCACGCCGCATCGATGGCGCGCGTCGGCGCTGGTCCGGATGAAATCGTCGTAGGAAAGATCGAGACTTGCCTTCAGGGCGATGAAGTGCACGGCGTTCCGTTCCACCAGCTCGGCGACCGGAATGCCGGCCGCATCGGCCGCATGCACATTCTTGATGCTGTTCTCGTCGGTACCTGCCTGAAGCCGGACGTTGTGTCCCTGCTGACGATAGAGGCGAGCGAGCGTATCCGCCTGCACCACCTCCAGCGCAAAGCCTATGTGGGGTGCGGCGTTGACGTAAGGGATTGCCGTCGTGATGTAGCGATTGGGCATGTCGGAAACTCCTCGGGAAGAGCGAGGCGGTTTCCGGACAAGAAAAAAGCCGCCCCGGATGGAAGCGGCTCTGGCGTGTCGTCGACCTGATCAGATCACATGCCGAAGGGTTCCGCTTCCGGAATGGAGAGCGGCATCATCATGGCCACGGCAAAGGTCTGCGGGTTGTCGATCACGGTGCGCAGATAGCCGATCTTCGGCGCCGAAGCAATCCTGGCGCTACTTGGCCGGCACTATGCGCCGCGCGACGACGAAGTCGAGGATGTCGGGTACCGCGTGATCGATGGTGAGCTCGGCCGGCTTGTGGCTCTTCGCACGTAGCGTCGTGCCCAGCCCGTCGCTCTCCGAGCGCCAGCCCGAGGCCTGCCATGTCGCCCACGGCACAAAGGTGGCGCGACCCCGCACCGCCGGTTTGCGTCGCGCATTGCCGGTGTTGAACGGCGCCACCGAGGCGCGCGCGGCGTGGCGGGCCAACAGCGCATCGGCGTCGATGGTCAGCGCGATCTGCGCCGTACGCCGACAGGCGTGCAGATGGCGCGCGACGCGATCCTCGTCGAACCAAAAGAAGACCTTGCTGTTGAGCAGCGCGTACCACTGGGTCGGTGTCAGGCCGCGCAGGCAGGGCTTCAGCGCCGTGGGCGGCATCGGCGACTGATCGCGAATCACCGTGCCGTCGCTCAGTATCGCGCGCACCGGACGGTGCTTCTCCACCGCCGCACGATCCTCCGCCCGCGCGCCGGCACGCTCGAACAGCGCCGTCGCCGACAACAAGCCGTCGCGCTGGATCGACGGCCAGTTGTCGGCTTCGGCGATGTGGTAGACGCGCAGCTTCATCAGCCCCGCTTCCACACCGTGCCTTTCGGGCCATCCTCGAGCACCACGCCCTTGGCGGCGAGGTCGTCGCGGATGCGGTCGGCCTCGGCGAAGTTCTTCGCCTTGCGTGCCGCCTGCCGCGCGGCGATCGCGGCGTCGATCTCGGCCTCGGTCGGCCCGCTCGTGCCTTCCGGCGTCCAGCGGAACCAGGCTTCGGGATCCTGTTGCAGCAGGCCGAGCGCCAGGGCGCCGGCGCGCAACTGCGCGGGATCGTCGAGCTGGTGGATCGCGCTGATCGCCAGCGGCGTGTTGAGGTCATCAGATAGCGCGTCCTCGACGGACGCGGGTACCGTGTTCACCTCGGGCAATGTCTTGCCGCGCAGCTGGCCGTACCAGCGATCGAGCGTCGCCTTGGCCTGCACCAGCCCCTCATGCGTGAAGTCGAGCGGCTGGCGGTAATGCGCCGACAGCAGCAGCAGGCGGATCGCTTCGCCGGGATGCTGCTCGAGCAGCTCGTGCACGGTGAAGAAATTGCCCAGCGACTTGCTCATCTTCTCGCCCGAGATGTTGAGGAAGCCGTTGTGCATCCAGTACTTCGCCATGATGCCGTGGCCGAAGGCGCAGCGGCTCTGGGCGATCTCGTTCTCGTGGTGCGGGAAGATCAGGTCTAGGCCGCCGGCATGGATGTCGAAGGTCTCGCCGAGATGCTCGGCGCTCATCGCCGAGCACTCGATGTGCCAGCCTGGCCGGCCGCGGCCCCAGGGGCTCGCCCAGCCCGGCTGATCGAGACTCGACGGCTTCCACAGCACGAAGTCGGCTGGATCCTTCTTGTAGGGCGCGACTTCGACGCGCGCGCCGGCCACCAGCTCGTCGCGCGAGCGTCGCGACAGGCGGCCGTAGTCGTGCATCGAGGGCACGCTGAACAGCACGTGACCCGCGGCCTCGTAGGCGTGGCCCTTGGCGATCAGGCGCTCGATGATGCCGACCATCTGCGTCACGAACTCGGTGGCGCGCGGCTCGAAGTCGGGCGACAGCGCGCCCAGCCGCTTCATGTCGCTGCGGTAGGCATCGCCGGTACGCGTGGTCAGCGCCTCGATGGTCTCGCCGTTGTCGGCGGCGCGCGTCATGATGCGGTCGTCGATGTCGGTGATGTTGCGCACGTAGGTGACGCGCGGATAGCGCCGCTTCAGCAGGCGATAGAGCACGTCGAAGGCGACGACCGGCCGCGCGTTGCCGATATGCACGTAGTCGTAGACGGTCGGGCCGCAGACATACATGCGCACATGCGACGGATCGAGCGGCGCGAACGGTTCCTTCTCGCGCGTAAGCGTGTTGTGGATCTGCAAAGACACGGGAGAACTCCGGATTGAAGACGGCAGGACGCGCGCGGCGGCGTCACCGCCCGCGCTGGTCGAACCCCTCAGGCGGGGCCGCCCTCCCTACATCGCCGTCCAAACGTCACGCGACGTCTCCTCTAAGTCTGGACAGCACCTTAGCACGGCCGATCAGCGGAAGCATCCCCGCCATTTCCGGCCCCTGCTCCCGCCCCGTCAGCGCCAGGCGCAGCGGATGGAACAGGGCCCGGCCCTTCTTGCCGGTGGCCGCGCCGACCGCCGAGGTCCAGGCCTTCCAGGTGCCGCCGTCCCAGGGCTCGGCTGGCAGCGCGTCGGTGGCGGCGTGCAGCAGCGACGCGTCCTCGACCGTGGGCGCGATGGGACCGCGCACGATGGCCGTCCAGGTAGCCGCGTCAGTGACCGTCAAGGCGAGCGTGGTTGTGCGGGCTGGCTCGCGGCGGGTCAAGGTCCGCTGGAGCGGCGCGGCGCCAGCGTCTAAGCTTCGCGCCATCAAACGGGGACGAAAACGTGCATATCGAGGACATCGAATACTTCGACGGGCCTACGCGCCTGGTCGGCCAGCTCGCCGTCGACGAGACGAGGCCGGGTCGGCGGCCGGGCGTGCTGGTCTGCCACGAGGGGCCGGGGCTGACCGACCACACCAAGATCATCGCCCGGCGCCTGGCGCGGCTGGGCTATGTCGCCTTCGCCATGGACTATCACGGCGACGGCAAGCCGCTGGCCAACCGCGCCGATATCATGCCCCGCCTGGCGCCGTGGCGCGCCGACCCGACCGGCATCCGCGTGCGCGCCGGCATCGCGCTCAAGCTGCTGGCGGCGCGGCGCGAGGTCGACGCGGGGCGTCTGGCGGCGATCGGCTACTGCTTCGGCGGCACCACGGTGCTGGAGTTGGCCCGGGCCGGCGAAGACCTCAGATGCGCCGTGGGCTTCCACTCCGGCCTGGCGACGGCGCGGCTGCAGGACGCGGCCAATATCCGCTGCAAGATCCTAGTCAATATCGGCGCGGAGGATCCGATCATCCCGCCGCAGCAGCGCGCCGATTTCGAGAAGGAGATGCTCGCCGCCAAGGTCGACTGGCGCATGATCCTGTATTCGGGCGCCGGCCACAGCTTCACCAACCCCGCGGCCGACGGGCTGAGCATGCCGGGGTTCGCCTACCACGAACCGACGGATCGCCGCTCGTGGCGGGCCATGCTCGATCTGTTCGACGAAACCCTCGGACCCGTATAGTCATCGACAAGAATAACGCTGGGAGGATCACTGTCGTGAAACGCCGTACGCTCATCGCCGCCAGCCTCGGCGCCATCGCCGCGCCCGCCATCGCCCGCGCCCAGGCCAAGTATCCATCGTCCGCGCCGATCAAGCTGGTCATCCCCTTCGCCGCCGGCGGCCCGACCGACATCATCGGCCGCAAGGTGGCGCAGAAGATGACCGAGCTTCTCGGCCAAACCATGGTCGTCGAGAACAAGGCCGGCGCCGCCGGCGCCATCGGCTCGATCGATGTCAAGAACGCCAAGCCCGACGGTCACACGCTGCTGTTCGCCACCTCCTCGACGCACGCGATCCTGCCGACGGCCGTGGTCAAGCCGCAATACGATCCACTGAAGGACTTCACGCCGATCTCCTCGATCTGCGTCAACCCGCTGATCCTGGTGACGCATCCCTCGATGCCGGACTCGGTGAAGGGCCTGATCGATCTGATGAAGAAGAACCCCGGCAAGTACTCCTACGCCTCGTCGGGCCCCGCCAGCATCCTTCATATCGCCACCGAGTACTTCAAGCGCGAGGCCGGTAACCTCGAGGTGGTTCACGTGCCCTATCGCGGCTCGGGGCCGGCGATCCAGGACCTGCTGCCGGGCACGGTGCATTGGATGTTCGAGACCTTCAGCACCATGTTGCAGCACCACAAGGCCGGCAAGGTGCGCATCCTCGCCTTCGCCCACGCCAAGCGCGCGGCGATCGCGCCGGAGATCCCGACCATGATCGAGGCCGGCTTGCCGGGCTTCGAGGCCTATACGTTCAACCTGATCCTGGCGCCCGCGGGCGTGCCCAGGGACGTCATCGAGACGATCGACCAGGCGTCGCGCAAGCTCATGCAGGACAAGGAGATGATCAAGTTCCTCGAGGATATCGCCGCGGTGCCAACGCCGGAGACAACGCCGGAACGCACGGCCAAGTTCATCACCGACGAGATCGCCAAGTGGGCGCCCGTGGTGAAGGCTGGCGGTATCAAGATCGAGTAGCGTCGCGTCAGACCAACGGGCGCGACGCAGATTCGAGTTCGGGTACCGCGATCAGTGCCACGCCCTGCCATGCGCCCCGGTCGGCGGGCCGGACCGAAATGTCCGACCCGTCCGGCAGACGCAAGCTTATGACCGTCGCGGAGCCACGCGCCTCGCTGTCGACCGACAGCGCCAGGTCGCCGGCATCGGCGTAGGTGAAAATCGGCCGCGTAGCGGTCGCGCCATGCGCCTCGTGGCCCTCCCGGCGCAGGACGGCCGGGAAATCCGGATGGTCGCTCAGCGTGTGGTCGATGGTGCCGAGGTCGGCGGTCCAACGGATGTTGGCCATATAGCGCACGCCCGATTCGCATAGCGGCGGCGGCGATCCGGTCGTGGGCGGTGCCCTGGGCCTGCAGTACTGAATGGCGTTGTTGAGGAAGGTCAGATTGCGGATGTTGTACTCGTCCGGCGTCGGATCGCCCACGGCTAGAGGGCAACGCAGGAACCAGCTGTTGTTGAAGAAGTAGATCGGCGTATCGGGTACGGGCTCCGAGCCCATGCTGAACTTCAGCACCTTCCCCATGTTGCTCTTGGGTCCGCCCTGGCGGGTCCGGAACCAGCCGCGGTTGCCGTAGATGTACCAGTATCCGCCAGCCACACCGTCCATCGAGAACCAGGTGTGACAGTCGAGCATCGTGTTGTGGCGCACGATCCAGTGGTACGCGTGACTCTCGGGCTCGACCGGATTGTCCCGCACGCGCGTGAAGCTGTTGCCGCTGATCTCGACGTCGCGATTTCGCCGGCGGATCGCGGCGTCGCCCATAGCGCGCACCTCGGCGCTCAGGCCCAGGCGAAAGCCATTGTAGGAATCGCTGATGTCGTTGTTGCGCAGCCGCATACCACCGCCGATGTCGCAACTACCGACGAAGGCGCCGTTGAAGTGGCGCAACGTCTTGAAGACGGTCGCGCCATCGCGCCCGCCATGCAGCTCGCGCCAGTCCGCCTTCGACCAGTTGAAATGATCAGCCGACATGTCCTGTCGCCAGCCGCATTCCTCGACGACGATGTCGCGCGACAGCCTCGAGGAATGAGCGGGGTCGCGGAAGAACAGCGGGTAGGTCCCGCCTTCGATCGCGCAGCGCCGGATGACGATGCCGTTGACCTCCTGCGCATAGAGGAAGCACGGCCAGCAATTGATGACGCGAAGGCCCTCAACCGTGCACCAGGCGGCACCGTCGAGATTGAGGAAGGCCCAGTCCTGCCGTCGCGGGTAGACCAGGTTTCCGTTGGGCAGCGATGGCAGGAGGTCCGGATGCCCGACCTGCAGACCATCGATCACCGCGCCAGGATCGCCGACGATCCGGATGGGCTCTCGCGGCGTACCCGAGTGGCGCAGCACGGCGCGGCGCGTATGTCGTCCGGCGAGCAGTCGGATCGTATCGCCAGGCGCCACCACATCGCACGCCGCGGCCAGCTCATCAGTCCCCGGCCGGACCACCCACTCGCGCGCCATCGTGCCCCCTGCGACCAGCGGTGGCTGATCCTACGCCGACGTCGACGGTCGGCGATAGGCCTCAACTCTTGGGCTGCGGTCCCCAGAGCTGCTCGAGGCGGCGGTCGCGACCGCAGCTCCAGCGGTAGTAGGCGTACTTGCCGCTGTTCTTCTTGTAGTAGTCCTGGTGGTAGTCCTCGGCGTCGTAGAACGGCGCCATCGGCAGGATCTCGGTGACGATACGACCGGGCAGCTTGCCGGACGCCTCGAGCGCAGCCTTCGACGCCTCGGCCGCGGCGCGCTGAGCGTCGTCGACCGGGAAGATCGCCGAACGGTACATCGGCCCCTTGTCGCAGAATTGGCCACGCGCATCGAGCGGATCGATGTTGCGCCAGAACACCTGCAGCAGGGTCTCATAACTGACCTTGGCGGGGTCGTAGTCGATACGCACCGCCTCGTAGTGGCCGGTGCGGCCCGAGGTCACCTCCTCGTAACGTGGAGCGGCCTTGGTGCCGCCGGTGTAGCCCGAGGTGGTCGCCACCACGCCGTCGAGCTTGTCGAACGGTGGCTCCATGCACCAGAAGCAGCCGCCGGCGAAGATCGCCACGGCGAGACCGGGTTTGGGCGCGGGCGTCGGCGCTTGCGCCAGCGCGGGCAGGCTCCACAGAGCCACGGCAAGGGCGAACAACCAGCGACGCATCGGCGGAGATCCTCAGGCGGCGGACGGGCGGAACAGCAATGCCACCCCGTTGATACAGTAGCGCAAGCCGGTGGGCTTTGGCCCGTCCTCAAAGACATGGCCCTGGTGGCCGCCACAGCGCGCGCAATGCACCTCGGTCTGGCGCCCGAAAATCGACCATTCGAGACTGGTGCCGATGGCGGTGGGCTCGAGCGGCTGCCAGAAGCTCGGCCAGCCGGTGCGGCTGTCGTATTTGTGCGCCGAGGAGAACAGCGGCTTCTCGCAGCCCGCGCAATGATAGACGCCGGCGCGCTTCTCGCGGTCCAGCGGCGAGCTGCCGGCGCGCTCCGTGCCGTTCTTGCGCAGCACGCGGTAAGCCTCGGGCGTCAGGCGCTGGCGCCATTCCTCGTCGGACCGCACCACTTCGAAGGGTCCCGGAGTCTTTGCTGATACCCTACGCGCCGCCGCCGCGCCGCCGATAGCGAGCGCGCCGACGCCCAGGACCCACTGCCGTCTGTTCATTCCAGTCATGGGCGCAGAATAACGACATCGGCGGATCACCGCCGTTCACGATCGTGTCGGCGGCTCAGCCGCGAAAGGCGTTGGTGATCGGATAGCGGCGATCCTTCGAGATCGAGCGGCTGGTGATCTTCACGCCGGGCGGTGCCTGGCGGCGCTTGTACTCGGCGTTTTCCAGCATGCGCCAGACGCGCGTGACGGTGGCCGCGTCGTGACCCTCGGCGACCAGCTCCTCGGTGGCAAGGTCGCGCTCGATCAGGCCTTCGAGGATGCGGTCGAGCTGATCATAGGGCGGCAGCGTATCCTGGTCCTTCTGGTCGGGCTTGAGCTCGGCCGAAGGCGGCTTGGTGATGATGCGCTCGGGGATCACGCGTCCCTCGGGGCCCAGCGCGCCCTGCGGGCGGTTCTGGTTGCGCCAATGGCAGAGCTGGAAGACGGTCGTCTTGTAGACGTCCTTCAGCGCGTTGTAGCCGCCGCACATGTCGCCGTAGAGCGTCGAATAGCCGACCGCCATCTCCGACTTGTTGCCGGTGGTCACCACCATGCCGCCGAACTTGTTGGAGATCGCCATCAGGGTGAGGCCACGGGCGCGCGCCTGGATGTTCTCCTCGGCGACGTCGGCGTTACGGCCGGCGAAGATCGGCGCCAGCATCTCGCCGAAGGCCTTCATCGCCGGCTCGATCGAGACGATGTCGTAGCGGATGCCCAGCATGGTGGCGCATTGCTGCGCGTCCTCGAGGCTGTCCTTGCTGGTGTAGGGCGAGGGCATCATCACCGTGCGCACGCGATCCGCGCCCAGCGCGTCGGTGGCGACGGCGGCGGTGATCGCTGAATCGATGCCGCCCGACAGGCCGATCACCACGCCCGGGAACTTGTTCTTGTTCACATAGTCGCGCAGGCCCAGCACCATGGCGTCGTAGATCGACTCCAGCCGCGTCGGCGCGGGCGCGATCGGGCCGGGCGCGCAATCCCAGCCGCCATCGGCGCCGCGCGTCCATGTCGTGGTGACCACGGCCTCGCGGAAGCTCGGCAGGGTGACGCGCATCTTGCGGTCGGCGCCGATGACGAAGGAGCCGCCGTCGAAGATCAGCTCGTCCTGGCCGCCGACCTGGTTGACGTAGCAGAACGGCAAGCCGCTCTCGACGGCGCGCGCCACGCCCAGCTGCAGGCGCGTCTCCGGCTTGTCAACGTCGAAGGGCGAGCCGTTGGGCACGAGGATGATCTCGCCGCCGGTCTCAGTGATGCATTCGACGACGTCGGGCGTCCAGACGTCCTCGCAGATCGGCACGCCGATGCGCACGCCCCTGAAGACGATCGGGCCGGGCATCGGGCCGGGCGCGAAGACACGCTTCTCGTCGAACACGCCGTAGTTCGGCAGGTCGACCTTGAAGCGCTTGCCGATGATCTCGCCGCGGTCGAGCGCGATGATGGCGTTGTAGAGCTTGTCGCCCTCGCGCCAGGGCGTGGTCACCAGCAGCGCCGGGCCGCCATCGGCGGTGTCGGCGCGCAGCTCCTCGACGGCCTGGTGCAGGCGGCGCTGGAACGCCGGCTTGAGCACGAGGTCCTCCGGCGGATAGCCCGACAGCACCAGCTCGGCGAAGATCACGAGGTCGGCGCCCTGCTTCGCCGCTTCGGCGCGCGCGGCGCGCACCTTGGCGGTGTTGCCGGCGACGTCGCCGACGATCGGGTTGAGCTGGGCGATGGCGATGGAAAGCTGGTCGGTCATATCTTCACTCTAGAGGGGCCGCGTCGCACGGCAAGGCGCGGCGGACAGGTCGCGATCGCCTCGGCGATCGTCTCGGCATCGACCTCCACGGTCGTGTCGCCGCCACCCAGGCCGGTGGCGCGACGACCGGCTTCGGTCACGAGATCGAGCGCGATCAGCATCTCCTCGTCCTTGCGGAAATTCTGCCGGTAGCCGATCAGCCGCGCGCGCTCGAGCATGTCGCCGTTGCCGTAGGGTGACCACAGATCGCGGATGTTGTCGGAGCCAGCGAACACCTCGACCCCGGCCTCGCGCAGCGCCTTGACTGGCGGCATCGAGGCGGCGCCCGGCGCATGAGTCATGATCGCCACGTCGGCCCGGGCGAGGTTGTCGGCCACCCGCTTCAACGCATCCGGCTTGGCGTCGCCCAGCGCGAAGGCGTGGCTGATCGCCACCTTGCCGCCCAGCCCCAGCGCCGCCGTGCGCGCGGCGATATCCTCGATCTGCGCCAGACCGCTCTCGCCGCCATCGTGCAGGTGGATGTCGACACCCTTGCCATGGCGCGACGCCAGCGTGAACACCACGTCGAGATGG
The DNA here is from genome assembly GCA_964437145.1 of uncultured Rhizobiaceae bacterium. Lineage (GTDB taxonomy): Bacteria > Pseudomonadota > Alphaproteobacteria > Reyranellales > Reyranellaceae > JAFAZJ01. The sequence goes on from CAYTFW010000059.1 coordinate 24,366, forward strand.
CCCTTCAGGTCGCGGTCGATGCCGATGGGATCGAGACCGCCGACGAGATCGGCGCCTTCCTTCAGCGCCGCGTCGAGCAAGTCGGCGACGCCGGGATCGCGCAGGATTCCGGATTGCGGGAAGGCGACGATCTGCATGTCGACGCGCTCGCGGTTGCGCTCGCGCAGCTCGAGGATCGCATGCAGGTCGTCGAGCTTGCGCGCCGTGTCGATATCGACATGGGTGCGCAGCGCCGTCGTGCCGCAGGAGAGCATCTGCTCCAAGAGCGCGCCGCCGCGCTCGATGGTCGGCACCGGCAGCGTGCCGCGTACCGCGCGTTCGGCCTCGATGCGCTCGGCCACGGTGGCGCCGGCGACGTGCGGCCGCCAGGGCATGCCCCATAGCGTCTTGTCGAGATGGCAGTGACCGTCGACGAAACCCGGCAGCGTGAGCGTCATGTCGGGGCTACTTCAGCTCCCCGTTGCCGGCGCGGCGACGATGGAGGAACTCGCGCCCGACCTTCACGCGCGGCGTGCCGTCGTACTCGACGATATCGGCGGTGGCGTAGGTCTCGGTCCAATTCGCCGGCAGGAAGGAGCCGGAGCCGACGACGTCGATCGGCGCCTTGGCCTCGGCCATGACACGGCACTTGGCCGGGCCGAAGCCCGACGACGCCACGATCTTGACCTTGGGGAAGCCGGCGGCGTCGAGGTTCTCGCGCAGATGGAAGATCGCCGCCGCCGACACGCCGGTGCCGATCAGGTGGCGCAGCTCCTCCTCGGAGCGATAGCCGCGGGTCGCTTCGCGCGCGTGTTTCTCCATCACGGCGTAGGAGCGCGCCGGATCGAGGCCCTCGACATAGCGCCCGCCGGTCGTGTCGAGGCGCAACGACAGGTTTCCGGCAGCGGCGAGATCGGGGAAGCCGCGGCATACCGCCAGCGAGTCGGTGACCTCGTGCGCGAAGTAGTCGACCAGCACGGTCATCGGCTCGCCGGGAAAGGTCTCGGCGAACATCTGGGCGGCGCGCAGGGTCGAGCCGGCGTAGCCGATCAGGGCGTGCGGCATGGTGCCCAGCCCGTGCTCGCGGCCGAAGAAATGCGCCGTGGCGTGCGTGGCGTTGCCGATGAAGCCGACGGCGCCGTCCTTGCGCTGCGCGCGCTTGGAGCCGACCGAGGCCGCGTAGGCCATCATCTCGGCCATCTCGGTGCCGGCGCAGTGGCGCGCGTCCATGGCGAGGAAGGCCGTCTTGGGCATCTCCGCGCACATGGTGTAGGCGTTGTAGGCGGCGACGCAGGCGGGGCCGAGCTTCTGCAGGAAGATCGTCTCGAGGTCGACGAGATGGAAGAACGAGCCGGTGATGTACATCATCGGCTCGCCAGCGCCGACCCACTTGCCCTCGGGATAGCGCAGATCGATCTCGATCTGGGTGCCGCGCGTCGCCATCAGCTCGCGCAGCCAGTCGAGCGCCAGCCTGGGCGCGCAGATCACCGGGCGGCGCATGAAGATCGCGTAGGTCACCCGGCTGTCGCCGAACTTACCGACCACCGCCTTGGTGCGGTTGAAGTAATGGTCGGTGAACCGGGCGATATCGTTGTCGACCGGATGCATGGCTTCCCCCTCGCCGCCGCCGCCCGCGTCGCCGCGGGCGGGGAACGGACGATCGTTTTACTTGCCGGATGCGGCGGGCCGCTCGCGCGACAGCCTTTCGGACTTGAGCTGCTCGGCGAGCAGGAAGGCGAGCTCGAGCGCCTGGCTGGCGTTCAGGCGCGGATCGCATTGCGTCTCGTAGCGCGCGGTCAGGCCCTCGACGGTGATGTCGACGGCGCCACCGACGCACTCCGTGACCTCCTGGCCGGTCATCTCGAAATGCACCCCGCCGGGGTGCGTGCCCTCGGCGCGGTGGATATCGAAGAACTCCCGGACTTCCTGCAGCACGGCGCTGACATGGCGGGTCTTGAGCCCGTTGGCCGCCTTCACCGTGTTGCCGTGCATGGGATCGCATGACCACACGACCGTGCGGCCCTCGCGCTTGACGGCGCGGATCAGCGCCGGCAGATGATCACCCACCTTGCCGGCGCCCATGCGCGCGATGACGGTGATGCGCCCCGCGGTGTTGCGCGGGTTCAACGAGTCCAGCAGGCGCAGGAAGTCGTCGGGCTTGGTCGTCGGGCCGGCCTTGAAGCCCAGCGGGTTCTTCACGCCACGCAGGAACTCGACATGGGCGCCGTCGGGCTGCCGCGTGCGATCGCCGATCCACAGCATGTGGGCCGAGCAGTCGTACCAGTCGCCCGAGGTCGAATCGACGCGGGTCAGCGCCTGTTCGTAGGGCAGCAGCAGCGCTTCGTGGCTGGTGAAGAAGTCGGTCTCGGCGATCTGCGGCGTGGTCGACGAGGTCAGACCGCAGGCGGCCATGAAGGTCAGCGTCTCATCGAGGCGCTTGGCGAGATCGTCGTAGCGCGCCGCCGCCGGTGACGTGGACACGAAGTCGAGGTTCCAGCGGTGCACCTCGTGCAGGTCGGCGTAACCACCCTGCGCGAACGCGCGCAGCAGGTTGAGCGTCGCGGCCGACTGGTTGTAGGCCTGCACCATGCGCTCGGGATCGGGCTTGCGCGCGCCCGGCGTGAACTCGAAGCCGTTGACGTTGTCGCCGCGATAGCTGGGCAGCTTCACGCCGTCGATCTCCTCGATGTCCGAGGAGCGCGGCTTGGCGAACTGGCCGGCCATGCGGCCGACCTTCACAACGGGCACGCCCGCGCCGTAGGTCAGCACGACCGCCATCTGCAATAGCACGCGGAACGTGTCGCGGATGGTGTTGGCGGTGAAATCCTGGAAGCTCTCGGCGCAGTCACCGCCCTGCAGCAGGAAGGCCTTGCCCGCCGCGACGTTGGCCAGCGCCGCGGTCAGCTTGCGCGCCTCGCCGGCGAAGACCAGCGGTGGAAAGCGCCGCAGGCGCGCTTCGGCGCCTTCCAATGCCGCCTTGTCCTCGTAGACCGGCATCTGCTGGGCGGGAAACGAACGCCACGACTCGGGGGACCAGGGAAACGCCGCCGCGCCCGCCGCCCTGAGGTCGGTCGGTTTGCGCTGCGCCGCAGCCTGGATCGCGTTCATGACATCCTCCATCGCCCCGCCAGGTTCGACGGGCGGACGGTTCTACGATTTTTCCACAGACGCCGCCAGCGTTGCTCGATTCGCCGGCGATTCCAGAGGCTTAGGCTATTCCGCCGCCTTGGCCACCGGCTTCGGGTCGGGCCGCTTGGTGCGCATGGTGACGAATTCCTCGCCGGCAGTGGGGTGGATGCCCACAGTGGCGTCGAACATCGCTTTGGTGGCCCGCGCTTTCACGGCAATGCCCACGCCCTGGATCAGCTCGGCCGCGTCGTCGCCCACCATATGGGCGCCGACCACCCGGTCGCTCTCGGCGTCGACCAGCAGCTTCATGAAGGTCTTCTGCTTGCGGCCGGTCAGCGTGTGCTTCATCGGCGTGAAGCTCGAAGCGTAGACATCGAGCCTCGGATAGACGCGCCGCGCCTGCTCCTCGGTCAGGCCCACGGTGGCCATCTGCGGCTGGCTGAACACGGCCGACGGCACGTCCTGGTGATCGGCCTTGCGCGGCTTGTTGCCGAACACCGTGTCCGCGAAGCAATGGCCCTCCATCAACGCGACCGGCGTCAGGTTGAGGCGGTCGGTGAGATCGCCAACGGCGTAGACATTGGCCACGGTCGAGGCCGACCATTCGTCGACGGCGACGGCGCCGGCCTTGTTCAAGGTGACGCCGACCTTCTCGAGGCCCAGCCCCGCCGTATTGGGCACGCGCCCGGTGGCGTACATCACGCAGTCGGTCTCGATCGCCTCGCCCTTGGTCGTGGTCGCGACCAGCGAGTCGCCTTTGCGCTCGATCTTCGCCAGCTCGGTCTCGGGGCGGAAGCGCACGCCCTTGTCGATCATGCCGGTCTGCACCGCCCGGCGGCATTCCTCGTCGAAGCCGCGCAGCACCAGGTCGCGGCGCAGCGCCAGGCTCACCGCCGAGCCCAGGCCGTTGAAGATGCCGGCGAACTCCACCGCGATATAGCCACCACCGACGATCAGGATGCGCTTGGGCAGGCTCGGCAGATGGAAGGCGTCGTCGGAGACGATCGCCAGCTCGGCGCCGGGGATCGATGGCCGCCACGGCCGCGCGCCGGTCGCCAGCAGGATCTTGTCCGCCGTGATCATCCTCTCGCCGACGGCGACGGTATGCGCGTCCATCAACCGGCCGCGGCCGACCACCAGCTCGACGCCGGCGTTCTTCAGCAGGTTCTTGTAGATGCCGTTGAGCCGCATGACCTCCTTCTGCACGTTGTCGCGCAGGGTCGCCCAGTTGAAGATCGGTTCGGGGATCGTCCAGCCATAGGCGGCGGCGTCCTCAACCTCCTCGTGCACATGGCTGCCGTAGACCAGCAGCTTCTTGGGCACACATCCCCGGATGACGCAGGTGCCGCCCACCAGGTCGTCCTCGCAGATACCCACGCGCGCGCCATGCGTGGCCGCGACGCGGCTGGCGCGCACCCCGCCGGAGCCGGCGCCGATGACGAACAGGTCGTAGTCGTAAGCGCTCATGCGACGTCCTCCGGAGCGTTTCGCCACGTTACCGCCGCGAAACCTTCCCTATCCCACCTCACGGGTCCGACTATATCTGTTTCGCCGACCCGGTTTGAAGATCGCGGGGATGAATTGCGCTCACGGTTCGTAGAGGTCGCTGGAGGGGTGGTGATCGCGACTATCCCCGCAACCGGAGCTTCACCAAGATGTCCATGATCCGCATCGCCGCCACCGCCCTGGTCGCCGGCTTCATCGCACTGCCCGCCCTCGCCCAGCCCGCGTCCGGTCCGACCAACACCGGCGGCGGCCAGGGCCGCGCCCAGGCGGCGTTTGAGCGCATCGATACCAACAAGGACGGCTTCATCGACCGCGCCGAGATGCAGACCGCGCGCGCCCAGCTGTTCGACCGCCTCGACACCAACAAGGATGGCCAGCTGACGCCGGAGGAGATGCGCGCCAGCCGCCGCGGCCAGCGCGCCGGCAACACCCAGCAGCGCACCATCAGCCGCGCCGACTTCATCGCCCGGGCCGACCAGTCGCTCATGCGGCGCGACACCGACAAGGACGGCAAGCTGAGCTTCGCCGAGTTCGGCCAGCGCAAGGCGCGCACTCAGGCGCCGGCCCGCTGATCTACGCCCTCCGTTCGCAGACGCGCCACGGCGGTAGCGCGTCGTGTCGAGCGTCCACTGAATCACGACGTGGCGCACCGCCGGCACGTCGTGATTCACATGGTTTGCTATCGTCCCGGGAACCTGCCGCCGACGCGCGGTGTTCCAGCAGGTCGTGCCACGCCCGGCGCCGGCGACATGCGGAAGCGATAGCGCTTCGGGCGTGGCTATCGCCCATGGATTGCTATGGTTTTCCATCGCCCCGCAAAGGCGGGGAGATGGACTGGTAGCGGTGGCGGCGAGCCTGACCATCATCGCCGCCAGCGTTTGCGGCTTGTTCCACTTCAAGCCCGGCCGTTGCTCTGGTTTGCTATGGTTCGAGACCTTCACCTCGACAGTCCCGGCATGTCGCGCCTGGCGGGCTTGCTCCAGGTCGACGCGCGAGCAGCCGCCGCCCCCGAGGATGTCCAGGACGAAACGCTCGTGACGAGGTGAAGGCGGGGTGGTGGGGTTGATCACGCCGACCAGAATACGCCCGCGCGACGGAATCCTCGATTTCCGCCGCTACGAGCGGTGAACCCGAGCCTCCGATGCCGATAGGACAGGCTTTTCTTCTACCGCTACGGCGCGTTTTCCTTCCCCCTTCCGGGGGAAGGAAAGACCGCGATAGGCGACAGCCCCGCCCAAGTGCCTGGCGCCCTCCCCGCGCGGGGAGAGGGAGGAAGCGTCAGCTGCTCTCGTTGGAGATGACATCGCCGAACAGCTCCCAGGTCTCACCCTTGAAGCGTTGCAGGCGTACCGCCTGCAACGGATAGAAGTCGGTCGGGCTGGTGTTGACCTTGATGCCGGGCAGCACCATCGGCAGCTCCAGGCCCCGGATGCTGGAGGCCTGCTTCATCAGGTTCGCGCGTGTCAGATCGTCGCCGCAGCGGCGCAACGATTCCGCCATCAGGGTCGAGACCGCGTAGGCGAAGCCGTTGAACGTATCGGCGGTGTTGCCGCCGGGATAGTACTTGGCCATCCACGCCTTCCATTCCTTGAAGTCCGCCGCCTCCTCCCACTGCTTGTCGGTCGGGTCCTTGAGGAACGCGGCCGTGACGATCCCCTGGCTGTTGTCGAAACCGGCCGGCTTCAGGACCGAGCCGACCGACGCCGAGACGTTGGCCAGGTACTGCACCGGCTTCCAGCCGAGGTCGGCGGCCTTGCGGATGGCCTGCGCCGCGGCCTTCGGCGCGCAGATGTTGAAGAAGACGTTGGCGCCGGAGTCCTTGAGCTGGATGACCTGCGAATCGACGGTGGGATCGGTCGGCTCGTAGGTCACGGACCGCACCACCAGCTTGGCGTTGTCCTTGCCGATACCGGCCATGAAGCCGCCGCTGTAGTCCTTGCCCGAATCGTCATTCTGCCACAGCAGCGCGATCTTCGGATCCTTCACGGTGGCCAGGATGTGCTTGGCGTAGATCGCCGCCTCCGTGTGGTAGTCGGGCTGGAAGCCCATCGTCCACGGGTAGTTCTTCGGGTCGCCCCATTTCGAGGCGCCCGTGGCGACGTAGAGTTGCGGCATCTTGCGCTGATTGAGATAGCGGTGCACCGCCGTGTTGGTGGGCGTGCCCAGCAGCTGGAAGATCGCGAACACCTGGTCTTCCTCGACCAGCTTGCGCACCATCTCGACGGTCTTCGGCGGCGAGTAGCCGTCGTCGTAGGTGATGAAATTGATCTTGCGGCCGTTGATGCCGCCCTTGTCGTTCACCATCGCCCAGTAGGCCTTGATGGCGAGACCGATCGAGCCGTAAGCCGACAGTGGACCGCTATAGGGATTGGTGTGGCCGAGCTTGATCTCGGTGTCCGACGCACCGGAGTCGTACTTCTTCTGCGCGTACGCCGGCAGCGGCAGCACCGCGAGCGCCGACGCGCCTCCCACCAATGTCCTTCGCTTGAGCATGTCTTGGCCCTCCTCGACGACCGGATCTCATGTCCGTCGGAGGCGAGCATGCGCCCGTCGATACCTGAAAAGAAGAGGCCGCCGGACCCGGTCCGGCGGCCTCCTTCGCTGAGCGAAAAGCCGGCTGAGGCTCAGGTGCTCTCGGCCGCCAGGATCTCGCCGAACAGCTCCCAGGTCTCGCCCTTGAAGCGCTGCAGGCGCACCGCCTGCACCGGGTAGAAGTCGGTCGGGCTGGTGCTGAGCGTGATGCCCGGCAGCAGCAGCGGCACACGCAGCTTCTGGTGGTTGGCGGCCTGCCTCATCAGGTTCTCGCGCGTCAGCACGTCGCCGCACTTGATCAGCGTCTGATGCATGGTGAACGAGACTGCGTAGGCGTAGCAGTAGTTGACGTCCTGCACGTTGCCCTGCGGGTTGTACTTCGCCATCCACTCGCGCCAGGTCTTCATCTCGGCGTGCCCGTCCCACTGCTTGTCGGTAGGATCCATCAGCCAGGCCGCGGTGACCACGTTCTGCACGTTCTCGAAGCCCGCCGGCTTCATCGTCGTCGACACCTGGGCCGAGACGTTGTTGAGATACTGCACGGGCTTCCAGCCGATCTCCGCCGCCTTGCGCATCGACTGCGCCGCGAATTTCGGGATCGAGATGTTGAAGAAGACGTTGGCGCCGGAATCCTTCATCTGGATGGTCTGCGAGTCGACGGTCGGATCCGTCACCTCGTAGGTCACGTGCCTGACGACCTTGTTGATATCCTTGCCGAGGCCGTCCTTGAAGCCTTCCCAGTAGTCCTTGCCGTAGTCG
>CAYTFW010000060.1:0-10262 GCA_964437145.1 uncultured Rhizobiaceae bacterium
GTTGCGCGAGAAGCCCCTCATCCGCCTCGCTGCGCTCGGCACCTTCTCCCCGCCTTCGCGGGGAGAAGGAAAGAGCCATAATTCCGTCATGCGCGGACGGTAGAGTGCTCATCGGTGGCGCCCGGCGATGTAATGGTCGGGAGTCAACGCCACCATCTCAGCTTCCCGTCTCGTCGCCCAGGCAGATGCCCAGCCCGCGTGCCGTACGCACCAGCGGGCCGTTCGGGTCGACGACGTGCGGCACGCCCACGACCTCTTCCAGCGGCACGTCGATGACCTCGCGGTTCGACCAGGCCACCATGCGTCCCGTGCGGCCCTCGGCGACGAGGTCGACGGCATGCACGCCCAGCAGCGAGCCCAGCAGCCGGTCCTCGGCCAGCGGCGTGCCGCCGCGCTGCACATGGCCCAGCACCGTCACGCGCGTCTCCGCGCCGGTGGCGGCGCCCAGCTTCGCCGCCAGCCAATGGCCGATTCCGCCCGCCTGCTTCAGCGCCGACGCGTCGGCGCCCGTGGGATGCGCCGCCTCGGCCACCACCACGAGGGCGAAGTCGCGACCGACGACGCGCAGCTCGGTCACGTGACGCGACACCGCCTCGAGAGTCCAGGCGATCTCGGGGATCAGCACGATATCGGCGCCGCCGGCGATGCCTGCGGCGATGGCGATGTGACCGGCGTCGCGCCCCATCACCTCCAGGATCATCACGCGGTCGTGGCTCGCCGCCGTGGGCTGCAGGCGATCGAGCGCTTCGGTCGCGGTCGCCACGGCCGTGGCGAAGCCCACCGCGCGCTCGGTACGCGCCACATCGTTGTCGATGGTCTTGGGGATGCCGACGAAGGGAATGTCGCCCTGTTGGGCGAGGCGGGCGAGGATCGCCAGGCTGCCGTCGCCGCCCACCCCGATCAACGCGTCGAGATCGAGCGCGTGGAAACCCTCGACGATCTCCCGCGAGCGGTCCTTCAGCGAGCCATCGGGCATCGGAAAGGCGAACGGATCGCCCTTGTTGGTGGTGCCGAGAATCGTGCCGCCCAGGCGCAAAAGCGACGCATCGTCGGCGCCGGGCTTGAGCTCCTCCGCCTCCACCGGCCGCGCCAGCAAGCCATGCGTGCCCTTGCGGATGCCGATCACGTCCCAGCCATGACCGTCGACCGCGCGGCGCACCACGGCGCGGATCACCGCGTTCAAGCCGGCGCAGTCGCCGCCGCTGGTCAGCAGGCCGATGCGCCGCGTGCGCTTCTTCTTCGGCTTCACGCCCAACCTCCGGCATGCGCCAACGTATGGCCGGTGACGAAGCCGGCGCCGTCGGAGCACAGGAAGCAGACCGCCGCCGCCAACTCCTCCGGCTTGCCCAAGCGGCCCATCGGGATCTGCGCCGTCATCTTCTTCATCGCCTCGGCGTTGGCCAGCAGCGAGGGCGGGAAGTAGTCGGGGTTCTCGACATAGTTCGAACCCACGGCGTTGACCGTGATGTTGTCACGCCCGAGCTCCTTGGCCAGCGATTGCACGAGGCCCAACGTGCCGGCGCGCGCTGAGACGTACATCGAGTAATTGGCGATGCCGCGCAACGGCGCCGCCGACGAGACGAAGACGATACGCCCCGACTTCTGCCGGCGCATGACAGGCGCGACCTTCTGCGCCAGCTCGAAGGGCTGTACCACCATGGTCTCGAGCGCGGCGCGGAAATCCTCCAGGCGCGCCTCGGTGAGCGGTGCACGCAGCGCGGGATAAGCGTCGTTGCTGACCAGGGCGTCGATGCGCGAGGCCAGCTTCAGGGTCGACTCGACGATCTTCGAGGGCTCCTGCGCCGCGATCGCCCGTGCGCCCGGAAACTCGGTCTCGTAGGCCTTGCGCTTGGCCGCCGACGTGAAGCTCTCATCGTGGGCGATCACCTTCGCGCCTTCAGCGAGCGCGAGGCGCGACACACCATGGCCGGCGAAGCGGCGCACATGGGTGATCAGCAGCACCCGATCCTTCAGCAGCATCCATCGCCTCCGCCGGAACCATCGCAGGCTGCGGTATCCCCTCTGGCCATTCAAGGATTTCGTGGGAAAGGCGATCCTATTGATTTCTTGTGCAAAATCCATAATGTAGCAAAATGCTACATATCCTTCCACCGCCCGTTGCCGAGCGCTGCGATGCTGGACTCCACCCAGTCCGCGCCTGGCGCGAGTTCCGTGGCTTCACCCAGACCCAGCTGGCGCTCGTCGCCGGCATCAGCCGGGCCTATCTGGCGCAGATCGAGGCCGGCGAGCGGACAGGGACCCTGGAGATCGTCGCCCGGCTGGCCAATGTGCTCGACTGCCTGATCGAGCAGCTCATGCCGCGTCGCGTCGAGACGCCGGCTCGCACCATCGCCGCGCTGGCGGCGATGCCGGGGAAGCTGAAGGCGATCGTCGAGGCTGTCCCCGAAAACCGGTGGCGTACCGCGCCGACGACCGGCGGTTACTGCCTCGTCGAGCATCTCTGCCATCTGCGCGATATCGACGGTGATGGTTACCGAGTCCGCATCGACCGCATCCTGAGCGAGGATCGGCCGGACCTCCCCGACATCGACGGCGCGCGGCTCGCCATCGAGCGCGACTACCGGACACAAGATGGGGGCGCAGCGCTCGATGCCTTCACGGCGACGCGCTGGGCGATCGTCGGCCGGGTCGCGAAGCTCGAACCCGTTGAGCGTCGGCGCGTCGGCTTGATGGCCGGCGTCACCGAAATGGACATCGATGGCCTGCTATCGGCGATGCTGGCGCACGATTCGGAGCACCTCGACGAGCTCGACAGCTTGCGCGCCGAGCTCGGCGCCTGATCAGCCCAGGCGCATCAAGCGCTCGCCGTTGCGGCGCAGCCAGGCGCGGCAGGCGGCGACGTCGCCATCCGTGAGCTTGGCGGTCAACGCCCAGAATTGCGGGCCATGATTGGCGTGGACGAGATGCGCCACCTCGTGGGCGACGACATAGTCGACCACCACTGATGGCGCGAAGACCAGCCGCGTCGAGAAGCTCAAGCCGCCGGCGCGCGCACAGCTACCCCACTGCGTGGCGGTGTCGCGCACGGTGATACGGGTGACCTTGCGGTCGATGCGCGCCGCCTTGGCATGCGCCAGGGTCGAGACGCGCGCGCGCAATTCGCCGGCCAGCCAATCATGCAGCCGCCGCGACAGGTGCTCGGCGCGTCCCGCGACATGCAGGGCACCCTCCTCGAGCCACACCGTGCCGCGCCGGTCCGGCCGATGGCGCACGACGTGCGGCGTATCGAACAGCGGGATCACCGCGCCATCGGCGAAGGGCACGGGCGGCGATTGCCGGAGCGTGCGGCCATGGATCCACGCCGCTTGCGCGCGCGCGAAGCCCAGCGCTGTCTCGCGCGCCATGCGCGGCGGCGCCACCAGCCGCACGCGGCCGCTGCGCTGATCGACGCGCAACGACACGCGCCGCGCCTTGGCGCTGCGTTCGAACATCACGACCAGCGGCACGCCGGCATGCTCGACGGTGATCGCCTCCGGCGGCGGCAAGAGCGGCTTCGGCTTGGCCGCGACCGGCGCACGCCGCTTCGGCCGGGACGCGCCCGGCAACAGATCGCGCAACGAGTCGAACAGGGACATCGGGTGGACGGCGCTCAAGAAGGGGATGGAGGCAGTCGTTGGTCTTGTTGCCGACAAAGTGCCGTAGCTTCGCTATGCGATCAAGGGCGCGCTCACAGCGTAACGTCAGCCGCTAGTAGCATGAGTGCCACCGCCACATCGCGATCTCTTTTTGTGGCCAATAGAGAAGCTGGTGGCCGACATGCGATGCCAATAGCAGGGCGACTCTGACAACTGTGCGGGCGAGCAGGTTCGCTGGTGTGTTCGTGCCCCCGAGCGGAACGCGCAGCAAGAAGTACGCGAGGAAAATCTCACTCCCAATTGGGCCGAGATTGTGGAGATCGCACAGAAGGTTGCGCTTGTCGCGTACCTCGCCGTAGTAGATCGTCCGTTCATACAGCAGCTCCGCGCGGATGAGCGCCGGGCCAATGAGCGCGGCGGTCAGCAGGAGCTTCAGACAGGCGGCGCGCCAGCGGGGAATGATCATCCAAACGAGGACGGTCAAAGCGCAGGCTAAGTCCAGCACGGCGGCGCCCCCCAAGAGGACGATGATCCCCGGGTTGGCGTAGTAGTAATCGAGCCAGCTCCGCGTCGGCGAATCCACTACGAGGTCGATGACCGTTAGCAGACACATCAAGGCGACGATCGGCAGGAATAGCCATTCGCACCATCCCGGTCGTTCGCGCCACCAGCCGACGATGGTTCTGATCATGGTATCGGTCTGTCCTGCGATATGCCGACCTTCTAGCGATGGCGCGCGTACTGCCGGTGGCGCTAGTGTGATTGGGCTCTAGATCTGAGCATAAAGGTACCATGACTCTCGACATCGATCGCCTGCGCGCCGAGACGCCGGGCTGCGCCCATGTGCTGCATCTCAACAACGCCGGCTCGGCGCTGCCGACCAGGCGCACGTTGGACGCCACGCTCGATCACCTGAAGCTCGAAGCCGAGATCGGCGGCTACGAGGCGGCCGACCGCGAACGCGCGCGGCTCGACGCGTTCTATCCGTCGATCGCCAAGCTGATCGGCGCGCGCGACGACGAGATCGCCTTTGTCGAAAACGCCACGCGCGCCTGGGATCTCGCCTTCTACACGCTGGCGGAGCGCTACAAGCCGGGCGAACGCATCCTGACCTGCGTCAGCGAGTATTCGAGCAACTACATCGCCTATCTGCAGGTGGCGAAGAAGACAGGCGTCGAGGTCGTGGCCGTGCCCGACGACAATACGGGTCAGATCGATATCGCCGCGCTGACCAACATGATCGACAAGCGGGTGCGGTTGATCGCCATCAACCACGTGCCGACGCAGGGTGGCCTGGTGCAGCCGGCGGCGGCCGTGGGCAAGATCGCGCGTCAGGCCGGCGTGCCCTTCCTGCTCGACGCCTGCCAATCGGTCGGCCAGATGCCGATCGACGTCGAGGCGCTGGGCTGCGACTTCCTGTCGGCCACCGGGCGCAAGTACATGCGCGGGCCGCGCGGCACCGGCTTTCTCTACGCCCGGCGTTCGGCCTACGAGAAGATCGAGCCGATCTTCCTCGACAACCACGCCGCGCGCTGGACCGCGTCGGGCGAGTACCAAGTCGTGCCCGACGCCAAGCGCTTCGAGAACTGGGAGCGGTATTTCGCCGGCGTACTCGGGCTGGCGGCCGCGGCCGACCAGTGCGTCGAGCTGGGCATGGAGACGGTCTGGGCGCGCATCAAGCAGCTCGCGGATGGCTTGCGGGCGCGGCTGTCGACCTTGAAGGGCATCCATCTCGCCGATCTCGGCGCGCTCAAGGGCGGCATCGTCACTTTCTCAGTCGACGGCGTGGAGCACGGCGACATCAAGGCCAAGCTGCGGGCAGAGGCTATCAACGTTTCGGTCTCGACCCGCTTCTCCTCGCGGCTGGACCTTGAGGGGCGCGGCCTGAAGGACGTCATCCGCGCCTCTGTGCACGTCTACAACACCGAGGCGGAGCTGGACCGCTTCGTGGCCGCCCTGGACGCGGCGCGGCGTTGACGCCTTTGCATCGGCGGGCGCGGTCCGCTAAACCCCGGGCGCGATGATCCTGTTCCCCGCCATCGATCTGAAGGACGGCCAGTGCGTGCGCCTGCTGCGCGGTGACATGGCGGCCGCCACCGTGTTCAACAGCGACCCCGCCGACCAGGCCCGGCGCTTCGTCCAGGCCGGCTGCGAGTGGCTGCACCTCGTCGACCTCAACGGCGCGGTCGAGGGGCGGCCGGTCAACAAGGCCGCCGTGGTGTCGATCCTCGAGGCGGTCGGCGAGGTGCCGGTGCAGCTGGGCGGCGGCATCCGCGATCTGAAGACCATCGCGCTGTGGCTCGAGGCCGGCGTGCGCCGCGTGATCTTGGGCACTGTGGCGGTCAACGATCCGTCGATCGTCCGCGACGCCTGCAAGCAATGGCCGGGCCGCGTCGCCGTCGGCATCGATGCGCGCGACGGGCTGGTGGCGGTCGATGGCTGGACCAAGCAGTCGACGGTCAAGGCGCTCGACCTGGCGCTGAAGTTCGAGGACGCCGGTGTCGCGGCGCTGATCTACACCGACATCAACCGCGACGGCGCGATGGGCGGCGTCAACGTCGACCAGACGGTGAACCTCGCCTTCCACCTCACGACGCCGGTGATCGCCTCGGGCGGTGTGTCGTCACTCGACGATCTGCGTGAGCTCAAGGAGCACGAGGCGTCGGGCATCGTCGGCGTCGTCGCTGGGCGATCATTGTACGACGGTCGCATCGCGCTCGCCGAGGCGCTGAACCTGCTGAGATCCTGACGCGACCGGCGCCGGTTAGGGCGCTGGCGCGAATCGTGCTAAGGCTAACCTCGCTTGCATCCGCCGTAGAGCGGGACAAGGGAGGTGGGCCATGGGCGGAATGGCACGCGCGATCCGGACGATCGATCGGATCAACGACGGCGTGGGACGGGTCGTCGCCTGGCTGACATTGGCGACGGTGCTGATCTGCGGCGCCGTGGTCGTTCTGCGCTATGCCGCGGGCACCGGCTACGTCTGGATGCAGGAACTCTACGTCTGGACCCACGCGTTGGTGTTCATGCTGGCCGCCGGTTACGCCTACCTGCGCAACGTCCATGTGCGCGTCGACATCTGGTATGCGAGCGCCAGCCCGAAAGCCAAGGCCTGGGTCGACCTGTTCGGCGTCGTCTTTCTGCTGCTGCCCTGGCTCATCCTGGTCGCCTGGACCGGCTGGCGCTACGTCGGCTACTCCTGGGCGACCAACGAGATTTCGGTGCAGAGCAACGGCATGCCGGCGATGTACGTGCTCAAGAGCAGCATCGTGATCTTCACCGTGCTGCTGGGCCTGCAGGGCCTGGCCTGGATCGGCCGATCGCTGATGGTGATCCGCGGGCTGGAGCCGCCGCCGGTGGATCGCGTCTCCGGACCGCTGGGCTGAGGATAGATCCATGTCGCCCACGCTCATCGCCGACATCCTCGCCATCGCGCTGTTCGCCATCAGCATCTTCGGCGTGCTGCTGGGCTATCCCATCGCCTTCTCGCTCGCTGGCTTCGCGCTGATCTTCGCCGGGCTGGGCTGGGCGTTGGGTGTCTTCGACCCGATCATCCTGACCAGCCTGCCGTCGCGCTATTTCGGCTTGATGACCAACGAGGTGCTGGTCGCGGTACCGTTGTTCATCTTCATGGGCTCGGTGCTCGAACGATCGAAGATCGCCGAGGCGTTGCTCGAGACCATGGGCCAGATGTTCGGCAAGATGCGCGGCGGGCTGGCGATCTCGGTGGTGATCGTCGGCGCGCTGCTGGCGGCCTCGACCGGCGTGGTCGGCGCCACCGTGGTCACCATGGGCCTGCTCAGCCTGCCGGCGATGATGCGCGCGGGCTACGACCCGCGGCTGGCGACCGGCGTGATCTGCGCATCCGGCACGCTGGGCCAGATCATCCCGCCCTCGATCGTGCTGATCTTCGTCGGCGATCTGCTGATGGGCGCCAACCAGCTGGCGGCGATGAAGCGCGGCGTGCCGGTCGAGCCGGTGTCGGTCGGCGATCTCTTCGCCGGCGCGTTCATCCCCGGCCTCAGCCTGGTCGCCCTCTACATCCTCTACATCCTGTTCCTCGCCGTGGCGCGGCCGAGCAGCTGCCCGGCGATGGTGATGACCGACGAGGAACGCGCCTCGCTCGGCCGGCGCTTCGTGCGCGCGTTGATTCCGCCGCTGGTGCTGATCATCGCCGTGCTGGGCTCTATCCTGACCGGCATCGCCACGCCGACCGAGGCGGCGTCGATCGGCGCCGTCGGCGCCATGATCCTGGCGGGGTTCAACCGCGCCTTTTCCTTCGAGATGATCAAGACGGTCATGCGCACCACGGCGATGATCAGCGCCATGGTCTTCAGCATCGTGCTCGGCGTCTCGGTGTTCTCGCTGGTGTTCCGCGGCCTGGGCGGCGAGCACATGATCGAGGAGATCCTGACCAGCGTGCCGGGCGGCGCCTTCGGCGCGGTGCTCGCCGTGATGGCCGTGATGTTCGTCCTCGGCTTCTTCATGGACACGCTGGAGATCATCCTGATCGTCGTGCCGGTCACGGCGCCGGCGATCCTCGGCATGGGCGTCGACGCCGTGTGGCTGGGCGTGATGATCGGCATGAACCTGCAGACCGCGTTCCTGACCCCGCCCGTCGGGTTCGCGTTGTTCTACATGCGCGGCGTGGCGCCGCCCTCGATCACCACGATGCACATCTATCGCGGCGTGATTCCGTTCGTGGCCTTGCAGGTCGTCGGCATCGCCGTGCTGTGGGCCGCGCCCGGTCTGGCCACGTGGCTGCCGCGGGCGATATTCGCCCAGCCGGCCGCGGCCTCCGGCAAGGCGCCCGGGTCGGTGCTCGACGATCTCTTGAAGAACCCCGGGGGCGCTACGCCGGCACCGGCGCCGTCGGCCTCGCCGCTCGACGACATTCTCGGCAAACCACCGGCCGCGAAGCCGGCCGGCGGCAGCGATCCCGTGCTGGATCGGTTGCTGAAGGGCGGCAACTGACGCCGCCGCCCGCTCAGCTCAGTTGAACTTGAAGCCCGTCAGGCGGGCGTTCAGATATTCCTGCAGGCCGATGCGCGACCACGCCATCTGCTCGCGCTGGAACTTGTAGTACGAGTCGAAGATCTTCTTGGTGATGGCGTCGCCCGTGGTGCGCAGCTCGGTCAGCACCTCGTTCCAGCCCTTGCCGTACTCGGTGATGAAGTCCTCGGGTAGGCGCTTGAGCTGCACCTTGTGCTGGCTGATCAGGGTGGCCAGCGCGCCGGCGTTGTTGGCGTCGTTCTCGGCCGTCGCCTCGCAATGCTCGTCGCCGCAGCCCCAGGCGAAGATCTGCTGGATGTCCTTGGGTAGGGCGTCCCATTTGGCCTTGTTGACCGAGATCTCGTTGAGCGTCGCCGGCTCGTGCATGCCCGGCCAGTAGTAGTACTTGGCGACCTTGTAGTAGCCCGCCGCGAGGTCCTGCCACGGCCCCACCCACTCGGTGGCGTCGATGGTGCCCGATTGCAGGGCGCCGAAGATCTCGCCCACCGGCAGGTTGACGATGGTCGCGCCCAGCTTACGCAGCGCCTCGCCGCCCAGCCCGGGGATGCGCATCTTGATGCCTTTGATATCGGCCGCCGACTTGATCTCGCGGTTGAACCAGCCGGCCATCTGCACGCTGGTCGAGCCGGCGTGGAAGCCCTTGAGGCCGAAGCCGCCGTAGATCTCGTCCCACAGCGCCTGACCGCCGCCGTGGCGCAGCCACGCCACCGACTCGTAGTTGGTCATGCCGAAGGGGACCGTGGTGAAGACGCTGAGCGCCTTCGACTTGTTCTGCCAGTAGTAGGGCGTCGAATGCATGCAGTCGGCGGTGCCGCGCTGCACCGCGTCGAACGCCTCGAAGGCCGGCACCAGCTCGCCGGCGGCGAACACCTTGATCGTCAGCCGCCCGCCGGTCGCCGCGCCGATCTTGTCGGCGAAGCGCTGGGCGGCGACGCCGCCGCCGGGGAACAGCTTCGGCCAGCTCGTCACCATGCGCCATTCCGTGCGCTGCTGTGAGATCGCCGGGCTCGCCAGCGTGGTCGCCGCCGCCGCCGTACCGACCACAGCCGTCTTCGCGAATTTACGTCGCCGTATCGCAGCCATTGAGCATCTCCCAACGTTGTTGATCCGCCGTCGCGGGACACAACACATTGCAGCGACGGGCGATCTCGCATCGCGCTCGGGGCCGGAACGGGAAAACTCTATAGGTGCCGGCGCGCGACTGTAAAGCGCAGGTCCGACCGGCCGCGCATCTGTGCTAGTCAGGGCGCATGCTCAAGGTGCGCATCATTCCCTGTCTCGACGTCGATCGCGGCCGCGTGGTCAAGGGCGTGAACTTCGTCAACCTGGTCGACGCCGGCGATCCGGTCGAGCAGGCCAGCGTCTACGACGCGGCCGGCGCCGACGAGCTGACGTTTCTCGACATCACCGCCAGCCACGAGAACCGCGACACGATCTTCGACGTGGTCGCCCGCACGGCGGAGCGTTGCTTCATGCCGCTCACTGTGGGCGGCGGCGTGCGCAACAACGAGAACATCCGCCGCCTGCTGCTGGCCGGCGCCGACAAGGTGTCGATCAACTCCGCCGCCGTCAGCCGGCCGGAATTCGTGCGCGAGGCGGCCGAGAAATTCGGCGACCAGTGCATCGTCGTGTCGATCGACGCCAAGCAGGTCG
>CAYTFW010000060.1:10272-32215 GCA_964437145.1 uncultured Rhizobiaceae bacterium
GCAAGTGGGAGGTCTTCACCCATGGCGGCCGCCAGGGCACCGGTCTCGACGCGGTCGAATGGGCCAAGCGCATGGCGCAAAGCGGCGCGGGCGAGATCCTGCTGACGGCGATGGATCGCGACGGCACCAAAGCCGGTTTCGACCTGGGCCTAACGCGCGCCGTCAGCGACGCCGTGTCGGTGCCGGTGGTGGCCTCGGGCGGTGTCGGCACGCTGGATCACCTGGTCGAGGGCGTCACCAAGGGCGGCGCCAGCGCGGTCCTGGCGGCGTCGATCTTCCATTTCGGACTGTTCTCGATCGCGCAAGCCAAGGCGCATCTGGCCAAAGCTGGCGTTCCCGTTCGACAAACTACAAAATCCCTGTAATATTACGGTCTTCAAAGACGAAATAAACAACTGACGCAAGTGTCGGTGTCTATCCCCCTAGTGGACCCCGAAAATGGCCAAGATCAAGGGCAGCAAGAAAAAAGCTGCCAAGTCCAAGAAGGCGCGCGCTCGAGAATTGGCTGAGGGCGGCGAGCCCCACGTGCACATGCTCGACCGGCTCTACGCGACCATTGAAAGCCGCCGCGGCGCCGATCCGTCGACCTCCTATACCGCCAAGCTGATGGCGCGCGGGCGCGAGAAGCTCGCCCAGAAGCTGGGCGAGGAGGCCACCGAGGCGGTCATCGAGGCGATCAAGGGCGACCGGGAGAAGCTGGTCGCCGAGAGCGCCGATCTGCTCTACCACCTGCTGGCGCTGTGGGCGACGTTGCGCATCGAACCGGCCGACGTATGGGACGAGCTGGCGCGGCGCGAAGGTGTTTCCGGTCTTGCCGAAAAGGCGGGGCGCGACGGCGCCTGATCTGGCGTCGCGGGCCGGTTGGGCGTAAGCCAGCGGCGATGAAGCACCTGCCCGCGGCCATCCTCTTCGACCTCGACGACACGATCATCCGCGCCTACGCCAAGCCGGTCGAGGCCTGGGGGCGCCTGCTGTCGCGCCATCGCGAAGCCTTGGAAGGCGGCGTGCCCGGCGCCGATGTCGAGGCCGTCAGGGATGCGATCCTGGCCTCGGCCAACGCGTTCTGGCGGGACCAGGCCGAAGCGGCGCGGTGGCGCCTCGACATCGCCGGCGCGCGACGGCTGGTTGTGCAGGGCGGCTTCGCGCGGCTGGGCCATCGCGACGACGATCTCGCGGCACGGATCGCCGACGCTTTCACCGAGATGCGCGAGGCCGAGTACACGCTCTATCCCGACGCGCACGACACGCTCACGACGCTACGCCGCGCCGGGGTGAGGCTGGCGCTGGTGACCAATGGGCGCGGCGAGCTGCAACGCGCCAAGATCAAGCGTTTCGATCTCGCGGGATATTTCGATCACATCCAGATCGAGGGCGAGTTCGGCCGCGGCAAGCCCGAGCCCGATGTCTACCACCACGCACTGGGCAGGCTGGGCTGCGCCGCGCGCGAGGCCTGGATGGTCGGCGACAATCTCGAGTGGGAAGTCGCCACGCCGCAGCGCCTGGGCCTGCGCGGCATCTGGTACGACCCCGATGGCGACGGCCTGCCCACCGGCAGCTTCGTGCGGCCCGACCGCATCATCGCCCGCCTCGCCGACCTGCTGATCGACGAGGCGGCGGGGGGCGCGCGAGCCGAATGAACCTGTCGATGCTTGCTAGGCCCGGAACGACAGCAGCTTTTTCTACCGCCTGACCAGCTCGACGCGTCGGTTGCGCTGGCGGCCGTCCTCGGTGTCGTTGCTGGCGATTGGCGCCAGGTCGGCGACGCCGGCGAAGGCCAGCCGCGCGCGGTCGATCCCGTGCTTGGCGATTAGCTGGTCGACGATCGCCTTGGCGCGATTCTCCGACAATTGGCGATTGAAGCCGAAATCGCCCTGGCTGTCGGTGTGGCCGACCAGCAGGACCTTCAGCTTGGGATCCTGGCGCAGCGCCGCGGCGATCGGCTCGATCGACGGAAAAGCGCTGGGCTTCACCACCGCGCTTCCGGTGTCGAACGGCACGTAGAGCGAGATGCGGCCCGAAGAGGTGAGCTGCTGGGCGATGTCGGCGGCGGCGACCACAGCGCCGGGCGTCGAGGGTTCCGACGCGGCCGCCGGTGGGCAGGATGGCGCCGCGATCGGCGCGGGCGCGGCAGCCGGTGGCGTCGCCGCCTTGGCCTGGGCTTTCTCGAGATCGACGCGGCACTGCGTGGCGGCGGCCTGGGCGGCGGCGACCTGCCGGTCGGCCTCGTTACGCGCCTGCATGAAGCGCTCGGCCGCCTCGGTGCGCGCCGCCGCCAGACGCTTCTCGAACTCGGCTTGCGCGCCGCCGCCGTCGACCAGACTGGCGCGGAGGCGATCAGCTTCCAGCCGTGCCGACGCCAGGCGCAGCGCCAGATCGTCGCGCGCGGCGATCGTGCCCGCCAGTTCCTTGCGAAGCGCCTCGGTCGCGGTCGCGCCTTCGGCCCGCGCCGCGGCGACCGCGCGCTCGGTATCGACGGCGCGCGCCATCACGGCCTTCGCATGCGTCTCCAGATCTGCCAGCTTGCGCGCCGCCTGCTCGCGCTCCATCCCCGCCAGGCGCTCGACCTCCGCCTTCGCCGCCGTCATCCGCTCCAGCTCGGCCTTGAGCTGGAGCAGCGACTTGTCGAGCGCCGCGCGCTCGTGCATCGCCTGATCGTTCTGGGCGCGGATCAGGTCGCCGCGCGGCGATCCCCCGGGCTTAACGAACGCCAGGCCGGCGCCGGCCAGCCCCAACAATATGAACGCGAGTGCCAGACCACGGCCCATCTCGCCCACTCCCCTGTCTAGTCGGCCGCGCGGTCGGCCGGCAGCTTGTCCGTCGGGCGCAGCATCAGGCGCCGCACGCGGCCTCCGCCTTTGACATGCGTCTGCAGGATTTCCTCGATGTCTTCCTTGCTGGCGACGCTGTACCAGACACCTTCGGGATAGATCACCACCGTCGGCCCGAGCTCGCAGCGATCGAGGCAGCCCGAGGCGTTGATGCGCACATCCTTCAGCCCCAGCTCGCGGGCGCGGTTCTTCATGTGGTCGCGCAGCTCCTCGGAGCCGCGTGCGGCGCACGAGCCGCGCGGGTGCGCGTCGGGCCGCCGGTTGGTGCAGCAGAAGACGTGGGCGCGGTAGTAGGGCGTGGGATCGCTCATCTCGGTCACTTCTTCTGGCCGCCGGCGAGCGAGGCCAGCTGCGACCAGAACATCTGCTGCAGCTGCTGGACCTGCTCGACGCCTTGCATGGTCGCCGGCAGCCAGGTCTTGAACACCGCCTCCGGCTCCATCGACGCCAGCGCGGCCTTCATCCGCCCCTCGATCTCGTCGAGGATACGCCCCTGCATGGGTTGCAGGTCGGGCAGGCCGAAGAAGGCGCGGGCTTCCTGCGGCGTACAGTCGATCTCGACGTTGACCTTCATCGGCGGCACCCCTGTGGTTGGCCGAACAATAGGGGAGATAATCCAGCCACGCCAGATACTTGCCGATCGTGGTACAGAGCGCGATGACCGCATCCTGGCTGCAAATCAATCCCCGTCGCCATGCCGCCGCGCCCTATGGCCCGGCGCAGCGCGATGTCGTCGCCGTCGCCGGCCTGGCGGAGGTGCGCGCGGCGCTGGCGTGCTGTCCGGCACACAAGCCGACGCCGCTCTACAATCTGGCCGCCCTGGCGCGCCGCCTCGGATTGGGCGCCGTGCAGGTGAAGGACGAGGCCCAGCGCTTCGGCTTCGGCGCCTTCAAGGCTCTGGGCGGCGTGTTCGCCGTCGCACGCGTCCTGCGCGACGCCACGGGCGCGGGCGGCTTCGCGGCGCTGGCCGGCCGATCGCATCCGCACTTCACCTTCGCCACCGCGAGCTCGGGCAATCACGGTCGAGCGGTGGCGGCCGGCGCCAAGATCTTCGGCGCGCGAAGCGTGATCTTCCTGCCGTCCTTCACCAGCGCGGAGAAGGAGGCGGCGATCCGTGCGCGTGGCGCTGAGATCGTGCGCGTCGACGGCGACTACGAAGCGGCCGTGGCGCAATGCCGGGAGACGGCGCAGGCGCGCGGCTGGACGATCATCTCCGACACCTCGTGGCCCGGCTACGAGACCATCCCGAAATACGTCATGCAGGGCTACACCGTGCTGGCTGACGAAGCGCTGGGCCAAGCCGGCGAGACACCGACGCACGTGCTGGTGCAGGCCGGCGTCGGTGGTTTGGCGGCTGCGGTGCTGGGCTTCCTCTGGGAAAGCCTTGGCGAGCGCCGGCCGCTCTCCATCGTCGTCGAGCCGCGTAGCGCCGATTGCTGGTTCCAGAGCAACCGGCTGGGTCAGCCGGCGCTGGCCAGCGGTGATGCCACGACATCGATGGGCGGCCTGGCCTGCCGCGAGATCTCGCCTTTGACTTGGCCGATCCTCGGGCTGGGCGCCGACTGGTTCATGACCATCGAGGAGGACCACGTACCGCCGGCGATGCGCGCTTTGGCTCGTCCCGAGGGCGGCGATCCGACCATCGTCGCCGGCCCCTCCGGCTGCTCCGGCATGGCGGCGTCGCTGCGTCTCTGCGCCGACGGCGACGCGCGCAGGGCGCTCGGCCTCGACGCGACGAGCCGCGTGCTGCTGATCAACAGCGAAGGCGCGTTCGGTGAGCCCGATCTCTTCGAGCGCGCGACGGGAATGAGCGTCGCCGAGGCGACGGCGCGCATGCGGTGACGCAAGACGACGCTCGTCTTGAAGCGCAAGCAGGCTCCACCCACCGCGTCGGGTTCATGACCGTCGGTGTCGAAGGGTAACGACGCGCGACCTCGGTTGCGGCGCGTCCGCGCGGTTGTCGATGGTGCCGCCAAGGAGCGTCGCGCCGGGCGACGCCGACCGGGTGGAGGGAACCATGCATCGACCGATATCAGGCGTGGCGATGGCGGCCGCGTTGTGCGCGCTTCTGCCGTCATGCGCGGGGATCGGCTTGCTCGCCGGTCGCGATCGGGCCGACAAGCCCACGACGATCGCGATCGAATCGGATCCGGCTGGCGCCGCCTGCGAGATCAAGCGCGACGGCGCGCTCGTCGCGCGGGTCGCGGCGACGCCGGCGTCGACGGAAATCCCGAAGGGTACCGCGCCCCTGGAGGTGCGCTGTGAGCGTGACGAATACTTGCCGACGACGGAACGCGTCGAGGCGAGGGTGACCTGGTCGTCGGTCGGCCGCGCCGCCGGCGGTGGCCCGATCGGCGCTGTCCGGGCGGTCGCCGATGGCCGACACGAAGGCTATCCGGCGCGGATCGCGATCCTGCTCGAACCGTCTGCGCACGCCGCGCCGGCGGCGCGCGCGGCCTATTTCGCGCGACTGCGCGGGACCGTGGAACGCGACACGGACGAGGAGATCGGCCACCTGCGGGATCTGTGCTCGCGACCGCGCGAGTTCTGCGATGACGATATCGCGCGCGTCGAGGCTCGGCGCGCGGCGGCGCTATCGGCGATCGAGGCGCGTCGTCAGTCCGCGCAGGCCGCGCCGGCGCGCTGAGCGCCGGCTCTACCGCGGCGTCTTGGGATCGGACTCGGTGTCCGCGACATCGTCGGCCGCGGCGTCGAGATCGCGCGCCACGTCGGGCGAGTGCAGGATCTCGTTGATGCGGCCGGCGTAGTCGAACGACTCGTCGATGCGGAACTGAAGCTCCGGCGCGTGGCGCAGCTCGACCGCGCGCGCGAGCTGGGAGCGGAAATAGGGCGCGGCGCGACGCATCGCCGCCAGCAGCCGCTCGCGATCGACGCCGCCCAGCGGCATCACATAGGCGACCGCGTTGCGCAGGTCGGGGCTGCAATCGACCTGGGTGACGGTCACCGAGGCGCCGCGCAGCTCGGGGTCGCGCATGTCGCCGCGCTCGAAGAGCCGCGCCAGCGCGTGGCGCAGCTCCTCGCCGACCCGCAGCTGGCGGGGCGATTTGGGGCGGCCGGCGGGATCGCTCCCACCGGCGGCACGGGCGGCTTTGCGGTGACGGGCCATGACTATCGCTCTGTGCCGGCGCCGGAAGGCGCCGTCCGGCGCTTACAGCGTCGGACGGACCTCCTCGACCTCGAAGCACTCGATCTGGTCGCCGGGACGGATGTCCTCGTAGTTCTCGAAGGCCATGCCGCACTCGAAGCCGTTGTTGACCTCGCGCACCTCGTCCTTGAAGCGCTTGAGCGTCTTGAGCGTGCCTTCGTGGATCACGGTGTTGTCGCGCAGCAGGCGCACCTTGGCGCCGCGCTTGACCACGCCCTCGGTGATCATGCAGCCCGCGACGTTGCCGACCTTGGTGATCTTGAAGACCTGCCGGATCTCGGCGTAGCCGAGGAAGTTCTCCTTGTAGGTCGGGTCGAGAAGGCCGGTCATCAGCGCCTTCACGTCGTCGACGACGTTGTAGATGATCGAGTAGTAGCGGATCTCGATCTTGTCGCGCTTGGCGACCTCGCGCGCCTGCGGATTGGCGCGCACGTTGAAGCCGATGATCACCGCGTTCGAGGCGCGCGCCAGGGTGACGTCGGATTCGTTGATGCCGCCGACGCCGCTGTACAGCACGCGCACCGCGACCTTCTCGGTGCTGAGCTTCTGCAGCGAGGCGGCGATCGCCTCGACCGAACCCTGCACGTCCGCCTTGATGACCACCGGCAGATCCTTGGCCGTGCCCTCGCGGATGCCCTTGAGCATCTCCTCGAGGCTGCCGCGGCCGCCGGCCTCGCGGGCGAGCTGCGCCTGGCGGTCGCGCCGGGCGCGGAACTCGGCGATCTCGCGGGCGCGCGCCTCGCTGTCGACGACGTGGAACTCGTCGCCGGCCTCGGGCGTGCCGTTGAGACCCAGCACCTCGACCGGATAGGCTGGCGGCGCCGCGTCGACCTGCTGGCCGCGATCGTCGACCAGGCGGCGCACGCGACCCCACACGGCGCCGGCGACGAAGACGTCGCCGCCGTGCAAGGTGCCGCGCTGCACCAGCACGGTGGCCACCGAGCCGCGGCCCGGATCGAGCTTGGCCTCGACGATGGTGCCCTCGGCCAGACGGTTGGGGTTGGCCTTCAGGTCGAGCACCTCGGCCTGCAGCAGGATGGCTTCCTGCAGCTTGTCGAGATTGATCTTCTTGGTCGCCGAGACCTCGACCGACTGCACGTCGCCGCCGAACTCCTCGACCTGCACCTCGTGCTGCAGCAACGCCTGGCGCACCCGCGCCGGGTCGGCGCCGCCCTTGTCGATCTTGTTGATGGCGACGATCATCGGCACCTTCGCCGCCTTGGCGTGGGCGATGGCCTCGATGGTCTGCGGCATGATGCCGTCGTCGGCGGCGACCACCAGCACGACGATGTCGGTCACCTTGGCGCCGCGCGAGCGCATGGCGGTGAACGCCTCGTGGCCCGGCGTGTCGAGGAAGGTGATCTTCTGGCCGCCTTCCAGCGTGACCTGGTAGGCGCCGATGTGCTGGGTGATGCCGCCGGCCTCGTGCGCGGCGACGTCGGTCGCGCGCAGCGCGTCGAGCAACGACGTCTTGCCGTGGTCGACATGGCCCATGATGGTGACCACGGGCGGACGCGGCAGCAGCGCCTCGTCGGCGTCGACCACCGTGCCCAGGCCGACCTCGATGTCGGCCTCGGTCACGCGCTTGGCGGTGTGGCCCATCTCGGACACGACCAGCTCGGCGGTGTCGGCGTCGATCACCTGGTTGATGGTCACCAGCTGGCCCATCTTCATCAGGATGCGGATCACGTCGACGCCACGCTCGCTCATGCGCGCGGCGAGCTCCTGCACGGTGATCGTCTCGGGGATCGTCACCTCGCGATAGAGCTTCTGGGTCTGCGCCTGGCCGGTCTGCTGCTTGCGCCGTTCCTTTTCGGTCGCGCGCTTCAGCGCGGCGACCGAGCGGCCGCGGATCGTGTCCTCGTCGTTGAGCGCGGCGTTGACGTCGACCTTGCCGGTGCGCCGCCTTGGATCCTCGCGCCGGCCTGGCGTCGTCGGCCGCTTCGGCGGCGGCGTCGCCGGGCGCCGCAAGCCCGCGCCCGCGCCGCCACCCGGGCCGGGGCCCATCGGACGCGACATGGGCGGGCGGCGTGGCGCCGGGGCGGCGTCGTCGCCGCCGATCTCGGCGAGCTGCTGGGCGCGGCGCGCCGCCACCGGCGAGTTGTCGGCCTTGGCCTGGGCGTCGCGCAGGTGCTTCTGCGCCTGGCCCTCGGCGCGCTGGCGCGCCTCCTCGTCCCGCTTCTTGCGCGCCTCTTCCTCCAGCGCGCGGCGCTCGGCCTCCTCGCGCTGACGACGCTGACGCTCCTCGTCCTCCGCGCGCAGCCTGGCGGCCTCCTCGCGCTGCTTGCGACGCTCCTCGTCGTCGCGCACCGATCCCACCAGCGCCTTGGCGCGCGCCTCGCGCTCCTCGGCGGTCAGCGTGCGCAGCACGACGCCGCGGCCTTGCGGCTTGGCCGGCGCCGTCGGGCGGACGATCTTGGCCGGGGTCGCCGGCGCGGTGCTCGCGCGCGCGGTCGTGGTGCTGGCCGCGGGCCGCAGCCCAGCCGTTGGCGCCGGACGCGTGGCGGCGGCAGGCGCCGCCGCTGGCGTCGCCGGGCGGGCGGGCGGCGGTGTCGGGACGGGCGCGGTCTTCGCCACGACCGGCTCGGGCGCGGCGGTCGCAACCGGTGGCGGCGGCGGTGGTGGTGGCGGGGGAGGCGCCGCCTCTATAGCCACGGGCGCCGGCTTGGCCTCCACGACCGGCTTGGGCGCGACCGTCGGCTTGACCTCGACCGGCCTGGCTTCGACGGGCCGGGTTTCGACGGGCTTGGCTTCAACCGGCTTCGCGTCGACGGGACGTGGCGGCAGCGTGCGCGCGGTCGATGGCGCTGTGGCGGGGGCCGAGGTCGGGGTCGGGGTCGTCGCGGCGGGTGTCGCGGCATGCCCGGCCGGCGTCGGGCCGACGACGCGCTTCTTCTTGACCTCGACGGTCACCGACTTGGTGCGCCCGTGCGAGAATTTCTGGCGCACCTGCCCCGCCTCGACCTTCGGTTTCAGATCAAGGCGGCCGGCGCTGCTGCCCAGCGTCAGCGGCTTGCTCTGCTTGGTCTCGGTGCTATCCGTCATGTTCAGCCACTCTCCTCGTGCGCCGCTTATCACGACGCCTGGGTGTCATCGCCTTCGCCGGCGCGCCCGCGCCCGCGAAAATCCAGCAAACGATCGATCGCCGCGGCGACCGAGGCGGCGGCGCCACGCGCGACGCCGACATAGGTCGCGTCCTCGCGACCAAAAACCCGGCCGAGCGTGGCGGCGTCGCAGAACGCGACATCGGGCACGCCCCAACCGGCAAGCTTGCCGCGGCCATCGCTGTCGGCCGCGTCGGTCGCGATCACGATCAGCGCGAGCTTGCGGCCGCGCAGGCGCTCCTCGACCTTGGCGAAGCCCGACACGGCGTGCCCGCCGCGGCGCGCGAAGCCCAGCGCGCCGATCGCGCGCTCCAGCAGCTGGCGCTCGACCAGGTCGGGCAGGCCGGCATCGACCACGACCTGGCGCCGCGCGCCGCGCGCGAAGGCCTTGCGCGCGATCGCCGTCTGAAGCGCCGCGCGCGTCGGCGTCAGCCACAACCCGCGGCCGGGCAGCTTGCCGGCGATATCGGGTGTGACGCGGCCGTCGGGGTCGACGACGAAGCGCATCAGCCGCTCGCGCGGCAGCGTCTCGCCGGTGGCCAAGCAGGTGCGCAGCGGCCCGCGCTCGTCGTCGCCCGAGGCGACAGCGAGCGGTTCAACCGCCATGTCCGTACCTACCATGCCCAGCATACCCTTCTTGTCGCTCCCTTACTGCGCCGCCGCGTCCTGTTGGTCCTCGCCCTCGAACCAGTGGGCGCGCGCCTTCATGATGATGGCGTTGGCCGTGTCCAGGTCGAGGTCGAACGCGCGCAGGATGCCATCCTTGGGGTCGACCAGCTCGTCGCCCGACAGATCGGCGAGATCGTCGAGGCTCTTGATGCCGGCCTCGCCGAGGCCCACCAGCATCGCCGGCGTCAGCCCCTCGATATCGCGCACCTCGTCGGCGACGCCGAGCTCCTTGCGCTTCTCCTCGAACTCGCCGTCGCGCTTCTCGATGAACTCGACGGCGCGGCGCTGCAGCTCCTGCGCCAGGCCCTCGTCGAAGCCCTCGATCGAGGTCAGCTCGCCGATGTCGACATAGGCCACTTCCTCGACGCGCGTGAAGCCCTCGGCGACCAGCAGATGCGCGATGACCTCGTCGACATCGAGCGAGGCGATGAAGGCGTCGACGCGATCGCGCGTCTCCTTCTGCCGGCGCTCCGACTCCTCGGATTCGGGCAGGATGTCGATGTCCCAGCCGGTGAGCTGCGAGGCCAGGCGCACGTTCTGGCCGCGCCGGCCGATCGCCAGCGACAGCATGTCGTCGGGCACCACGACCTCGAGCTTGCCGTTGTCCTCGTCCATCACGACCTTGCTGACTTCCGCCGGGGCGAGGGCGTTGACGACGAAGTTGGCCGGCTCGGGCGACCACGGGATGATGTCGATCTTCTCGCCCTGCAGCTCCTGCACCACGGCCTGCACGCGCGCGCCGCGCATGCCGACGCAGGCGCCGATCGGGTCGATGCTGGGATCGTGGCTCAGCACGGCGATCTTGGCGCGGCTGCCGGGATCGCGCGCCACCGCCTTGATCTCGATGATGCCGTCGTAGATCTCCGGCACCTCCTGCTTGAACAACGCCGCCATGAATTGCGGATGAGTGCGCGACAGGAAGATCTGCGGGCCGCGCGGTTCCTCGCGCACGTCGTAGATATAGGCGCGCACGCGGTCGCTGGGGCGCAGCGCCTCGCGCGGGATGCTCTCGTCGCGGCGGATGATGGCCTCGGCGCGGCCGCCCAGGTCGACGATGACATTGCCGAAATCGACGCGCTTGACGGCGCCCGAGACGATCTCGCCGACGCGATCCTTGAATTCCTCGTACTGCCGCTTGCGCTCGGCCTCACGCATGCGCTGGGTGATCACCTGCTTGGCGGTCTGCGCGGCGATGCGGCCGAAATCGATCGGCGGCAGCTCGTCGGTGAGGAAGTCGCCAACCTGCGCCTCGGGATTGCGGCGCTGCGCCTCGGGCAGCGCGATCTGCGTCGCCTCGTTCTCGACCGCGTCGACGACCTGCATGAAGCGCAGCAGGCGGATCTCGCCGTTGCGGCGGTCGATCTCGGCGCGGATGTCGTGCTCCAGGCCGTACTTGGAGCGTCCGGCCTTCTGGATCGCCTGCTCCATCGCCTCGAGCACTTCCTCGCGGTCGATGCTCTTCTCGCGCGCCACCGCGTCCGCGACCTGGAGCATCTCCAGGCGGGGGATGTCTGCGGTCGTCACCATCTCATCGCTCCATCCGTTCAGTGTGCCGACGCCACGGCGCTCGGCGCCGCGCTTGAATTGTCGGACTTCGAACTCTCCTCGATCAACGCGTCGGTCAGCACCAGCTTGGCCCGATGCACGCTCGCCAGCGGAACGGCGATCTCCGCGCCCTCGTCGAGCCGCAGGCGCGCGGTGTCGCCCTCGAGGCCCAGGATCACGCCCTTGACCCGGCGGCGGCCCTCGACCGCCTCGCTCAGCTCGACGCGCGCCACGTGGCCGGCCCAGCGCGTCCAGTCCTTGCGCCGCGTCAGTGGCCGGTCGATGCCCGGCGAGCTGACCTCCAGCTCGTAGGCGTGCGGGATCGGGTCCTCGACGTCGAGCACGGCCGAAACCGAGCGGCTGATCGCCGCGCAATCCTCGACCGACATCGCGGTGCCATCGAGACGCTCGGCCATGATCTGCAGCCGGCCCTCGCGGCCCCCCGCCATCAGCACGCGCACGAGCTCGTAGCCCAGCCCCTCGATGGTGGGACTCACCAGGGCCGCGATGCGCCGTTCCAGATCCGTCAGTCGTCCGTTGTCCACTGGCCTTCCGATGTCGCCCGGCGGCCCGCGATCCCGGTGCATCAAACGACAAGAGCGGGCTTTCGCCCGCTCTTTGTTGTTAGGTCCGGTATCGGACCGCCTATATTGTGCCGCTGCGTATAGTGAAAGGGGCCCGGGGAGTCCAGCGAAATCGGGCCGAAACGAGCCTTCCGGGGCCGCGCTTGCGCCCGGTTGGGGCATGCTGATACCACCCCTTGGGGGCCCGTAGCTCAGTTGGTCAGAGCGAGCCGCTCATAACGGTTTGGTCGCAGGTTCAAGTCCTGCCGGGCCTACCATCCCAGCCCCCCGGCCGACGATCATCCCCGCGCCAGCCAGACGATGGCGGCGCCGGCGCACATGGCCAGCGCCAGCTTGCCGGACAGCTCGGCGTAGCGGATGTAGGTCTTGCGCATGACTTCCAGCAGCTGGGCCGGCGGGTAGTGCGGCGGCAGGTCCTCGCCCTTGCCCAAGAGCGCCCAGAGCTCGGTCGAGCGATGGTTCAGGCGCGGCGCGCGATAGGCGAAGACCCCGAGGGTCGAGCCGTGCAGCGCCATCAGGATGGCGCCGGTCTTCAGGCACAGCAGCAGGTCGTAGGACAGGCCCCACATCACGGTGAAGACGGCGAGCAGGGCGAAGCCGCAGCCGCGGCGTACCACCGAGTCCGCCAAATGGTCGATCCGGTCCATGTTCGCCTCCGGTCGGTCCGGAAGGCTAGGCCGCTGCGCCAGTGATGAGCAAGAGCCGGACGAGGGCGGGCAGGCTGAGGATCAGCGCGACGATCGCCCAGACCAGGGCCGGCCCGGGCGCCTCGCGGGATTGCGGGCGCAGGCGCTCGATCACCGCCGCCGGGATGCCCGACAGCAGCAGGGTCGAGGTCGCCACGATCAGGCTCGAGAGATAGAAGGTGATGCTGGCGTCGGCCGACAGCCAGGGCGGCGCCCAGACGAAGCTGTACACCGCCACGACGAGCACCAGCGGCGAGAAGATGCCGTTGAAGACGGCGAGGCCGAGCGCGAGGGCGAAGAGCTGCAAGCGCATGGCGATCGCCTAGCCCGCCGTCACGCGCGGCGTCATGCCGATCGCGGCGAGCGCGAAGTACACGCCGACGCGCAACCACATCAGCCAGAACGCCGTCAGCAGCGGAATCCAGCGCCGGCCGATATGGCTGGGCGTGATCCAGTCGACGGCCGCGATCGCCCAGCCGGTGAGCCAGACGAAGGAGCGCCAGATGTAGTTGGTGGGCTGCATCGAGGGCATGAAGAACGACAGCATCCAACGCCCGACGCAGGCCCAGGCCACCAGCGACAGGCCGTAGTTGAGGATCCAGAAGGGCAGGTAGCCCCAGAAGAATTCGGACTGGCTCATGTCGCCAAGATGAAAGGGGCGGGACTCGCGTCCCGCCCCTCCCCAGTAGACCGGCCGCTGTCGCCGATCAATGCGCCGCCTCGACCCCGCGCACCGAACCGGTGGGCACGCGGATCGAGTCGATGAAGTCCTGCATCTGGGCCGAGGCCGGCTTGCCGACGAAGCCGGCGATGATCATGGCGATGAACGCCGCCGGGATGCCGAAGATGCCGACCGAGATGTTGTTGATGCCCCAGATGTAGGCGACGTCCCGGCCGCGGATCTTGACGATGTTCACGTCGCCCAGCCAGCTCATGCTCGCCTTGACCCACGGACCGTAGAACTCGGTCGCGATCAGGAAGAACATGCAGAGGCCGAAGCCCACGACGATCCCCCAGATGCCGGCGGCGTCGCCTGCGCGCTTCCACCAGATTCCCAGCACCAGGCCCGCGAACAGGCCCGCCGCCGCGATGGAGAAGGCCCACGACACCAGGAACAGGATGTCCGCACCCAGCGTGCCGGCGACATAGGCGGCGACGATGGCCACCAGGCCGAGCAGGACTCG
The DNA here is from genome assembly GCA_964437145.1 of uncultured Rhizobiaceae bacterium. GTDB lineage: Bacteria > Pseudomonadota > Alphaproteobacteria > Reyranellales > Reyranellaceae > JAFAZJ01. The sequence goes on from CAYTFW010000060.1 coordinate 24,039, forward strand.
GCTGATGATCAGGCGACGCTTGGTGTCGGCATTCGGGTCGACCATCTTGTAGTAGACGTCGTGGCTGAGCGCGTTGGCGATAGCCAGCAGCAGGCCATCCGCGGTCGAGAGCGCGGCGGCGAGGCCGCCGGCCGCGACCAGGCCGGAGATGACGTACGGCAGGCCGGCGATTTCCGGCGTCGCCAGCACGACGGCGTCAGTGTGCAAGCGGAACTCGTTGAGCTGGAGGATGCCGTCGCCGTTTCCGGTGACGCCCTTGCAGAGCGCAAACTGCGCGGCGGCATTGGCCGCATCGCAGGCGCCGACCAGCCCGATGCTGCCCCACGAGGCGACCCAGGCCGGCAGCTTGGCGATCGGCTGGCCGATCACCGACTGGTACACTTCCAGCTTCGCGAACGCCGCGTAGGCCGGCGCCGTGAAGTAGAGCAGGAAGATGAAGAACAGCGACCACGCCACCGAGTCGCGCGCCTGCTTGACGGACGGCGTGGTGAAGTAGCGCATCAGGATGTGCGGCAGCGACGCCGTGCCGACCATCAGGCAGAGGATCAGCGCGAAGAAGTTCCACATCGCCGTCGAGCTGAAATTGCCGCGCGCATCGATGAAGGCGCCGGTGTGCGCCTGCGCGACACCCAGCGTCTTCTCCAGGCCGGCGATCTTCTCCAGCGCGAAGCCGTACATCAGCTGCGGCACCGGCACGCCGGTGACCTTGGCCGACATCACGACCACCGGGATCAGGTAGGCGATGATCAGGATGATGTACTGCGCCACCTGGGTCCAGGTCACCGCCTTCATGCCGCCGAGCATCGAGCAGAGCAGGATGCCGAGCAGGCCGACGAAGCAGGCCACCTCGAAGCCGATGTCGAGGAAGCGGGCGGTGATGATGCCGACGCCGACAATCTGGGCCACGACGTAGACGAACGACGCGGTGATCAGCACGATGACGGCCAGTGAGCGCGCGACGTTGCCGCCATAGCGCGCGCCGAAGAAGTCGGGCACCGTGAACTGGCCGAACTTGCGCAGGTACGGCGCCATCAGGATCGAGACCAGCACGTAGCCGCCGGTCCAGCCCAGCACGAAGGCGAGGCCGCCATAGCCGCCGAAATAGAGCGAGCCCGCCATGCCGATGAAGGAGGCGGCGCTCATCCAGTCGGCGCCCGTGGCCATGCCGTTGTAGAACGCGGGCACGGTGCGTCCGGCGACGTAGTACTCGTTGACCTCCGCCGTTCGAGCGAGCCAGCCGATCAGGGCGTAGACGCCGAGCGTCAGGAAGATGAAGAGGTAGCCGAGGATCTTGTTCGGCACGCCCATCCACTCGAGCAAGCCGATGACAATCGTAAATCCGACAAAGGTGCCGGTGTAGACACCGTAAACTTTGCCCAGGTTCTGGAGGAATCCCCCCTGCATCGCGGCCATGGATCGTTCCTCCCTATTCGTCCGACACGCCGAATTCGCGGTCGATCTTGTCCTGCCGCCTGGCGTTCCAGATGCACATCACGACGAACGCGATCAACGACCCCTGGGCGGCCATGTAGTAGCCCAGCGGGAAGCCCAGGATGCGGGTGTTGTTCAGCGACGGCGCGAAGTAGTGCACGACGAAGCTGAACACGAACCAGGCCGCCAGGATCAGCAGCATCAGGTTGCGCGTCTTGCTCCAGTAGGCGGCGAATTGCTGTGGCGATAACTGCTTGTCCGACATCGAGCGGGCTCCCTCACGATTTGGAAGACGCGCGCGAAGCGGCACGAACGGGGATGGCGCGACCAAAACGTTACGCGGGCGGCCCAAATCGTGGATACTTATCGACGTTCCCCGCCCATGCGCTTCCACGGCGCAGGGTCTTCTTGCTTTCCGTGAGGATCGCACGGGAAGCTGACTTCGGACAATCGGCGGCGCCTTAGACCTTAGTCGAATGGCGGGCGCGGGAGGAGCGGGGCAAGGCGGGTACGATGCTGTCGCGGCTGCGCTCACACTTCTTCCCGGGTCCGCTCGCCTCGCGCGACGGCCTGCGCCGCTTCGTCAGCGGCGAGGCCTCCTATGTCGCCCAGCGGTCGACCTACGAGTTCGCGCGCAATACCTTGGCCTGGTACGGCCAGTCGGCCTTCGGCGACAAGACGTTCAACGAGGTCTTCGCGGTCTGCCGCTGGGAGGCCTTCGCCGCCATCGCCGCCGACATGACCGCGCTGACGCGCGCGGCGATCGCCGATGGCAGGCTCGATGCGGGGCTGCTGCGTCTCTACGGCGAGGCCCTGGCCGAATATCCCAACCCGGTCCATCGGCCGCAGGGTTGGACCGATCGCATCGAGGCCTTGGCGGCACGTTTCAGCGGGACCGCGCCCGACCAGCCACTGCGGCCGGTCGATCTCGCGCCGACCACCGCCGCACGCATCTACGCCGAGGCGCCGGTGCGGTCGAACAACCAGGAGGAGGATCGCCGCGTGCTGGCCGCCGCCGTCTCGTTCGGCCTGGTGTCGTTCGACGATCGCCTGCGCCGCCGCCTCGATCGCAAGGCGATCGGCGCCGCGCTGTCCGGAGGGCCCGCGGCATGATCATCGCGCGCCTCATGGCCCGGGTACGCCGCGGCCCCGCGGGCGGCCGCGCTCCGCGCGTCGCACCCGGCGCGCCGCTGGCCCAATTGCCGTTGGTGGCGATCGACTGCGAGACGACCGGTCTTGATCCGCGGCGCGATCGCATCGTGTCGATCGCCGCGCTGCCGATCCACGACGGCCTGCGCGTCGCCGACGCGCCATCGCTCGACATGATCGTCGATCCCGGCGTGCCGATCCCGCCCGTCGCCACGGCGGTTCATGGCATGGACGCCGACAGCGTGGCCGGCGCGCCGTCCTTCGCCGAGGCGCATCCATCGATCCTCGAGGCGCTCTCGGGTTCGGTCGTGGTCGGCCATCACGTCGGCTTCGATCTCGCCATCCTGGCCCACGAGGCCAAGCGCGCCGGCCTGCCCTGGGCCGAGCCGCCGCACCTCGACACCGCGGCCCTGGTGGCCGGCGTCGCGCATGTCGGCGCGGAGCTGGATCTCGTGGCCCTGCTGCACCGCTTCGGCATCGCCAACACCGCCGGCCGCCACACCGCGTCGGGCGACGCGCGCATGGCGGCCGATCTCTTCGTCGAGCTGGCGCGCCGGCTTGTCGCGCGCGGGCACGGCACCTTCGCCGGCGCCATCGCCGCGCAACGTTCGCCGCGGCGGTAAGGCGATGGACACCACCGCGCGCGACCGCCTCGACAGCTATCCCTATCGGCACAGGGTCGACGACATCATGAGCGCGCCCGTCGTGAGCATGCCGCCGTCGGCCAGCGCCGCCGAGGCCGCGGCGATGATGGTGGCGCGATCGGTCAGCTGCGTCGTGGTGTGTGACGAGGGCGGCCGCGCGCTGGGCATCCTGACCGAGCGCGACGTGCTGCGGCTCGCCGCCGCCTCGCCCCGGCGGCTCGATCAGGGCCTGCGGGAGACCATGAGCGGGCCGGTGCATGGCATAGAGGCGGGCGCGCTCGTCTATCGCGCCATCGCGCGCATGGCGCGACGCGGCGTGCGGCATCTGCCGGTGCTCGATGGCGCCGGCCGCGTCGTCGGCATGCTGAGCGCGCGCGACCTGCTGCGCCAGCGCGCGGCGCTGGCGTTGCCGCTGGGCGACGAGATCGAGGACGCGCGCGATTCGGGTGTCCTCGCCGATGTCCATCGCCGCCTGCCGGCCCTGGCGCGCGGCCTGCGCGACGACGGCGTACCACCGACCCAGATCGCCGCCGTCCTGGCGTCGATCACGCGTGATCTGACGGCGCGGGCCGCCGAGCTGGCGCTGGCGGCAATGCGCGCGGCCGGTGAAGGCGAGGCGCCGGCGCGCTGGTGCCTGCTGGTGCTGGGCTCGGCCGGGCGCGGCGAGACGCTGCTCGTGCCCGACCAGGATAACGCGCTGATCCACGAAGGCGCGGCCGGCGACGCCCCGTGGTTCGAGCGCTTCGGCGGCCACATCAACCGCATCCTCGACGAGGCCGGCGTGCCCTACTGCAAGGGCGGCGTGATGGCCCGCGAGGCCGCGTGGCGCCGCTCGCCCGCGCAATGGACCGCCGCGGTCGACGGCTGGATCGCCAAACCGCGCGGCGAGGGCCTGCTCGACGTCGACATCTTCTACGACTTCGTCGCGGTATCGGGTGAGCGGGCGTTGGCCGACGCGCTGCGCGCGCACGCGACGCGCGCCGCCCGCCATGCGTCGATGTTCCTGATGATGCTCGCGGTCGGCCATGTCGGCGCCGGCGCGCCGCTCGACCTGCTGGGGCGCTTTCGCACCCGGGATGGTCGCCTCGATCTGAAGCTGCATGGCCTGTTGCCGATCGTGAGCTCGGCGCGGGCCATCGCGCTGGGCGCCGGCTCGGACGCCGTGGCGACCGACGCGCGCTGGCAGGCGGCGGTCGGCGCGGGCGCCTGCTCGGCCGACGAGGCGGCGGGCCTCGTCGAGGCGCGCGCGGTGATCGTCGAGGCGATCCTCGATCAGCAGATGGCCGATATCGCCGCCGGCGTCGCGCCGGGCAACACGGTCGAGCCGGCGCGGCTGTCGCGGGCCGGGCGCGATCGGCTGCGCGGCGCGCTACGCACCGCCGCCACTGCGCCGATCCTGGCGCGCGACGCGCTCTCCGGCCGATCCCCAACGGGGTAGGTCCGTCGCACTTGGTTTGTCGACCGTCTTCGGGCCGCGCCGCTCCAGCGGCGCTCAAGATGCGTCGCTGGAGCGACGCGGCCCAAACGGCTTGAACGCCGCTGTCTGGTCGGGGTGCGCCGCTCCGGAGGCGCGGCTTGACCGTCGCGACCGGCGGGAGCGAAGCTACCGCGATGCCGGCAGCGCCCAGCGACTCGCGGATTTTTCTCGTCGCCGACGACCATCCGATGGTGCGTGACGCGCTGGGCACGGCGCTGGGTCACAGCTTCCCCGGCGCGCGCATCGCCACCGCCGCGACCTTGGCCGAGACCGAGGCGGCGCTGGAGCGCGAGCCGGAATTCGACGCCCTGCTGCTCGATCTCGACATGCCCGGCATGGACGGGCTGACCGGGCTCGCCTTGTTGCGTTCGAACCACCCCGCGGTGCCGATCATCGTCGTGTCGGCGGCGCAGGATTCGCAGGTCGCGCGGCGCACCATCGAGTTCGGCGCCTCGGCCTTCATCGCCAAGTCGGCGCCGCTGGAGGAGATCGCCGGCGTGGTGCGCGGCGTGCTGCGTGGCGAGGTCTTCGCGCCGCCGGGCACAGCGACCGAACCTGGCCCGGCCGAGTCCTTCGCCCAGCGCGCGCAGCAGCTGACACCGCAGCAATGGCGCGTGCTGGCGCTGATGGTGCAGGGCGATCAGAACAAGATGATCGCCCACAAGCTGGGCGTCGGCGAGGCCACGGTGAAGGCGCATGTCACCGTGATCCTCAAGAAGCTCGGCGTGCGCTCGCGCACCCAGGCAGTGATCGAAGCCCGCCACCTCGCCTTGCCGCCGGCGGGGTGAGAGTGTAGAGAGCGCGCGTCGCCAACATCCAAGCAGGGAGGGCCGCGTTGAGCACGTACAACCAGTATCAGACGCGCGGTCCCGTCACCGCCCCACGATCCCAGCGCATCGTGGGGCTGGCCGACAGCTGGGACTGAGTTCCCTTCGAAGTCTGGTCTGCCCTCCAGGGGCGCCACGCGCGCGCCCATTTCCGTCAAGGCATGACCAGCGAGACTCCCATGGGTTCCATCAGCCTGCGCGGCGTGAGCGTCCTGACGCCCGACCCGCTTTTCCGTGACCTGACCTTCGTCGTCAACGAGGCCGACCGCGTCGGCCTGGTGGCCGGCAACGGCGCCGGCAAGACCACCTTGCTGCGTTGCCTCGCCGGCGCCGCCGAGCCGACATCGGGCGAGATCGTGCGCTCGCGCGGTCTGCGCGTCGGCATTGTCGAGCAGGACGTGCCGCCGGCCTGGCTCGACCTGGCGCTGGTCGAGGTCGTGCGCCGTGGACTACCGGCGGCGAGCCGCGAGTCCGATGAATGGCGCGTCGATCTCGTGCTCGACGAGTTCGACACGTCGCAGGACATGCGCGAACGACCGATACGCGCGCTGAGCGGCGGCTGGCAGCGCCTGGCGCTGATCGCGCGCGCCTGGGTGGCCGATCCCGACGCGCTCCTGCTCGACGAGCCCACCAACCATCTCGACCTTGAGAAGATCGAGCGGCTGGAGACCTGGCTGGTCGATCCGCAGCGCCGCGTGCCGATGGTGATCGCCAGCCACGACCGGCGTTTCCTCGACACCTGCACCAACCGCACGCTGTTCCTGCGCCCCGAGATCTCGCGCAGCTACAGCCATCCCTTCACGACGGCGCGTCGATTGCTCGCCGACGACGATCAGGCGCAGGAGGCGAAGTTCGCCAAGGACGCGCGCGAGGCGGATCGTCTGCGGCGCAGCGCCGGCGAGCTGAAGAACATCGGCATCAACAGCCTGAGCGACGCGGCGCAGAAGAAGGCGGCGCAGATCTATCGGCGCGCCGAGGCGCTGGAGCGCACGCTGAAGCCTGCGCATGTCGAGAAGGCCGGCGACATCCGCCTGGCCAATCGCGGCACGCATGCGCGCGTGATGCTGGCGCTCGACAACGTCACGGTGCGCACGCCCGACGGCCGCGCGCTGTTCTCGACGGGCAAGCTCAACATTCTGCAGGGCGATCGGATCGTCGTGCTCGGCCGCAACGGCGTCGGCAAGTCGCGCTTCGTCGCCCTGCTGCGCCAGGCGATCGCCGCGGCCGACAGCGTCGCCGGCATCCGCGTCAGCCCGACCTTGGTGCTCGGCTATGTCGATCAGGCGATGTCGCATCTGCCCGACGACAAGACACCGCTGGCGTTCATCGCCGAGACCTTCCGGCCCGGCGACCAGCGCGCGACGTCGCTGCTCGCCGGCGCGGGCTTTCCCGTCGATCGCCAGCGCCGGCCGATCGCGACCTTGTCGCCGGGGCAGAAGGCGCGGCTGGGATTGCTTGCATTGCGACTGGCGAATCCGAACTTCTACCTGATGGACGAGCCGACCAACCATGTCGACATCGCCGGACAGGAGCGGCTGGAGGAGGAAATCCTCACGCACGAGGCGACATCGGTGCTGGTCTCGCACGACCGCCACTTCGTCTCGGCGATCGGCACGCGCTTCCTGCTGATCGAGAAGGGCGCGATGCGCGAGATTGACGCGGCATGACGCGCCGCTACGGTGCACCGTCGAATGCGTGGGAGGACAGCATGGAATATAGACCGGGCCGGCGCGGCCTCATCGTCGTGTCGCTGATCGCCGTGCTGGGCGGCTGCTCGCAGTCATCCAAGCCGACCGTGGCCGCGCCACCGCCGCCGCCGGCGCCGCGCCAGGTCTACAATCCCGGCGACGTCGATCCGGCGCTGGCCGAGAAGATCCAGTTCCACGCCGACCAGAACCGCGTGCCGGTCGAGCTGGTGCACAAGGTGGTCCGCCGCGAAAGCCGCTACCAGCCGCGCGTCATCGGTGCCGGCTTCGCCATGGGCCTGATGCAGATCAAGTTTAGCACCGCGCGCGGCATGGGCTACGCCGGCCCGCGCGACGCCCTGCTCGATCCCGACACCAACCTGTTCTGGGGCGTGAAATACCTCGCCGCCGCCTATCGCTACGCCAATGGCGATCCCGTCATGGCCGACCGCCACTACGCGCGCGGGTTTCCCTATCGGCCGGAGTGAGAGCGGATCTGTCGCGTAGAGCATTCTTCCCTTCTCCCCGCCTGCGCGGGGAGAAGGAAGAGGTGCCCCCGAGAATGACAGGCACTACGCCGTCAACCGCTCCGCCGCGCGGCTGCGCAAGCGCAGCAGTGCGCGCAGCGCGGCGGGTTTCACGGGCTTGTGCAGCAGCTCGACGCCGCGCGCGCGGGCGCGCGGCCTGAGCGTCGGGTCGCGGTCGGCGGTGATCAGGGCGGCGGGCACGGTGAGCGCCCAGCGGCGGCGCAGGGTTTCGATGATCTCCAGCCCGGCGGGGCCCTCGTCGAGATGCAGGTCGGCGACCAGCAGGTCGGGGAAGCGGCCGGCGGCGTCGACGGCGGCGATCGCCTCGTCGAGATTGGCCGCGACGGCGACCTGACAGCCCCAGCCGCCGATCAGCGCCGCCATCGCCTCGCGCACCTGCGCCTCGTTGTCGATGCACAGCACGAAGGCGTCGGGGT
>CAYTFW010000061.1:0-31995 GCA_964437145.1 uncultured Rhizobiaceae bacterium
CGAAGCGGACCATTGATGTGCTACCAAAACCGGACATCTTGATTTGCTGCCGACAGGCCGGTCCGGCATGCCTGCTGCCGTCAACCAGGCGCCTTGTCGGCCCTGCGCGTGGCACCTAACGTCGCACCGGACAGAATCGCCCAAAGGAAATCGTCATGAACGCGCCCGATCGCCTGCGTGCCTTGCTGAAGAAGCCGGACTTCGTTGTCATGCCGGCGGTGTGGGATGGGCTGACCGCCAAACTCACCGCCAACGCCGGTTTCGAGACCGCGTTCCTGTCGGGCTCCTGCGTCGCGGCCAGCCGGCTGGGCGGCCCCGATCTCGATCTCGTGTCGTTCGGCGAGATGTTCGACTCGTTCAACATGGTGCATGGCGCGGCGCCCGATCTGCTGGTGCTGGCCGACGGCGACCACGGCTACGGCAACGCCATGAACGTGCAGCGCACGGTGCGCGCCTATGGCCGCGCGGGCGCCGCCGCCGTGCTGATCGAGGACAAGATCACGCCGCGCGCGCTGACTTCGGCCGGCAAGCCCTGCCTGCCGCGCCAGGAAGCGCGCATGAAGATCCGCGCCGCGGTCGAGGCGGCCAAGGATTCCGGCATCCTCATTTTGGCGCGTACCGACTGCCGCCCGACGCAGGGCATCGACGAGGCCGTGGCACGTATCGAGATGTATGTCGAGGAGGGCGCCGACATCCTGTTCCTCGACTCGCCGGCCGACGAGGGCGAGATCAAGCGCGCGGTGGCCGCCGCCAGGGGTAAGCCGTCCTTCGCCGTGCTGTCGCCCGGCGCGCCGCGCTCGACGCCCTCGCAGACGGAAGCCGCCGCGCTCGGTTTCAAGATCGGCACCTATCCGACCGTCATGCTGTCGCCGGCCACCGCGGGCATGAAGGCCGGCCTCGCCGCGCTGAAGGCGGGCGGCGCGGCGGCGACGAGCGCGCTGCCACCGCCCGAACTGCGCGCGACTCTGGGCTACGACGACTACGACGTGCAGGCCAAGCCTTTCGCGCTGAAGGCTTGAGGGCGCCGCCTCAGCGATCGAAGCGATCTCGCAGACGCAGCCAGGCGCCGCCGGCGGCGACGTAAAGGCGGCGCAGCCGGTGGAAGGGAATCGTGCTGAGCGACGTCACCGGCATCGGCGACGCTTCCGGGTTGGCGCCGTCGAGCAGATCGGCGAGCACCGGCCCGATGGCGCAGCACCACGCCACGCCCTTGCCGTTGCAGCCGATATGGGCGAAGGCGCCGTCGCCCAGCGCGAAGATGCGCGGCAGGCGGTCGACGGTGATCGCCACCTGGCCGCCCCAGCCATGCTCGATCGGCCGGTCGGCCAGCTCGGGATAGAGCCGGCCCAAGGTCGCGCGCTGCAGGTTGAAGTCGCCCTCGTGCTTCGGCGCCGAGGCCTTGCCCTTGCCGCCGATGATCAGCCGGCCGTGGCTGTCGCTGCGGAAGTAACGCAGCACGCGGCGCGTGTCGGAGACCGATTGGCCTTGCGGGATCACGCGCGCGTTGCCCAGCGGCGCGGTGGCGATCTGGAAGCTCCACACCGGCAGGGTCGCCTCGCGTAGGGTCGGCCACACATCGCCGGTGAGCGCATTGGTCGCCATCAGCAGGCGCGGCGCGGTGACCGATCCGTCCGGCGTCGACACTCGCCAGCCCGCGCCATCGCGCGTGATCGTCGTCGCCGGGCTGTTGCCATGGACATGCACGCCAAGCTTCCGGGCCGCGCGCGCGAGCTCGCGCACCAGTGACAGCGGCTGCACGGCGCCGCCGCCCTCGTGGATCCAGCCGCCGATATAGACGTCGCTGCCGACGAGCTCGTGGAACTGGGCGCGATCGAGCATGCGCGCCGGCGCGCCGGCCTGGCGCAGCCCCGCGACGCGCTTGCGCCCTTCGTCCAGCGCCGTCTCCGTATCGGCGGCCTGGATCCAGCCCGTGCGCACCGGCTCGCAGTCGAGACCCAGCCGTTCGATCAAGGCGAAGGCGTTGTCGGCGGTCTTCGCCCCCCAGCGGTGCAGCCGCTCGCCGCGCTCGCGGCCATAGGCCTCGACCAGCTCGTCGGGCAGGTGCCGCGCGCCGGGAATCACCTGGCCGCCATTGCGCCCCGACGCGCCCCAACCCGGCTCGACCGCCTCCAGCACCCGCACCGTGCGGCCACGCTCGGCCAGGCTGATCGCGGTCGACAGCCCGCTGAAGCCGCCGCCGACGATCACGACATCGGCCTCGACCGCTTCCTTGAGCCGCGGCGTCTCCGGCGCGGGCCGCGCGGTCGCGCCCCACAGCGAGGCCGTCAGCGGCGGATGCGCGTCGGTGCCGTCGATGGTCGGCGCCGTAGTGTGTCGCATCGGCATGAAATGCACTTTCCCATGAGTGATGGAAAGGGCAATGTCGGTCGGGTCGGCGTCGGGGAGGAATGACTGACATGATCGAGCCCTGTCCCCTGATCGAGTTGTCGGGGGCGCCGTACGAACGCGGCCGCGACTATGGCCGCAAGGCGCAGGCGCGCATCGCCAAAGGCATCGCGCACTATGCGGCGCAGCTGAAATCGCTGTCGATCGGCCCCGCCGAGATCAAGGGCCTCGTGAATGACTACCTGCCGGTGATCGAGGGATTCGACGCCGACTTCGTCGTGGAAATGCGCGGCATCGCCGAGGGCGCCAATGTCTCCTTCGAGGAGATCGCGCTGCTCAATGCCCGCACGGAGATCCTGAAGATGGCACAGCGCCTGGATCTGCGCGCCAGGCTGGCCGGCTCACTGGCGAAGGATGAGCCCGACGGCTGCACCGGAGTGGTGGCGCTGCCCGGCGCCACGCGCGAGGGCAGGCTGATCCATGCCCAGAACTGGGACTGGAAGGTGGAATGCGCGGAGACCGCCGTCGTGCTGCGCATCCGCCGCGACGATGGTCCCGACGTGCTGACCTTTGTCGAGGCTGGCGGCTTGGCGCGCAGCGGCATGAACGCGGCCGGCATCGCGATCACCGCGAACTATCTCGAATCGGATCGCGACTATAGCCAGGTCGGCGTGCCTCTCGCGTTGATCCGCCGCAAGGTGCTCGACACCGAACACGTGGCGCTGGCGATGCGCGCAGTCTATGCGACGGCGAAATCGGCGTCGAACAACATGATGGTCAGCCACAAGCAGGGTGTGGCGATCGACTTCGAGTGCGCGCCGGACGAGACTTTCCAGGTCCATCCCGAGCACGGCCTGCTGGTGCACGCCAACCACTGGCAGAGTCCGGTGGCGCTGTCGAAGCTCAAGGACACCGGCATCGCCAACACGCCGGACAGCCTCTACCGCGACATCCGTGTGCGCGATCTGCTGTCGCCGCATATTGGCGAGATCACGATCGACAACGTGAAGGCTGCGCTGTTCGACGATTTTGCCACGCCCTGGTCGGTATGCCGGCCGCCGCGCCCGGGCGTCGCCAACAACCTCAGCGCCACGGTCGCGATGATCGTCATGGAACCGGCCAGCGGCACGATGGATGTCGCGATGCTGCCGGCGCTCAACCGCACGTTCCAGCGCTTCCGATTCGACGGCGCGGCGACGCTGCGCGCGGCTTAGGCGAGGGATTCAATATGACCGATCTGTGGAAGCTCGACGGCGTCGAGACGGCGGCGTTGATCTGCGCGAAGAAGGTTTCGGCACGCGAGGTGGTCGCCGACACGCTGAAGCGCCTCGACGCGGTGAATCCGACAATCAACGCCATCACCCTGGCGCTGCACGAAGAGGCGCTGGCCGCCGCCGACGCGGCCGACAAGGCGCTGGCGCGCGGCGACGCCGTGGGGCCGCTGCATGGCGTGCCGGCGACCACCAAGGTCAATCTCGACCAGAAGGGCTGCCCGACCGATGGTGGCGTGGTCGAGTACAAGAACCTGATGGCGGATCGTGACAACCCCGTCATCGCCAACATGCGCGCCTCGGGCATGATCATCGTCGGCCGTACCAACGCGCCGGCCTATTCGATGCGCTGGTTCACCGACAACGAGCTGCACGGGCGCACGCTCAATCCCTGGAACAAGGATCGCACCTGCGGCGGCTCCAGCGGCGGCGCGGCCGCGGCGACGGCGGCGAGCATCGGCGCCATCGGCCAGGGCAACGACATCGCCGGCTCCGTGCGCTTTCCCGCCTACTGCTGCGGCCTGGTGGGATTGCGGCCGACCTACGGGCGCATCCCCGCCTTCAACTTCACCGCGACGGCGCGCCGGCAGGTTTCGGCCGCCCTCATGGCCGTGCAAGGGCCCCTGACGCGGACCGTGCGCGACGCGCGCGTGGCGTTGCGGGCGATGTCTGTCGCCAGCCCCTACGACAATCGCTGCGTCGACGTGCCGTTCGAGGGACCACCGGTGAAGAAGCCGATGCGCGTGGCGATGGTCGTCGACCCCGCCGGCCGCGGCGGCGTCGCGCCCGAGATCGCCGCGGCGATCCGGCGGGCGGCGGCGTGGCTGACCGAGGCCGGATACATCGTCGAGGAGGTCGAGCCGCCGGAGTTCGGCGCGGTGATCGATCTGTGGGCCCAGCTGGCGATGGACGACGTCATCGCCGGGCTCGAACCGATGGTCGAGAAGTACGGCGACCACGGCATCCGCACGGCGCTGGGGTTCTGGCGCAAGGCCTTTCCCGCAAGCGGGCCGAAGCAGATGATCGAGGCCATGATGGAGCGCGACCGGCTGCTGCGATTGTGGCAGCTCTTCCTCGAGGAGCGGCCGCTGATCCTGACGCATAGCAGCGCCGAATTGCCGTTCAAGGTCGGCCTCGACCTGGTGGACGTGCCGACCACTGAACGGATCATCCGCGCGCAGTCGACCGAGCTGGCCGTGCCGGTGCTGGGCCTGCCGTCGATCGCCGTGCCCACAGGCGTGGTCGATGGCGTACCGGTGGGCGTGCAGTTGATCGCCAACCGTTATCGCGAGGATCTCTGCCTGGAGGCCGCCGAGGCGATCGAGGCGCGCGCCGGCCTGCGCACGCCCGTCGATCCGTTCGTCTCGTGATCAGCCCCGATCAATCCCGGAGAATCGTCGCCTCGAGCGGTTGCCGGCCGCGGATCATATCGGCGGCCTTCTCGGCGATCATCAGCACCGAGGCGTTGAGATTGGCCGAGGGCATGGTCGGCATGATCGAAGCGTCGACCACGCGCAGCCCCTCGATGCCGCGGACCCTGAGCTGATCGTCGAGCACGGCGGTGGGATCGCTCTCCGGCCCCATGCGGCAGGTGCCCATGAGATGGAAGGTCGTGGTGCCGCGCTGCTTGGCGGCGTCCATCAGCTCGTCGTCGGACTGGACCTTGGGGCCGGGGAAGATCTCGTGATCGTAGTATTGCGCCAGCGGTTTCGACGCCAGCAGGCGGCGCGCCAGCTTCATGCCGGCGAGCAGCACGCGGCGGTCGTTCTCGGCCGAGAGATAGTTGGGCTGGATGATCGGCGCCTGTAACGGATCGCTGGAGCGGATGCGGATGTACCCGATGCTGTCCGGCCGCTGCTGCCAGGACGCGACGGTCATGCCGGGCTCGTCGTCGAGCTTGGATTGCACGCCCTCCTTGTAGCTCGCCGGCGTGAAGGTGAGCTGCAGGTCGTGGTTGTCGACGCGCTCGTCGGATTTCCAGAACACGTAGACCAGGGTCGGGTTGAGCGAGAGGATGCCCTTGCGGGTGAAGGCGTACTTGAGCACCTCGCCGACCAAGCTGAGCCCATGCGAGCGTTCGTTGATGGTGCGCGCGTTCTTCACCCGGGCGACGAAGCGCGGCGCGTAGTGATCGCGCAGGTTCTCGCCGACGCCAGGAAGATCGTGCTTCACCGCGATGCCGAGCGACTGCAGCAACGCAGACGGACCGACACCGGAAACCTGCAGAAGCTGCGGCGAGTTCACCGTGCCGCCGCACAGGATCACCTCCTTGCGCGCGCGCACCTCCATCGGCGCGCCGCCGCGGCCGCCTTTGAGATAGCGGATGCCTACGGCGCGCTTGCCCTCGAAGACGATCTCCGTGGCGTGCGCATGCGTGCGCACCGTGAGGTTGGGCCGCTTCATCGCTGGATGCAGGAAGGCGCGCGCCGAGCTGAAGCGCCGGCCGTTGCGCACCAGACGCTGGACGTAGCTGACGCCGGCCTGCGAGGCGCCGTTGTAGTCGAGGTTACGGGGGATGCCCATCTGCACCGCGCCCTCGACGAAGGCCTCGCACAGCGGATCGCGCCAGTCGAGATCGAGGATGTCCAGCGCGCCGTCGCGGCCGCGGAACGTCGCGTCGCTCTCGCCGATGCGCTTCTCGGTGCGCCGGAAGTAGGGCAGCACGTCGGCATAGCCCCAGCCACGATTGCCGCGCTGCGCCCAGCCGTCGAAATCCATGCGCTGGCCGCGATTGTAGATATGGCCGTTGATCGAGCCCGAGCCGCCGATCGTCTTGCCGCGCGGCGCGGCGATCGCGCGTCCGCCGGTCCACTCGCTGGGCTCGGAGGTGTAGAGCCAGTTCACCTTGGGATTGACCAGCGTGTACATGAAGCCGGCCGGGATATGGATCATCGGATGCCAGTCGCTGGGACCGGCCTCGAGCACGCAAACCGTGGACTTTTCGTCCTCGCTCAGCCGGCTGGCCAGTACGCTGCCCGCCGAGCCGGCGCCGACGACGATGTAGTCGAAACTGTCCATTGCGCGGCATCCTCCGATGCCAGCGCTGTAGCGCGCCAATCAGCCGGCGTCCATCGCCTCAGGTGCCGCAGAAGGTACGCAGGACGCGCTCGTCCTCCAGCGGCGGCTCGGCATAGGCGGCGAACTCGGGTCGCTCCTCGAAGGGCCGCGACACCACTTGCAGCAGCTCCTCGAAGGGCTGGAAGTCGCCGTCCTGGATCGCCGCCGACAGCGCCGCCTCGACCCGGTGATTGCGCGGGATGTAAGCGGGGTTGATCACTTGCATGGCGGCACGCCGAGCCGCGGGATCGCCGCTTAGTCGCTGCCGCCAGCGCACCGCCCATGAATCGTAGGCCGTGGGATCGAGGAACAGATCGCGCACCGCGCGATCCGCATCGGTATCGGCCGCCGCGTCGCATAGTCGGCGGAAGGTCAGGGTGAAGTCGGCGCTGTTGGCGGCCATGGCGTTGAGCAGGTCCTGCGCCAGCTTCTCGTCCTCGGGCTGGGCGTCGCTTAGGCCAAGCTTGCGGCGCAGGCCGGAGAACCAGGCATCGGCGAACAGGCCGGAGAATTTCTGCAGCGACTCGTTGGCTTGGGCCAGCGCCTGATCGTCGTCGTCCGAGAACAGCGGCAGCAGGGTCTCGGCGAAGCGCGCCAGGTTCCACACGGCGATGCGGCCCTGGTTGGCGTAGGCATAGCGGCCGCCCTGGTCGATCGAGCTGAACACCGTGTTCGGGTGATAGGTGTCCATGAAGGCGCAGGGGCCGTAGTCGATGGTCTCGCCCGATATCGTGGTGTTGTCGGTGTTCATCACGCCATGGATGAAGCCGACATTCATCCAACGTGCGACCAGCGCCGCCTGGCGCGCCAGCACGGCCTCGAACAGCGCACGATAGTCGCCGGCCGTCTCGGGGTAATGGCGGGCGATGACGTGGTCGGCCAGCAGGCGCAGCGCCTCGACATCCTGACGCGCGGCGAAGTACTGGAAGGTGCCGACGCGGATATGGCTCGACGCGACACGCGTCAGCACGGCGCCGGGCAGGGCTGTCTCGCGCAGCACCGCCTCGCCGGTCATCACGGCTGCCAGCGAGCGGGTGGTCGGGATGCCGAGCGCGTGCATCGCCTCGCTGACGATGTACTCGCGCAGCACCGGCCCGAGCGCCGCTCTGCCATCGCCACGGCGCGAGAAGGGCGTCGGGCCCGAGCCCTTGAGCTGGATGTCGCGGCGCACGCCTTTGGTATCGACGATCTCGCCCAGCAGGATGGCGCGGCCGTCGCCGAGCTGCGGCACGAAGTTGCCGAACTGGTGGCCGGCATAGGCCTGCGCGATCGGCTCGGAGCCTTCGGCGATGCGGTTGCCGGCCAGCATCTCGACCGTGGCCGGGCTGGTCAAATGACGCGGATCGAGGCCCAGCTCGCGCGCCAGAGGTTCGTTGAGCTTGATCAGGCGCGGCGCGCGCACCGGTGTCGGCGGCAGGCGCGCGTAGAAGCGCTCCGGCAGCCGCGCGTAGCTGTTGTCGAAGGGCCAGCGGGTCGTGTCGAAAACCGGAACGCCAGTGTCGTTCGCCATCGTTTCGCCTGTCGGGCCAAGCCTTGCGCTGGCAACCTACCACCAATGATTCCCCGCGGGCAGTGGTTCCCACTACAGTGCGGGCCGGGAGGATCAGGCCATGAAGTTCAGCTTCACCAGCGAGCAGGAGGAATTCCGCTCGATTCTGCGACGGTTCCTGGAGGGTAAGTCGCCCACCAAGGAAGTCCGGCGTCTGATGGAGACCGAGAGCGGTTGGGAGCGCGACGCCTGGAAAAAGATCAACCAGGAGATCGGCTTGACCGCTGTGGCGATCCCCGAGGCCTATGGCGGCCAGGGATTTGGCTGTTCGGAACTGTGCATTGTCCTGGAAGAGGCCGGCCGCACTGTGCTGTGCGCGCCGCTCTTCGCCTCGACCTTCGCCGCCTACGCGATCCTCGATGCCGGCGACGAGGCGCAGAAGAAGGCGCTGCTGCCCGGCATCGCCGCGGGCGAGACGGTCGCGACGGTGGCGTTCACCGAGGAAAGCGGCAATTGGGATCCCGAGAGCGTGCGCATGACCGCGACGGCTTCAGGCGGCGGCTACAAGCTCGATGGCGTGAAGAGCTTCGTCCTCGATGGCCACACCGCCGATCTCGTCGTCGTGCTGGCGCGCACGGCGCAGGGCCTGTCGCTGTTCACCGTGCGCGGCGACGCGGCCGGGCTGCAGCGCAAGCTGCTGAAGACCATCGACACCACGCGCAAGCTGGCGAAGCTCAGCTTCAAGTCTGTCGACGCCACGCCGCTGGGACCCGTGGGCGGCGCGGCCGCGCCGTTCACGAAGACGCTGACCCGCGCCGCGGTGTGCGTCGCCAACGAGATGGTTGGGGTGGCCGAGAAGCTGCGCGAGAGCGCGCTGGACTACGCCAAGATGCGCATGCAGTTCGGCCGGCCGATCGCCTCGTTCCAGTCGATGAAGCACAAGCAGGCCGACATGCTGGTCGATGTCGAGCTGGCGAAGTCGGCGGCCTACTACGCGGCGGCGTCTGTCGACGATGGCGACGCCGATCTGCCGGCGATCGCCTCGTTGGCCAAGGCTTCGGCGTCGGAGGCGGTATTGCAGACGGCGATCCACACCATCCAGATTCACGGTGGTATCGGCTTCACCTGGGACAACGACACGCATCTGTGGTTCAAGCGCGCCAAGAGCTCGGAGGTGATGCTGGGCGACGCCGCCTATCATCGCGAGCTGATGATGCGGCGCTGGGCGGCCTGAGGGAGGACGGAACCATGACCGAGATCAACGAAGCCTCCGTCCGCGCCGAAGTCCGGGCCTGGTTGGAGAAGAACTGGGATCCCAACCTCGGCCTCGTCGAGTGGCGCAACAAGCTGTGCGACTCGGGTTGGGGCGCGCCGCACTGGCCGAAGGAGTGGTATGGCCGCGACCTGCCGGTCGGCCTGGTGCCGGTGGTCGACGAGGAATTCGCGCGCATCGGTGCCGTGGGCGTCGCCAAGGCTGGCATCCGCACGCTCGCGGCCGCGACCATTCTCGCGCATGGCAGCAAGCTGCATAAGGAGAAGTTCCTGCGCCGCATCCTCACCGGCGAGGACACCTGGTGCCAGCTGTTCAGCGAGCCGGGCAGCGGATCGGATCTCGCGGGCGCGGTGACGCGCGCCGATCTGAAGGGCAACAAGTGGGTGATCAACGGCCAGAAGGTCTGGAACACCAGCGCGCACAAGGCGCATTGGGGCCTGCTGCTGGCGCGCTCCGACTGGGACGCGCGCAAGCACAAGGGTCTGACCTACTTCATCATCGACATGAAGCAGCCCGGCGTGCAGGTCCATCCGCTCAAGCAGATGAACGGCCACGCCTCGTTCAACCAGGTGTTCTTCACCGACGCCATCGTCGAGCCGGAGTTCATGATCGAGAACACCGGCGATGGCTGGACGGTCGCGACCACGACCCTGATGCATGAGCGCCGCGGCGCCGACGGCATGCGCTCGCTGGCCAGCGGCGCCGGCCGTCAGGGCCGCATCTACGAAGAGGAGAAGGCCGAGATCGCCACGACGATGGAGCCTTACAAGTGGTATCCGCAGCGCGCCGGCCGCGTCGACCTGGTGATGAGTCGGGCGCGCGAGACCGGCGCGATCGACGATCCCGTGGTACGGCAGGAGATCGCCAAGCTGCTGATCATGTCGAAATCGGCGGAATGGACGGCGCGCCGTGCCCGCACCGCGCAGGAGCAGGGCCGGCCGCAGGGGCCGGAGGGCTCGCTGGGCAAGCTGATCGCCAGCCATGTCGCGCGCGCGGCGGCGCGCGTGCACACCTCGATCACCGGCGCCGCGTCGCTGCTGAGCGGCGAGGATGGCCCGCTCAACGGCACGATCGCGGAGATCCTGATCTCGGTACCGGCCTGCTCGATCGCCGGCGGCACCGACGAGATCCAGCGCAACATCATCTCCGAGCGTGTGCTGAAGATGCCGAAGGAACCCAGCGTCGACGCCGAGAAGCCGTTCCGCGACGTGCCGCGCAATATCACGTCTGCGGCGTCGTAGCCGTTCCACCGTCGTCCTGAGCGCAGCGAAGGACCTTCTCTCAACCGATCCATTGTCCAGGTTGGGAGAAGGCCCTTCGACTACGCTGCGCTCCGCTCAGGGCGACGGGATGGCCTCAGAACGTCTCGACCCAGGGACGCAGCTCGACCTCCCACGTCCACGCGCTGCGCGGCTGCTGCAGCACGTGCAGGTAGCTGGTGGCGATGGCGTCGGGGTCGAGCAGTGAATCCGGGTTGTTGGCCGGATCGACGCGTGCGGCCGAGCGGATGCCGCCGTCGATCACGAAGTGCGCGACATGGATGCCCTTGGGCGCCAGCTCGCGCGCCATGCTCTGCGCCAGGCCGCGCAACGCGAACTTGCCCATCGCGAAGGGCGCCGACAGCGGGTAGCCCTTGACGCTGGCCGAGGCACCAGTGAGCAGGATCGCGCCGTGTCCCTTGGGCAGCATGCGCTTGGCCGCCTCCTGCGACACCAGGAAGCCGCCGAAGGCGCTGATCTGGATGGCACGCTGGACATCGGCCGGCGCGAGCTCGGCCACCGGCCCGCGGGCGCGCGCCGAGGCGTTGTAGACGACCACATCAGGACTGCCGTTCGCGCGCTCGACGTCCTGGAAGAGCTTCGACACCTGCGCGGCATCGGTCGCGTCGCAGGCGAAGGTCGCGGCCTTGGTCTCGGCCGCCAGGGCGGCGAGCTTGTCGGTGTTGCGCGCGGCCAGCGCGACGCGCATGCCCTCGCGGGTGAACAGGCGGGCCAGCGAGGCGCTGAGCCCCGGTCCGGTTCCGACGATCAGGGCGGACGAATAGCCGGGCATCGTGTCCTCACAATCCGAGATAGGAGCGGCGCAGGCCGGGATCGGCGGCGAGATCCTGCGCGGGCCCGCTCATGGCGACAACACCGTTTTCCAACACATAAGCGCGATGAGCGATGGCCAGCGACTGCACGACGTTCTGCTCGACCAGCAGGATGGCGAGGCCATCGGCGTTGAGCTTCTGGATCAGCGCGAACATGGTCTCGACCAGCAGCGGCGAGAGGCCGAGCGACGGCTCGTCGAGGATCAGCAGCGTCGGCTCGGCCATCATCGCGCGGCCGATCGCCAGCATCTGCTGCTCGCCGCCCGACAGCGTGCCGGCCTTCTGGGTGAAGCGTTCCTTCAGGCGCGGGAAGATGTCGGTGACGCGCGCCAGGTTGGCGGCGCGCCGCGCGCGGCCGCGGCGGTAGCTGCCCAGCTCGAGGTTCTCGCGCACGCTGAGATTGGGAAAGACGCGGCGGCCCTCCGGCACCTGGATCAGGCCGGACTCGACGATGCTCTGCGGAGAGTCACCCGAAATGTCGCGGCCGGCGAAGACGATGCGGCCGGCGAAGGGCCGGTATAGCCCGCTGACGTTGTTGTTGAGCGTCGACTTGCCGACGCCGTTGCTGCCCAGCAACGCGACGATCTCGCCGGCGTCGACGCGCAGATCGACGCCGCGCAGGATCTCGACGGCGCCGTAGCCGGCGCGCAGGCCGCTGATCTCAAGCATGCCCGCTCATCCGTTCGGCGGCGCCATGGCCGAGATAGGCCTCGATCACCTTCGGCTCGCTGGCGATGGCCTGCGGCGCGCCGTCGGCGATGATGCGGCCGTCGTTCAGCACATAGACATGCTCGGCGAGACTCATCACTGCCTGCATCACGTGCTCGATCAGCAGGATGGTGACGCCGTCGGCGCGGATGGCGCGCACGATCTCGACGATCGCCGCGACCTCCGTGGGATTGAGACCGGCCATGACCTCGTCGAGCAGCAGCAGCTTGGGCGTGGTGGCGAGCGCGCGGGCGAGCTCCAGCCGCTTGCGGCCGGCGACGGTGAGATCGCCCGCCGGCGCCTCGAGGCGATCGCCCAGGCCGACGCGGCGCGCCACATCGGCGGCGCGCGCCGCCGCCTCTGACCGGTCGGCGGTGCGCAGATAGGCGCCGACCATGATGTTCTCGATCACGCTCAGCCGCGCGAAGGGCTGGGTGATCTGGAAGGTGCGCACCATGCCGCGCTCGCACAGCAGGTGCGGCGGCAGGCCGGTGATGTCCTGGCCTTCGAACCGCACGCGCCCGCCATCGGGCTTGTGGAAGCCGGCGATGGTGGCGAACAGCGTGGTCTTGCCCGCGCCGTTGGGGCCGATCAGGCCGACGATGGCGCCCTGATCGACGTCGAGCGAGGCGCCATCGACGGCCTTCAGGCCGCCGAAGCGTTTCATCAGGTCGCGCACCTCGAGCACGTTCAGCGCCGCCGTCGAAGCAGGCCGGTCAGGCCATCGGGCAGGTAGGCGACGATGATCACGAGGATCAGGCCGTAGACGATCAGGGCCAGCGGCTGGGCGTTCTTGATGCCCGGCACGAAATTGCCGAGGTCGCGGGTGATCTCGCCCACCAGGTGCAGCACACCCGAGCCGATCAAGGGCCCGAAGATGGTGCCGGCGCCGCCGATCATGCTGACCAGCAGCATCTCCACCGACTTCTCGACACCGAAAGCGATGGAGGGATCGAGGTAGAGGTATTTCTGCGCGTAGACCGTGCCTCCGGCGGCGCACATCGCGCCCGACAGCGCCAGCACGCGCACCTTCTCGCGAAAGACGTCGATGCCCAGCGCCATCGCCGCGTCCTCGTTCTCGCGGATCGCCGCTAACCGAGCACCGAATCGCGAGCGCGTGAGCCACCAGGCGATCGCCAGCCCGATAACGCACAGCACGAGCGCGAGATAGTAGAACCACATCGGATCGCGGAACTGGAAGTTCTCGGGCCGCTGATCGGCCTTGATCAGGATGCCCAGCCCACCGCGCGTCTGCGGGATCGAGTTGGCGACGATGCGGAAGACTTCCGCGAACGCCAAGGTGATCAGCGCGAAGTACGAGCCGCGCAGGCCGGCGCGGAAGCTCAGCACGCCGATGACGGCGCCGACCAGCCCTCCAGAGGCGATCGCCACCGGCCAGGCGAGCCATGGGTTCCAGCCGTGGGTGACATGCAGGATGGTCGAGACATAGGCGCCGGTGCCGAAGAACACGACATGGCCGAACGAGGTCTGGCCGGCATAACCGCCGGCGATGTTCCAGCTCTGGCCGAGGAAGGCGGCGAACAGGATCAGGAAGGCGATGTTGATGGCGTAGTTCGAGCGCGCGATCAGCGAGGGGCCGCCGAACAGCAGCGGGTAGAGGATCGCCAGCAGCAGGCCGACGGCGCACCACAGCATCGCGCGGCGGCTCATCAGCGGCCCCCGAACAGGCCGGTGGGCCGCAGCAGCAGCACCAGGATGAAGACCAGCGGAATGGCGATCTGGCCGAGCTGCTCGCCGAAGCGCAGGCCGCCCAGCGATTCGACGATGCCGATCAGCAACCCGCCGATCAGCGCGCCGGCGAAGCTGCCCATGCCACCCAGCACGACCGTCGTGAAGGCGATCAGCACGAAGGCATGACCGGAGGAGGGGCTGACGTAGAAGAATGGCATCAGCAGGCAGGCGGCGGCGCCCAGGCAAGCGATGCCGATACCGTAGGCGATGGCGAAGATGTTCTCGACGTCGATGCCGACCAGCCGTGCGCCCTGGCGCTCCTTGGCCACGGCGCGGATCGCCTTGCCAGTGTCGGTGAAGGCCATCCACAGGCCGAGCAGGGCGCAGATCAGCAGCGAGGCAAGGAAGGATACCAACTTGGGCAGCGGCACCAGGGCGGGGCCGAGCTCGAGGAAGCGACCGGCATAGGAGACATCGATGGTCTGGGTGTCGCCGGTGAAGAAGAACAGCGCGGCGTTGTCGGCGACGATCGACAGGCCCAGCGTGATCAGCAGGATGTTCTCGTCCTTGCCATGGGCGAAGCGGCCGATCACGCCGCGATAGAGCAGGTAGCCGAAGGCGAAGGCGCCGGCGGTGACCAGCGGCAGCGCGGCGTAGGGATCGAGCCCCAGCGGCTTGCGGAACAGAAAGTACACCGCGTACATCGCCAGCATCAGCAGGCTGCCGTGCGCGAAGTTGATGATGTGCAGGACGCCGTAGATCAGGGTGAGCCCGACGGCGACCAGCACATAGACGCCCCCGGCCATCAGGCCGTTGACGATTCCCGCGAAGACGATGTCGGCGCTCATGACAGTTTTCCTTCTCCCCGCGCAGGCGGGGAGAAGGTGCCGAGCGCCAGCGAGGCGGATGAGAGGCTTTGGCGCAACGACTTCGGCCGTTGTGACTGGAACACCGCGAAGCCCCTCATCCGCCCTTCGGGCACCTTCTCCCCGCCTGCGCGGGGAGAAGGAGTCACGTGAACTTCGGGCGCGGGAAGACCGCCTTGGCCGAGGCGAACTGCTCGGGCGCGATGACCTCGATCTCGCCCTTGAGCGACTGCATCACCGCCGGCAGGCCGCCCTCGTTCTGGCCGTCGACGAACTTGGTCGGCCCGTAGGGCATCAGCTCGGCCTTGAAGGTCGAGGCGGCGAGCGCGGCGGTCAGCTTCTCCTTGTCGGCCGACTGGGCGCGCTCCAGCGCATCGGCTAGCAGCATGACGTTGGTGTAGGAGAGATAGACCTCGAAGGTGAACAACGCGCCGCCGGCCTCGACCCGCTTCTTCAGCGCCTGCGAGGCCTCGCTGCGCGGGTTGAACCAGTGGTTGGTGTCCATCATGAACTGCGACACGTCGGGCATGTCCTTGACGAACTTGTAGTTGAAGCCGCCGCCCAGCACCGAGAACATGCCCTTGAGCTCGACCTTCTGCTGGAAGAGCGTGCGCGCCAGCAGCATGTACTCGTTGCCGTAGTTCGACATCATCACGATATCCGGCGCCATCGAGCGGATGCGCAAGGCGATGTTGTCGAAGCTGCGCGTCGGGTTGTCGTGCGGGATCAGCTCCTTGGCCTCGACGCCGATCGACGGCAGCTTGCCGGCCAGCAGCTTGGCGGTGCCGGTGCCGAACTCGCCGCTCTCGTGCACGATCACCGCGCTCTTGGCCGGGCTGCCGGCGCCCTTGTTGATCGCGCCTAGGGCGGCGATGCCGTCGTCGACACACCTGCCGAAGCCGGGCTTCAGGCGGAACACGTTCTTCAGCCCGCGCCTGACCAGCTGGTCCGAGGCGCCGACATCGATCAGGAACGGCGTGTTGTACTTCGCCGCCGCCTGCGTCGCGGCGATGCCGACCGGGCTCTGGAAGCAGCCGATGAAGGCCGAGGCGCCCGCCTCGTTCATCTTCTCCACCTCGCTGACGCCGACCTCGACCTTGGACTGGCTGTCGCCCAAGAGCGCCTCGAGCTTGGCGCCGCCCATCGACTTGATGCCGCCGGCCTTGTTGACGTCCTCGATTGCCATGGTCGCGCCCAGCCGGCTCTGCTGGCCGTTATAGGCGACGAAACCCGTGACGGGATGGATCAGGCCGACCTTCACGGCCTTGGCCTGCGCGCCGAGGACCGCCGGGAAGCCGGCGAGACCGATCGACAGCGCACCGGCGCCGCCGACGAACGAACGGCGCGAGACGCCGAAGCGAGATTGTTTGCGAGCCATGGGAACCCCCTGCCGAGCGCGACACACCGCAAGACGCTACGCTAGCGTATGGAATGGACGCAACAGAAGGTTCACACGACCGACGATCCGGGCCCCGATACTACGGCCAGGTGCCCTCGATGATCTTGATCGATTTGGCGCGCAGGTAGGTGTCGACCTCGCTTTGCGAGATCTCGAAGGGGTCGTCGAACAGGCAGGTCAGGCGGTAAGCGCCCGACGGCGTGCGCCGCATGGTCCAGTCGCCCTCGTTCACCGGGAACCGCACGCCATCGACGCGCCGGCTCACGATGCCTGAAATGGTGACTTTCCAGACCGTATCCGCCACGTCAGCGATCTCCCATCTCCGCTTCCGATTGCACAGACGATGCGCGTCTCACGCCCTCGCCAGCCATCCCGACACATCCCGATTGTTGTCCGCACCCTACGGCGCCTGATGCGGTGGCGCAATCGCGGTTCAGTCGTCGTAGGTGAGCAGGGACTCGACTGGAATGTCGAGCCGGCCGCGCCCCTTGAGGAAAGCCAGCTCGATGACACAGACAGCGGCCGGCACGACGGCGCCGACCCCGCGCAATAGGCGGATCGCGGCGTCCATGGTGCCGCCGGTGGCCAGCAGGTCGTCGATCAGGACGACGCGCTGGCCGGATCGCACGGCGTCGTCGTGCATCTCAATGGTGTCGTTGCCGTATTCCAGCTCGTAGGTGTGGCTGGCCTTGGAACCCGGCAGCTTGCCCTTCTTACGCAGGATGATGAAACCCAGACCCAGCGCGTAGGCCACCGGCGCGCCGAAAATGAAGCCGCGCGACTCGATGCCGGCCAGCAGGTCGGGCTGGTGCTTTTTCACCGCCTCCGCCAGCAGATCGACGGTCTCGCGCCACGCCTCGGCGTGCAGCAGCAGCGTAGTGATGTCGTAGAACTGGATGCCCGGCTTGGGGAAGTCGGGAACGGTCCGGATGTGGCTCTTGAGGTCCATGGTGCCGTCTTGCAATGCGTCGGGTCCGGCCGCAAGCCCTTCGTGTGTCGGCTCCGGGTTTGCGCCAGCCGGCACATCGCGTACGATCGATCCGGACCCCAAAATCGGAACACATCACCGTGACCAACAAGCGCCTGCGGATCGTCACATTGCCCGGCGACGGCATCGGCCGGGAGATCGTGCCGCCGGCCGTGCATCTCCTGGGCGTCATCGAAGCCGCGCTGGGTGGATTCAAGCTGGAGTTCGAAGATCGCCCCGACATGGGCGCGCTGTATTTCCGCGAGAGTGGTCGCGACATCTCGCCGGAAGCCTTCGAAGCCGCGCGTCAGGCCGATGCGATCCTGATGGGGGCGATGGGCTGGCCCGCCGTGCGTCACGCCGACGGGACCGAGATCTCGCCGCATCTGAGGCTGCGCGAGGAATTCCAGCTCTATGCCGGCGTCAGGCCGATCAAGGCGTTCCCGAACACGCCTCGGCGGCTTCTCGACGAGCGCGCCGCGAACATCGACGTGGTGATCCTGCGCGAGTCCACCGAAGGGCTGTTCTACACCCACGGCAAGGGCGAGGTGATCGACGATCGCGAGGCGCGCGAGACGTTGCGCATTACACGCGCCACGACCGAGAAGCTCTGCGACACCGCCTTCCGTATCGCCCGCGGGCGCAAGCGGCGCGATCCGGCTAAGGGGCGAGTCACCTGCGTCGACAAGGCCAATGTCTTTCGCGCCTTCGCCTTCTTCCGCAAGATCTTCGACGAGCGGCGCGCGCTGTTCCCTGATATCCGTGCCGACTACAACTACGTCGACGCCCAGGCCCTCGACCTCATCCGCCGGCCCTGGGAGTTCGACGTGCTCGTCATGGAGAACATGTTCGGCGACATCCTGTCCGACCTCGGCGGCGGGCTGGTCGGTGGCATGGGGCTGGCGCCCTGTGCCGAGCTTGGCGACGAGCACGGCCTGTTCCAGCCGGCGCATGGCAGCGCGCCCGATATCACCGGCCAGGACAAGGCGAACCCAACCGCGACCATCCTGTCGGCGGCGATGATGCTGGACTGGTTGGGCGAGCGACACGAGATCGAGACGCTGCGTGAGGGTGGCGCGCTGTTGCAGGACGCCGTCGAGGAGGGCTTCGCGACGCGCGCGCTGCGGCCAATGGAGTTCGGCGGCGATCAAGGGCTCAAGGCGGCGGTCAAGGCGATCGCCGATCTCCTGGCCGCCAAGCTCGCGGCGCGCCGCCCGGCGCGCGCGCCGGTTCGCGGCTAGCGCGGAGGGCACACGTGGCGAAGATCGCGGCCGTCGAGGCCGGGCATTATCGGATTCCGCTCGACGTGGCGCTGTCCGATTCGACGCATGGCGTCATGACCGCGTTCGAGATCGTCACGGCGCGCGTGCGGGACGCCGACGGGGCGGAAGGTGTCGGCTACACCTACACGACAGGGCGCAATGGCGGGGCGATCCACGCCACCTTGGCCGGTGAGATCGCCGAGATCGTGAGGGGTGAGGACGCCGATCTTATCGAGGCGATCTGGACGAAGGTCTGGTGGGCGCTGCACTACGGCGGACGCGGTGGTGCTGCGGTGCTGGCGCAGTCCGCGCTGGATATCGCGCTGCATGATTTGAAGGCGCGGCGGGCCGGGCTGCCACTGTGGAAAATGCTCGGCGGCAACGATCGCAGGGTGCCGTGCTACGCCGGCGGCATCGATCTCGATCTCGACGTTGCGGCCCTGTTGAAGCAGACCGATGGTAACCTCGCCAAGGGCTTCCGCGCGATCAAGATGAAGGTCGGCCGCGAGCGCGCCAGCGAGGACGTCGCGAAGGTCGCGGCGATGCGCAAGCACCTCGGCGACGGCTTTCCGCTGATGGTTGACGCCAACATGAAGTGGACAGCCCACGAGGCGATCCAGCGGGCGCGCATGCTGCAGCCGTATGATCTGGTGTGGCTGGAGGAGCCGACCATCCCCGACGATGTCGCCGGGCACGCGCGGATCGCGCGCGAGGGCGGCATACCGATCGCGACCGGCGAGAACTTCCGCACGCTGTGGGAGTTCAAGCAGATGATCGCGGCGGGCGGCGTGTCCTATCCGGAGCCCGACGTGACGAATTGCGGCGGCGTGACCGTGTTCATGAAGGTGGCCCACCTTGCCGAGGCGCACAACCTGCCGGTGACGTCGCACGGCGCGCACGACATCACCGTCCACCTCCTCGCCGCCTGCCCGAACCGCAGCTATCTCGAGGCGCACGGCTTCGGCCTCGACCGCTACATCAGCCGGCCGCTATCCATCGTCGAGGGCCGCGCGATCGCTGGTGACGCGCCCGGCCACGGTGTCGAGTTCGACTGGGCCAGCCTCGCGCAGCTGCCGCGGTAGAGCGGCAACGCCGCGACACGCGGACTTACAGCCGATGCGACGGCCGGGTCGCGGCGTAGACATAGACGGCGATACCGGTGATCGCCGCGCGCGGTATCAGGCCGGGTGAGGGCATGCGGCTGTCGATCGACCGGTCGCGCGCGTCGCCGGCGACATAGAAGTGGCCCGGCGGCACGGTGATTTCGCCGCGCTTACACAGCGGATCGCGGACATCGTCGAAGGTGATCTGGAAGGTCTTGCCGCCGAGCGTTTCGGGCGCCACCCATTGCGGCGTGCGGATGCCGGGGTGCTCGCTGCGGACGCGATCGCCGGCGCGCGCCGGTCGGCCGTTGACGATGACGCCGCATTCGGCGAAGGCGACCCGGTCGCCCGGCACGCCGACGATGCGATGGACGAAGGATGACATGTCGTTGCCGCGCTCGCGCCGCGCGTCATAGACCACGATATCGCCGGCACGCGGCTCGCGAACCATCAACAGCGCGCTGTTGGTCAGGATACGATCACCGCGGTCGAAACCCGGCCGCATGCTGCCGCTCTCGATGTCGTGGAAGCGCGAGACAAAGCGCCGCTTGCTCTCGGCGATCGCCACGCCCGCGGCCAACGCCAGCACCGCGGCGGCGACGGCGGGTAGCGTGCGGCGCCCCGCCAGCTCGCGCAGCCCCGCGCCCAGCCAAATGACGACGGCCAGCGCGATCGCGGAGAACAGCAGCGCCGCCGGCGCTTCGATGGCCGAGGACTCCAGCAGCAACGAGCGCACGCCGAGAATGGTCAGGAGCGCCGGCGGCATCACGGTGGCGACGTGGCCCATCACATAGGCCCACAGGCGCACGATGACCTTTGGCCGGGTCGGCGCGCCCAGGATCGCCATCACGACGATGATCACGACGACGCCGGACAGCCAGATCACGACCTGCGGCGCCAGGATGTTCCACGGTAGGTAGGGTGTGATGGCGTCGTCGAACAGCGGCGTGCCGGCGAACAGCCACAGATCGAGGGCGCCGACCAGGATCATGCCGACGCCGAGGATCAGCCACGGCGAGGCGAGCCCGCGATCCTCGCCGATCGCGGCGTGATAGACGCGATCCCGATCGCCGTAGATCGCGCGATGCGTGCGCAGGAACCGGCCGATCATCTCCCCCGCGTCCCCAGGCGGCGGGCGATTTCAGCAGGTTTGCGCCTAGCCGAGCAAGCCGGTCGGCGGGGTTTCTTTCGATCTGGAGTGCCTGTGGCCGCCATGCCAGCATCGCCGCGTCGATCCTGTGCTGGAGGACGCCATGGCATTGCGAGCCCTGCGGCCCGATGAAATCCCCCCTCCGATCTGGAAGACGCCACCCATCTGCACCGGCGCGGAGATGTGCATTTATCGCGGCGTGCAGAGCAATGTTCGTGACGTACCGAAGACGTTCCTGCGACCGCAGGATGTTGGCTCGGGCGGCCTCATGTCGCGTGATCCGGCCGCGGCGTGGGACACTGTCTACAGTCACTCCGCCAACGCCCTCGTGCGTGGCGGCGAGCATGAGGGCGGTGTCGCTTGCGCGCACGTCCCGGCGGCTGTCTGGAACGACCTCGTTACCTCACGCCATCTGGTGGAGCGCCCCTATAGGGGCTGGTTCCCGTACCGGATCGGCGACTCTTCGGAGTTGCGCGTCAACAGCCTGGAAGCCTCGCAGCTGATCAGCGCCCAGAAGATCACCTTCGAGCTGGTCAGCGCGCACCGGCCCTGATCAGCTCGCCAACGTCGAGTAGGTGGCGCGGCCGACCGCGACCAAAGCCTTGCGGTCGTCGTAGACGTCGACGTCGACCACACCGACGCTCTTGCCGGCGCGGCGCACGCGCGCGACCGTCGTGAGCGAGGTCTTGATCGCCGGCCTGAGATAGTCGACGCGGAAGTTGATCGTCGGCAGGCCGCGGCGCAGGGCCATCACCAGGGCGTAGTCGCCCACCGTGTCGATGATCGCCGCGATCGGCCCGCCATGCCACTGGCCAGTGCCGGCGCCGCGCTCGAACTCGGGGCGCATAGCGCAGGTCATCGTCACCTGCTCACGCGCGGGATCGGCCTCGGTGACCTTGAGGCCCATGAAGGAGATGAACGGCGACTTGTCGAGCATCGCCTGGATCTCGGTGCCGCTCAGCGGCGTCAGCGCCTCGCTCATGGCGCCACCACGATCTTGCCGAAGACCTCGCGGTCCTCGATGACGCGCAGCGCCTCGCGCGCCTGCTCGAGCGGGTAGACCTTGTCGATCAGGACCTTCAGCTGGCCTTTCTGCACCATCTCGAGCAGCGTCAGGATGTCCTCGCGCATCCAGCCGTTGGAGCCGAGGATCTTCAGCTCGAAGGTCCAGATGAAGCGGATGTCCTCTTGCGGCGAGAAGCCCGCCGTCGCGCCGCAGGTCAGCAGCCTACCGCCGACCTTCAGCACCTTCAGCGACTTCACCCAGGTGTCGCCGCCGGTGTAGTTGACGACGACATCGATGCCTTGGGTGGCGCCGGCACCGCGCCGCGTCGGCTTGCCATAGTGCTTGTAGGCCTCCTGCTGGAAGTCGTGGGTGACGTAGTTGATGGTGCGATCGGCGCCGAGATCGGCCAGGCGCTTGGCCTTGGCGTCGGTGCCGGCGCAGGCGATCACCTCGGCGCCGACGCTCTTGGCGAGCTGCAGGCAGCACACGCCGACGCCGCCCGAGGCGCCCAGGATCAGCACCGTCTCGCCCTTCGCGACGTGGCCGTTGGTGCGCATCATGCGCAGCGCGGTGCCGTAGGCGACCGGCAGGGCGGCGGCGTCCGCGAAGCTCACGCCTTCGGGAATCCTGATGAGCTGGTGCGCACGCGCCCGGCATAATTCGGCCAGGCCGCCATGCACGGTCTCGCCCATCAAGCCACCTTCGACGCGGTTGATCGGATCGACCAGCACGCGATCGCCCTTCTTCCAGCCCTCGACGCCGGGTCCGACCTCGGCGATCTCGCCGGCGACGTCGAGGCCCATGATCGCGGGCATCGGCACCTTGATGCCGGGCATGCCACGGCGGGTGAAGACGTCGTGGTAGTTCAGCGACGAGGCCTTCACCGCCACGATCACGTCGCCTTCGCCGGGCTTGGGATCGGGGAAGTCCTTCTCGAAGGCGAGACGGTCGGGGCCGCCATGCTCGCGAACGACAGCTGCTCTCATGGCTCGATGCTCTCCTGCTCGGGAATGCGGCGCGCGAGCGCGCGCTTGTCGATCTTGTTGGTGCCGGCCAGCGGCATCTCCTCGACGAAGAACACGCGGCGCGGATGCTGATAGGCCGGCGCGTTGGCCAGCGCGAATTGCTTGACCGCCTGCTCGTCGATCGCGGCCTCCGCGGCGCGCACGACGAAGGCGATCGGCTTGTGGCCCTTCAGCTCGTCGGGCACCGGCAGCACGGCCGCCTGGTGGATGGCGGGATGGCGCTCGAGCATCTTCTCGACCTCGCCCGGGTAGATGTTCTCGCCGCCACAGACGAACATGTCGTCGGCGCGGCCGACGAAGAAGTAGAAGCCGTTTGCGTCACGGCGGAAGACATCGCCGGTGCGATAGTAGCCATCCGCCGTCATCGCTTTGGCGGTGGCCTCCGGAAGATTGTGGTAGCGCGTCATCAGCGCGCCGCAGGCCATCTCCAGCACGCCCTCGTCCGCGACGACTTGCCCGTCGCGCACCAGGCGCAGCTTCACGTCGGGGTGCGCGTAGCCAGTAGACAGATCGGGCTGCGCTATGCCTTGGGGATGCGGGCCGAAGACGACGGGGCCGGCTTCGGTCGTGCCGTAACCGTTGCTGATTTGCGCCGTCGGAAAGAGCGCGCGCACCTGATCGACAAGACCCTGGGTGATCGGCGCCGAGCCCATGCGCACGGCTTCCACCGCCGACAGGTCGGTGCGCGCCAGCAGCTCCTTCTCGCGCAGCATCATCGCGATCATGGTCGGCACCGAGGTCAGGAACGCCACGTGGTGCTTGGCGGCGGCCTCGATGTAGCTCCTGGTCGTGAACTGCGGCAGCAGCACGATGGTATCGCCGTGGCTCAACGTCGTCTGGCACATCGCCAGGCCGTTCATGTGATAGAGCGGCGCCGCGACCAGCGCGCGGGCACCGAAGGGGCTGGGACGGCGCACGCGGCGGCTGATCGCCCACAGATGGGAGTAATGCGACAAGACCACGCCCTTGGGCTTGCCAGTCGACCCTGAGGTGTAGAGGAACATCGCCGGCTCTTCCGGCCGCATCGCCAGCGGCTTCATCGGCGCATGCGCCAACAGCGCTTTGAAGGCCGCGGTGTCGACGTCGACTTTCGGCACAGAGTCCGGCGCGAGCGCCAGTCGCGTCGCGTCGCCGATCACCAGCTTGGCGTCGCAATCGCCGACGATGTAAGCGACGGTCTCCGCCGGCAGCTTCCAGTTCACCGGCACCGAGACGAGCCCGGCCTGCATGGTGCCGAGGAAGGTCAGGAGATACTCGGCGCGATTGGCCGAGAGGATCGCGACGCGGTCCCCGCGCTTCAGCCCGCGCGCCAGCAGGCCGGCGGCGATGGCGCCGCTCAGCCGCACAATGTCGCCGTAGCTATAGCGCCGCTCCGTGCCGTCGCCGCCGGCGTCGATCAACGCGACGCCGTCCAGCACCTCGCGCGAGATCGCGTCGCCCTGGTTGTCCCAGAGTATGGCCGGATCGCCCATCATCATTCGACGAACTCCAGCGTCGCGTTCATCGCCGCGCGTGCCGGCACGACGATGCGGCCATCCTGCGCGATGGACTCGATACCGCCTGATTTCAGCGCGTCAGCCGCCTTGCGCAGCGACAGGGTGCGCAAGGTGAGACCGGCCATATAGGCGGGGCGGCCCTCGGGCATGGGCACGGCGTCACCGAATTCGCCGCGCAACGCCGCCTCGGTGACAATGTCGAAGCGCGAGTTGCCGACCACCACGCTCTTGCCGCCCTTGATGTCGCGGATGTTGTCCGGCCCGAACATGTCGGCATAGAGCTTGGCGCCTTTGGCCGGATCGGGCTCGACGATCAGCGCGCGCGCTACGGCAACGGTGCCGTTGGCGTGGTGGCGCCACTCGTCGCGCCACACCAGCTCGCGGGTGAAGTGGTGGCAGTAGTAGACGCGGCCATAGGGCACGACGCCCGCCTTCATGCGCACGGTGCGGAAGCGCGCATCGCCCTGGCCGCCGCTGTATTTCACGGGGCGGGTGAACTCGACCGGCGGGTCGACCGGCACGCCGGCCTTGCTCAGCGCCGCGTAGGTCGCCGCCGAATCCTCGGCGCCGAACACCAGGCCGTTCAGCCCATAGGCGTAGTCGAGCAGGTCGAGCCGGCCCGAGGTCGCGCCCTTGGGGATGGCGATCAGCTCGAGATAGTCGGTGCCGAACATCGCGAGATGGTTCATCGAGCCGAGCGAGTGGTAGCCGCGCTCGGTCAGCGTGAAGCCGATCCGCCGGTAGATATCGGCGGCGCGATCCATGTCGTCGCGTGCGTTGATGACCACGTGATCGAGCGTCGCCACGGGCAAGGTCATGAGATGGTCCCCCTGAGGTCCGGCGAACGATAGCAGCTAATGCCGGCGCTTCAATCCAGCCAATAGCCGGCGCCAGGCGGTGATTTCGCGCGCGGGCCGGAACAGTGGCGCACGGCGCGCCAGGGCCTTCTCGAGCGACGCGACGAAGGGCGGCTCGCGCTCCACGCGCCGCAGCAGGCGTGCCAGGGCGCGCGTGTCGCCGACTGGGAAGTAGCCGGGATAGTCGGCGCCCAGCAGCCCGACATTGCCGTCGATGCGCGAGGCCAGGATCGGCACGCCCGCCACCGCCGCCTCGGAGATCACGTTGGCGCCGCCTTCGCTCAGCGAGGAGATCACCATGGCGTGGCTACGCGCCAGCAAGCCGCGCACGGCCGCGGCCGGCACGTCGTCGCGCCACGTGTAGCGCGGGTTCGCTTTCATCTCGGCGCGGGCGCGCGCGGCCCATCGCGGCGTGTAGGCGCGGCCGACCTGCTCGACGCGCACGCGGCTGTCCTCGGGCAATAGCCGTACGGCTTCGGCGGCGCGCAGCGGGTCCTTGACGTCGCGCAGGTGCCCGATCACCGAGATCACCACGGCATCGGTGCTGGGCCGGCGCGGCCGTGATGACGCCAAAGCCGATTGATGGATGACGACGAGGCGCTGGCGCAGTGGTTTGGGCACCGCGCGCCAGGCGAGATCGTTCAGCGCGACGAGGCGGTCCGCCGAGCCCATCGCGCGCAGCGTCGTGTCGGGATCGGACTCGATATACTCGTAGATGTCGGTGCCACTCAGCTGCAAGACCACCGGCCGAGTCGGGCACGCCGCCTTGAAGCGCGCAATGGCGGTGGCGCTGCGCCAGGCATGCACCGCCACCATCAGGTCGGCGGGCCGGCCGTCGTAGTCGAGCGCCACGCGCACGCGGTGACCGAGGTGGCGCAGGATGCGCGCCCAGCGTCTGGCGGCGACCCTGTTGCCGGTGCGTTTGGTCGGGCCCTCGGGTGTGATAAGGACGATCTTCATGGACCATGTCGAACGGCCGACCAGTGGCGCGAACGCCGCGCAGCTCGTGGCGGAACTGCGCGAAAGCCGCCAGCGCTTGCTGCGCCTGACCGAGGATCTGTCATCGGCCGAATTGATGGGTCCTCGGCTGGATATCGTCAATCCCGTGCTCTGGGAGATCGGCCATGTCGCCTGGTTCCACGAGTACTGGACCTTGCGCCAGACACATGGCCGCGCGCCGCTGATCGAACGCGGCGATCGCTTGTGGGATTCGAGCAACGTGGCGCATGCCACGCGCTGGCAACTCGACCTGCCCGATCGCGCCGGTACCTTCGGCTATCTGCAGGACGTGCTCGCGCGTCAGGAGGACATGCTGGGCGGCACGACGAACAAGGCCACACGGTATTTCTACGAACTGTCGATCCGTCACGAGGACATGCATGTCGAGGCGCTGACCTACACGCGCCAGACGCTGTCCTATGCGCCGGCCGATGGCTTGGCCGGCTTGGCGCGACCCGAAGTGGGCGAATTGCCCGGCGATGTGGCGGTGCCCGGCGGCACCTGGCGGCTGGGCTCGACCGCGGCCGACGGCTTCGTGTTCGATAACGAGAAATGGGCGCACGACACGGTCGTGGCGCCGTTCCGCATCGCGCGCGCGCCGGTGACCAACGCCGAGTTCGCGGCCTTCGTCGAGAGCGGTGGCTATCGCGCCCGTGAGTTCTGGACCGACGCTGGCTGGGCGTGGCGCGAACGGCGCGACGCCGAGCGGCCGGTCTACTGGCAGCCCAAGCGCGACGGCGTGTGGTGCGCGCGACGCTACCGCGCGATCGAGGAACTGGCGCCGCACGCGCCCGTCGTGTTCGTGAGCTACTTCGAGGCCGAGGCGTGGTGCCGCTGGGCCAAGAGGCGCCTGCCGACCGAGGTCGAATGGGAAGCGGCGGCGATTGGCGAGCCGACGCCGGATGGCGCCGCTCTTGCGAGCACGCGCCGCCGTTGGCCGTGGGGTGACGCGCCGCCGACGCCATCGCGCGCCAATCTCGACTTCGCCGTCGACGGCCCGATCGATGTTGCCGCCTGCGCTGATGGCGACAGCGGCTTCGGCTGCCGGCAGATGATCGGCGGCGTCTGGGAATGGACGGCGTCGGATTTCCTGCCCTTCGCCGGCTTCTCGGCCGATCCCTACAAGGACTACTCGCAACCCTGGTTCGGCACGCGCAAGGTGCTGCGCGGCGGCTGCTGGGCGACCAGCGCGCGCATCGCGCGCCCGGCCTACCGCAACTTCTTCACGCCCGATCGCAACGACGTCGTCGCCGGCTTCCGCACCTGCGCGCTGTGAGGCGCGGCGGCGCTAGGATGTCGGCGGCTTGCTCGACGTGACGCCCTGCGCGAAGCGCGGTAGGTGGTCGTCGATCGGCAGCCACGGCATCGCGCTGTCGCACCACATATGCGCCATCGGCGTGAACGCTTTGGGATCGTCGAAGGTCGCGAGCGCCAGATCGACATAGGGCGCCTCACCGGGCTTCGGCGTCGGCACGCAGGCGACCGGCGTGCCGCACTCGGTACAGAAGCCGCGCTTGGTGTGGCCGCTGGAGTGGTAGTACTTCAGCGACCCCCGGGTGAATTCGACGCCCGCGGCCGGCGCGGCGACCCAGCTCACCACCGGTGCGCCATGCGCCTTCTGGCACATGCGACAATGACAGTGGCCGACCCAGTGCGCGCGGGTGGCGAGGCGGTAGCGGATCGCCCCGCACTGGCAGCCGCCTTCATGGATGGTCGTGGTGTTCATCGCGTCCATCCTAGCGTCCTTGCGCCGCGCCGCGAAGCCTATGCGATACTCGGCGGCCCGGGGGGACTGCCATGATCGTCGATTGCCACGCCCATATCTTCGCGCACTGGATCGGCGCCTGCGGGCACGAGTCGCGCGACATCCACAAGCGCTACCTGCAGCGCGTTGTCACCCGCACGGTGGCGCCGACCTTCCGGCTGCGCGACGGCGTGCGCGCCGACACCAAGGCGTTGTTCCGCGCCGGCGAGGAGGGCTGGAGCGGCCTGGCCGATGTCGATTTCCGCGTCGGCCGCTTCGGCCAGCTCGAGTTCACGCATGACGGCGAGGACTACGGCGTGCAGTACATGCCCGCGGGCATGCAGGAGATGGTGGCGCCGCCCGAGCTGATGCTGGCGCAGATGATGAACGCCGGCGTCGATCACTGCCTGCTGCAGGCCGGCGGTGGCTACGGCGCGATGAGCGAGATGAACGCCTTCGCCGAGCGGCAGTACCCGGCGCGCATGACCGGGCTGATGCATGTCGACGACGCGATGGCCGGCCAGCCGGCGCAGCTCGCCGCGGTCGATCACGCCTTCGACGTGCTGAAATTGCGCGGCCTTTACTTCAATGTCGATTCGATGAGCCGTCACGGCTTTCCCTGGCCGCTCGACGCGCCACAGATGGAGCCGTTCTGGGATAAGCTCGCGCGGCGCGGCATCGTGCTGTGTCTCGAGTTCAGCTCGGGGCCGAGCTACGACATGGCCGGCTACATGGCGCATGTCACGGCGTTCGGCCGTGTGCTCGATCGCCATCCTGGCCTGCGCGTGCATCTCGCGATGAGCCCGCCCGTGACGTACTTCGCCAAAGGTGGCCGCTACGAGTTCCCCGACGCGCTGCTGCGCCTCTACCGCCGCGAGCCGCTGGTGCTGGAGGTGGTGTTTCCCATCACCTATGGCGGCGTGTGGGACTATCCCTATCCGGAGGCGCAGGCGCTGATCCAGAGCATGCGCGACCAGCTCGGCGCCGATCGGCTGATCTGGGGCTCCGACATGCCCAATGTCGAGCGCTTCTGCACCTACAAGCAGTCGCTCGACTACATCCGGCGCTATTGTCCGTTCCTCACGGCGCGTGAAAAGGACCTGATCCTGGGCGATACCTGCGCGGCGTTCTATGGCATCGGCAAGGGGAGGGCGTGATGGCATCCACGACACCATCGAGCGCGATCAGCGCGCATCTGGCGGTGCGGCCGGACTGGCTCGCCAAGCGGCGCGAGCCGGCGCTCGAGCCCGACCTGCCGATCATCGATCCGCACCATCACCTGATCGATCGGCCGGAGAGCGGCACCTACCTGCTGCGCGACATCCTGGCCGACATCGACAGCGGCCATAAAATCGTCGCCACCGTCTATCTCGAATGGCTCTCGATGTATCGCGCTCAGGGGCCGGTGGAGATGCGGCCGGTGGGCGAGATCGAGTTCGCCAATGGCGCCGCCGCGATGTGCGCCAGCGGCGGCTACGGCGCACCGCGCGTCTGCGCCGGCATCGTCGGTCACGGCGAGCTGACCTTGGGCGCGCGCGTCGAGCCAGTGCTGGAGGCGATGATCGCGGCGGGCAATGGCCGCTTCCGCGGTATCCGCTTCATCACCGCCAGCGATCCGGATCAGTCGCGGTGGGGCTCGGTGGTCGGACGGCCGCAGGGCTGGCTGCTCGACAAGACGGTGCGCGAGGGCTTCGCGCGGCTGGCGCCGATGGGGCTGAGCTTCGATGCCTTCATGTACCATCCGCAGATCGGCGATCTGACCGACCTGGCGCGCGCCTTCCCGCAGACGCCGATCGTGCTCAATCATGTCGGCGGCGCGATCGGGCTGGGCCGCTACGCCGGCCAGCGCGACGCCGTCTTCGCCGATTGGCGCGCAAAGATCCGCGCGCTGGCGTCGTGCCCCAACGCGCATGTGAAGCTGGGCGGCATGGGCATGAAGATGTTCGGCTTCGACTTCCACGAAGGCGCGCTGCCGCCGAGCTCGGAACAGCTTGCGGCGGCGTGGCGGCCCTATGTCGAGACCTGCATCGAGGCCTTCGGCGCCAAGCGCGCGATGTTCGAGAGCAACTTCCCGGTCGACAAGGGCTCCTACGGCTACGGCGTGTTCTGGAACGCCTGCAAGCGCCTGGCGCACGGCGCCAGCGCGAGCGAAAAGGCCGACCTGTTCCACGGCACGGCGTCGCGGTTCTATAGACTGGGGCTTTGAGCGAGAGCGGACGTCAGCCCTCGAACAGCGCGGCGATACGGTCGAGCGCGTCGGAGGGCAGGGCGGCGGAGCGGCGGTCCATGACGGCGGCCTGGCCGAGATAGGCCCAGTAGACGAAGGCCGCGCGATGGTTCGCGTGTTCCTGCCGCACGCCGGCCTCGACCAGAAGCGCCGCGATCCGGGAGATCCTCTTAGCATCGACCGTCGCGACAATCGTCGCGACGGCGTGATCCTCGGCGGCCCAGGACCTTATGGCGCGATCCAACCGGCGGCCGCTGGTGAAGGCGCTTTGCATGAGCTCGCGCAACAGGCCGGGCTCGCCCCTGCGCGCGTCGAGGGACTGGATCACCTGGTCGGTCGAGTGCTCCTGCCAGCGCTGCAGCAGCTGATCCCGGAAATCGGCGATATCCCGGAAGTGCCAGTAGAAGCTGCCGCGCGAGACCTTCAGCGCCGTCGCCAGTGGTCCCACCTTCAGCGCATTCGCGCCGTCACGCGCCAGCGTCTTGAGGCCGTGCGCGATCCAGTCGGCTTTGCTCAGGCGGTCGGTCATCCCCGCACCATACACATGTGTATTGACAAGCCAAGCGCGTCGGCCGATGTTCCATACAGAGGTGTATGGTCATGGATTGGCGAAACGCGGCTTTGGCGACGGCGGGAATCATTGGCGGCGCGGTGGCGATCTTCCACGGCGTTCTGACGCAACGCCTGATGGTCGGGCCGCTGGCGGCGATGGCGAGTGGGCCGCTGCGCGGCTCGATCCGGCGACTCGTGCCGGGGCTGCTGCAATTCAGCACGTTCAACTGGTTTGTCGGCGGATTGGCCTTGATCGCCGCGGCCTATGCCCTCGAGCCACAGGCGCGGCTGGTGACCGGCCTGCTGGTCGGCAGTTCCTATCTCTACGCCGCAATCGGCAATCTATGGGGCACGCGCGGCCGCCATCCCGGCTGGGCGCTCTACACGATCGCGCTGGTGTTGATCGGGTACGGCCTCAGCGCACCTTGAGCACCAGCTTGCCCTTGAGGTGGCGCGCGGCGCTGACTTTCAGCGCTTCCGACGCCTTCGCCAGATCGTAGAGCGTGACGACGGGCGCGCGGATGGCGCCGAGACGGCGCAGCTCGACGATGCGCTCCAGATGCGGCCGGTCGCGGCCGACGGCCGGGCGCAACCCGGTGACATCGGCGCGATCGGATGGCGGCGCTTTGGCGCCCGAGGCGATGAAGGCGGCGCGGCCGCCCGGCTTGAGCACGGCGTAGGAGCGCGTCGCAACGTCGCCGCCGACCGTGTCGAACACCGCGTCGCAATTCTTCACCGCCTGGGTGAAGTCCGTCGTGTTGTAGTCGATGACCTCGTCGGCGCCGAGCCCGCGCAGATAGTCGCGGTTGGCCGCGCTCGCTGTCGTGATCACGCGCGCGCCCAGATGCTTGGCGAGCTGGATGGCGAAGCTGGCGACGCCGCCCGCGCCGCCCTGGATCAGGATCGTCTCGCCCGCCTTGAGCTTCAGCGTGTCCTCGACCGTGCACAAGGCGGTGAGGCCGGTAAGCGCCAGCGCCGCGGCGTCGACATGCGTCATGTCGGCCGGCTTCCTGGCCACGATGGCGCCGCCGATGGCGATCTTCTCGCAGTAGGTGCCGTCGCGGCCGGTTTCCAGCACGCCGAACACCGCGTCGCCGACGCTGAGGTCGCGCACGCCCTCGCCCAGCGCGGCGACCACGCCGGAGAAATCGCGGCCCAGCACCAGCGGGAATTTCGGCGTGCCGGGATACTCGCCGGCGCACACTTTGGAGTCGGCGCCATTGACGCTGACAGCGACGGTGTCGACGACGATCTGGCCCGGCCCGGCCACAGGGTCGGGCAGGTCGCCGTAGGTCAGGACCTCCGGCCCGCCGAACTTGGTGATGTATGCGGCTTTCATGGCACGTTGGTCCTTTCATGCATTCCCTCTCCCCGCCTGCGGGGAGAGGGTTAGGGTGAGGGGGAGTCGCAGGTT